>DASVTN010000084.1:0-56847 GCA_036387555.1 Allosphingosinicella sp. | reverse complement strand
TCGCTGAGCAGGCGCACCGCCTGAAGCCCGCGCGGAGTTTCACCGAACATGTCCATGTAGCGCGGGAAGTCGGCCGGCCGGGGGCTGTCGGGCCCGGCCGCCGAATAGGGCCAGTTGTTGGTGTTCTGGATCCAGCCGCCCCGCGGGTTGAGCACCCGCGGCGTATCCATGAGGGAGTGCAGGCCCCGCCAGTCGGTGCGCGGGTCGCTTCCGTCCACCGGCTTGGTATAATCGAAGCGGTCGTCGCGCACCGGGACGAAATGCGGATGGTGATAGGCGATGTTGCCCTCGGCGTCGGCGAAGATGGTATTGTTCGAGGAGTTCGCCTTCAGCTCCGCCACTTTCAGGAAGCCGTCATGGTCGCGGGCCTTGGTCCGAAGGAAGCTCTGCTGGAGCGCCTCGACCGGCTTGTGCATCATCGCGAAGGCGACCCATTTGCCGCCCTGCTCCCGGACGATCGGGCCGTGATGGGTGCGGTAGGTCTCGAAGCTGCGGCTGGCCATGCTTCCGTCCGCCGTCCGGTAGGCGACGCTGACCGTCTTGGTCTCGATCGGCCTCAGCTCATTGCCGTAGCGGTAGAAGAGCTGCCCTTCCTTCTGCTCGACCGTCTCCAGGAACTCGTCGACCGCGTCGACGCCGCTCGACGTGTGCATCCACCCCGCGCGCTCGTTGAAGCCCTGGTAGATGAAGAACTGCCCCCACGTCGCTGCACCATAGGCGTTCAGCCCCTCCTCGCTCGCCACCTGGAGCTCGGAGCGGAAGAAGAAGCTCGTGTGCGGGTTGATCAGCAGCAAAGCGTGGCCGCCGGCGCTGTTCGAAGGCGCGATCGCGAAGCCGTTGGAGCCGCGCGGCTCGTTGTCCGATCCGTCGTCCCGGCGAAGGCCGAGGCCCCGGTGGGTGAAGAGTTCGGCGCCTTTCAACCCCTGAGGTCCCGGCCTTCGCCGGGATGACGCGAGCGCCTTCCCCCGTTTCGAGTAAAAGGCTTCCAGACCCGCCAGGTCGATCCGCTCGATGTCACCGCCGATGCTGCCTTCGGTGAAGCTCAGCGCCATCCACGGCTCGAAGCGGCTGATCGCCCGGGGCCGGACTTCGGGGTGGGTTGCGAGGTAATGGTTCAGCCCGTCGGCCCACGCATCCATCAGCCGCTTCAGCCAGGCCGGGCTGGCGGCGTAGCGGGCCCTGAGATCGTCCGGATCCATGTAGAGCTTCGCGCGCAGATCCGCCCAGATCGCCTTCTCCCCTTCCGCCTCGGCGGTCCGGCCGAGCGAGGTGAGGTAGTTGGTCTCCACGCGGTTGAAATCGTCTTCGGCCTGGGCGTAGATCATCCCGAACACCGCGTCCGCGTCGCTCCTGCCGCGCACATGGGCGATGCCCCAATCGTCCCGGACGATCGTCACCCGCTCCGCCTGCGCCCGCCAGCGGGCCGTCTCCCTGTCGGCGGAAGGGGTGGAGGCGCAGGCGCCGGCGAAGAGCAGGAGGACCGGGAGGAGGAAGCGCATGCCCAGGGGCTACGCCTGGGGCGGCGCGGCGGCAATCACAATTCCTCCCCGAGCTTGCCTCGGGGAGGGGGACGGCGCGAAGCGCGGTGGAGGGGGAAACAGCGTTCGTGTTGCCCCTCCACCACGACGCTTCGCGCCGCGGTCCCCCTCCCCCAGGCAAGCTGGGGGAGGAATGAGGTAGCGCAACGCGCCGATGTCCGCCTAGGCTGCTCAGACCGACCAGAGGGACAGTATGACGACCGTACAGCAATCCGAGCAATGGCAGCCGAACAGGCTCCGCCGCGTCGTCGCGGCGAGCATGATCGGGACCACCATCGAATGGTACGATTTCTTCCTCTACGGCTCGGCCGCCGCGCTCGTCTTCAACAAGCTCTTCTTCCCGTCCTACGATCCGTTCACGGGAACCCTGTTCGCCTTCGCCACCTACGCCGTGGGCTTCGTCGCGCGGCCGCTCGGCGGGATCGTCTTCGGCCATTATGGCGATCGCATCGGCCGCAAGCGGCTGCTCATGCTGAGCCTCCTCATGATGGGCGTTGCGACGGTCCTGATCGGCCTCCTCCCCACTTACGGGCAGATCGGAGTATGGGCGCCCGTAGGCCTCATCGCGCTCCGGCTGGTCCAGGGCTTCGCGGTCGGCGGCGAGTGGGGCGGAGCGGTGCTGATGGCGGCCGAGCATGGCGACAGCGCCCGTCGCGGCTTCTGGGCCAGCTGGCCGCAGGCGGGGGTCGCGGCCGGAAGCCTGCTTTCGGCCGGAGTGCTGGCGCTGATCGCGGCCGTGCAGAGCGAGGCGGATTTTCTCGCCTGGGGCTGGCGCATCCCCTTCCTCCTCTCCGCGGTCCTGGTCGTCGTCGGCTGGTATATCCGCAACCGCGTCGAAGAGAGCCCGATGTTCGAGAAGGCGCTCGAAGAGGCCGAGGCCCCGCCGAAGCTTCCGGCGATGGACGTGCTTCGCGAGCGGCCGCGGGCGATCATGCTCGGCGCCGGGCTGCGCGTCGGCGAGAACATCTCCTATTACATCCTCACCGTCTTCTCGCTGACCTTCCTCGTCGACGTCGCCGCGGAGACCCGGAGCCTCGCCCTCCAGGCCCTGCTGATCGGCGCCGCCGTCCAGTTCTTCGCCATCCCGCTCTTCGGGCGCCTTTCGGACGCGATCGGCCGCCGCCCCGTCTATGCCTTCGGCGGCCTCGGCCTCGCCGCCTTCAGCTTCGCCTTCTTCCCGATGCTGGCGAGCGGCGAGCCGGCCCTGATCGTTCTCGCCCTCGTCGTCGGTCTCGTCCTCCACAGCGCCATGTACGGGCCCCAGGCCGCCTTCATAACCGAGCTGTTCCCGACCCGGATCCGCTATTCGGGCGTTTCCATCGCCTACCAGCTCACCTCGATCCTCGCCGGCTCGCTGGCGCCGATCGTCGCGCTGTGGCTGTATCGGGAATATGACAGCGCGGTGCCGGTGGCGATCTATGTCGGCGCCACCTGCGCGATCAGCGGGATAAGCGCGCTTCTGGCCAGGGAGACGAAGGGCGTGGAGCTGAGCGAGATCCGCTGACGGTCGTCATCCCGGCGGAGGCCGGGATCCATGAGCACGGACGTGCGAGGCTTCGTGCCGCGGCGTTCATGGATTCCAGCCTTTGCCGGAATGACTGGCGCGCGACATCTGCATTCACTGCCCGGCGGCGGGCAGCTCGACGAGCGTCAGTCCGCCGCGCTTTTCGCTCTCGTCCTTAGGCCGAAGCGGGAGCAGCCACCGCCTGCCGTCGCCCGAGAAGCGGCAGTCCCCGGTCCAGCCGGGCCACCCGTTGCCGCAGCTGCGCGATGAGAAAGGAAGCCGCGCCGCCGCCCGGCCTCGGGCGTCGATGAACAGGCTGCTCGCGTCGTCCACAGGCAGGACGAGGCCGCCGCCCGGCGCCATCAGGTTCGCCTGCCCCTTCGAGTCGATGATCCGCATCCTGCCGTCGAGGCCGACCCGCCTGTGCTCGTTTTTCTGCTCGCCCAGATACAAAGCGAGCCGGAGCTCCGGCCGCCCCTCCTCGTCCGCCGCGCCGAACACGCGCAGATTGTCGTTCTTGAATTCGTGGATCGCCTTCCCGGAGACGAGATCGAAGACCCGGCAGGTCCGAAGCGCTCCGTCATCGGGCGCGCGCTCGCACAATACGGCCATCGGATGGCCGGCGGCCACGGCGAAATAGGGAATGTCGAAGTCGGTGAGCACGCGCCCGGTATCCACGCTGCGCCCCCCGTCGCCCTTGCTAACGTCGACCACGTGCAGGAACCGGCCTTTCGTGTCGCGGCGGAAGCAGAAGCGCCCTTCCGCCGGCACGCAGGTCCACAGCCTGTCCTGCGCTATCCCGGGCGGGCGGCTGGAATGAAGCTTGAAGGGCGCCTTCGATCCCGTCAGCCAGACCGCCGGGCCGATCCCCTCCAGCACGGTCCACTCGCTCGTGCGCGGCACCGTCCGGATTTCGCCGCCGGGCAGCGCGATCTCGCGTATGCCGAGCTTCCACTCGCGATCGTTGCCGCTGACCAACAGCCGATCGCCGTCGAGGCGAAGCTCGTCGATCACCATCATTTCCTCGGCGACGCGCTTCGAAAGGATCTCGCCGGCCGCAAGGTCGAACACGGCGATCTGGTTGTAGTGGGCGATGGCGACGCCGCGATTGCCCGAGATGATGACCCGCCCGCTCGGGTAGCCGCTCGCGCCGGACGGCTGGTCCGGCCAGTCGATCCGACGCAGCTCGCGTCCGTCGCCGTCCCACAATTGGATGGTGCCGGTGGCGCTGACGGTCAGCACGCGATCGCCCCGGTGGTTGATCGCATAGGCCTGGAAGCCGCATTCGTCCCAGGGGTCGCCGTCGGCGTGGACGCTGACGCAATCGTCGGAGGAGATCGACCACAGCGCCCGGGCGAGCGGAGCTTCCTGAGCCGCCGCCGGCGGCGCGCCGGCGAGCGCTGCCGAGATCCACAAGCCAATCATCGTCACCGCTCCGCTCCAGCCACGGCAAGAATGCCCGGAAGAATGCGCGGGAGCAATGCCCCGGCCCGTCAGGCGCCCCGCGCCGCGATATGCTGATCGATCACCGTCTCCAGCAAGGTCAGCGGCACGTTGCCGCCGAGCACCAGCGCGTCGTCGAAGGTGCGCAGGTCGAACCGCTCGCCCAGCGCCCCCCTCGCCTTCTCCCTCAAGCGGTTGATCTCGCTGTGCCCGACCTTGTAGCCGCAGGCCTGGCCCGGCCAGGCGCAGTAGCGGTCGACCTCGCCCTGCACTTCCTCGACGGTGGAGCCGTTGGTGGTGGCGAACCACTGGATGGCTTTGGCGCGGGTCCAGCGCTGGGCGTGGAGGCCGGAATCGACGACCAGCCGGCAAGCCCGGAAGGAAAGCGACTGGAGGTAGCCGAGCTGGCCGAGCGGATCGCCTTCATAGGCGCCGAGCTCGTCGGCCAGCTGCTCGGCGTAGAGCGCCCAGCCTTCGGAATAGGCGTTGAAGGCGAGCAGCGAGCGCAGAAGCGGCAGCTTGTAGGTATATTCGCCCTGCCAGATGTGGCCGGGAATGCCCTCGTGATAGGTGAGCGTGGCGAGGCTGAAGCGCGGCCACATCGCGGTGTCGCGAAGGTTGATGTAGTAATTGCCGGGCACCGAGCCGTCGATCGTCCCGGCCGCCGCATAGCCGCCGGGCGCCCCCGCCTCTATCTCCACGGGCACCCGCTTGATGATGAGGTTGCCCTTGACCAGGGTCGCGAAGGCGCGCGGCAGCCGGGTGCGGATGTCGGCGACCTTGCCGTTGACGAATTCGAGGATCTGGGCCCGGCCCGCGTCCGTATTCGGGAAGAGGTGCGTGGGATCCTTGCCGAGCGCCGTCATCCGCTCGCCGACCGTGCCGCGGGTCAGCCCCTGGGCGCGAAGCAGCGGCTCCATCCGCCCCTGAAGCTCCGCGAGCTGGTCGAGCCCCATCTTGTGGACCTCGGCGGGAGTCAGGCTGCTCGTCGTCGCCGCCCTCAGCGCCCAGGCGTAATAATCCTCGCCGTCGGGCAGCTTCCAGACCCCCGCGCGGCTGTCGGCGCGGGCGCGGTGGCGGGTCAGCTCGGCGATCTGCCGGTCCAGCGCCGGAGCCACCTTGTCCCGAGCCAGCGCCAGCGCCCGGCCGCGCCAGTCGCCCGGGATCGATCCGGTCCGGCGCGCGATGGAGGTCACCACCCCCCATTCGCCGGTGGGCTGGCCCCGGGCGCCCTTCATCTGCTTCAGGGTCTTGTCGAGGAGGAAATCGGGCGCGACGACGCCGATGCCGCGATCGTGCGCCAGCCGCTCCGTCTCCCCGTCCATCGCCCCGGCATAGGCTTCGAGCCGATCGAGATAGGCTTCGGCGTCGGCCGCGCCGGCGATCGTGTGGCTGCTGTCGAGGAAGTCCGGGACCTCGACGAAGGCGCCGGTATTCTGGGCCACCACATAAGGCGCGTTCCGGTAGGAGAGATTCTGGTTGAGGGTGACGACGTCGCCATAAGGGAAGCGGAAGCCCTCGACCGCGAGGCGGTGCGCCGTCTCCGCCACTCCGAGATGGATCCGCTCCGCCGGGTCGAGCCGGGCCCGGTCGACCGCCTGGAGCCGCCGCAGCCGGTCGGCCGCCGCCCCGGCGAGCCTGGCCCGGCCGTGGAGGGAGCGGTCGGTGAGGCGCGACTTGAGCCCGGCCCGCGCGTCCTTGTCGAGGCCGAGGGTGGTGGCGTTCTCCGGATATTCGGCGAGGATCTGCTCGGCCATTTGCGATAGCAGGGGTTCCACCGAGCCCGCCCCGGCGGCCACTTTCCGGGTGGCGCAGCCGGGAAGGAGCTGGAGCGCGGCGACGGCGCCTGCCGTTCCGAGGAAATGACGGCGGGTCAGAGGCTGCATCGGCGATCCTTCGGAATGGGGACAGTCACTAGTGACTGTCCCAAGTGACTGTCCCAAGTGACTGTCCCTATTCAAGCCGGACCCAGGTGGGGGCATGGTCGGAGGCTTTCTCGCGGCCGCGGTGGCTCTTGTCCACGCCGGCGTCGAGCAGCCGGTCGGCGGCCTGCGGGCTGAGCAGCAGATGGTCGATGCGGAAGCCCGCGTCCCGCTGCCAGGCCCCGGCCGTATAGTCCCAGAAGGTGTAGACGGCCCCGTCCGGATGGCGGGTCCGGATCGCGTCGGTCCAGCCCGAATGGAGGATCCGGCGGAATGCCGCCCGGCTTTCGGGCTGCATGAGCGCGTCGTGCGCCATCGCCCGGACCGAGAAGACGTCGTCATGGCTGTCGGTGGGGATGACGTTCCAGTCGCCCGCCAGGACCACCGGCTTCTCCTCCGCGAGCAGGGCCCGGGCATGCTCGCGCAGCCGCTCCATCCAGGCCAGCTTGTAGGCGAATTTCTCGGTTCCCACCGGATTGCCGTTGGGCAGGTAGATCGAGCCGATCACGACCCCCTTCACCTCGGCCTCGATATAACGGCTGTGGGTGTCGTCCGGATCGCCCGGAAGCCCGGTCCGCCGAAGCTCCGGCGGCCCGGCCTCCGCGGGCGTGAGGATGGCGACTCCGTTGAAGCCCTTCTGCCCGTGCCACACCCCGTCATAGCCGGCGGCGCGGACGTCCTCGACCGGAATGGCCTCGTCGGCGCACTTGATCTCCTGGAGGCAAAGCACGTCGGGCTTCTCCTCCTGCAGATATTCGACGAGGCGCGGGAGCCGCGCGCGGATGCCGTTGAGGTTGTAGGTGACGATCTTCATGGGCAGGCGGCTTAGCGGCTCCCATGAGGATCGTCATCCCGGACTTGATCCGGGATCCATCAACGGATTTCTCCGGATGGGCTCGATGTTCAGGGATTCCGGCCTTCGCCGGAATGACGGCTAGACGCTGAAGCTCGAACCGCAGCCGCAGCCCGAGGCGGCATTCGGGTTCCTGACCTGGAAGGCCGCTCCGCCGAGCGATTCGACGTAATCCACCGCCCCGCCCCTCACCAGATCGTGGGTCATCGGGTCGACGACCAGCGTCACCCCCCCTTCCCCGGCCACGAGATCGTCCGCCTCCACCTCGTCGGCGAGGCCGAAGCGGTAGCTGAAGCCGGCGCAGCCGCCGCCCTCCACGCTGAGGCGAAGGATCGCCGGCTTGCCCTGACGCTGCGCGATCGCGGCGACTCGCGCCGCGGCCGAGGGGGTGAGGGCGATTTCGGAAGGCTCGGCCATGAGGGTGAGATAGGGCGGGAACGGGTCAGCCACAAGCGCGCGCCGTCATCCCGGCGAAAGCCGGGACTCAGATCGAGAAGTCTCGGCGGGTCTCCCGGAGGTCCCGGCGTTCGCCGGGATGACGGATACCGCCTCCACGCGCGGCGGCGGCCCTTGTGCCGGCCGCCGCTTTGGCGGCATAGGGCGGCCATGAAAACCCGAGTCTACGTCACCTTGAAGAACGGGGTTCTCGACCCCCAGGGCAAGGCCATCCACCACGCGCTCGAGGGGCTCGGCTTCGCGGGCGTCAACGACGTCCGCGCCGGCAAGCTGATCGAGCTCGACCTTGCTGACGATGTCGGCGACGAGGAGGTGGAGGCGATGTGCCGCAAGCTGCTCGCCAACACGGTCATCGAGAATTTCAGGATCGAGCGCGAGGCGGCTGAGGGACAGCCGGCGTGAAGAGCGCGGTCATCGTCTTCCCCGGCTCCAATTGCGACCGCGACATGGCCGTCGCGCTGGAGCAGGTGACGGGCAATCGGCCCGCCATGGTCTGGCACCGCGAGACTGAGCTGCCCGAGGGGCTCGACCTGATCGCCATTCCCGGCGGCTTTTCCTACGGCGACTATCTTCGCTCCGGCGCCATGGCGGCGCGTTCCCCGGTGATGGGCGCCGTCGGCGAGGCGGCGGCGCGCGGAGTCGCGATCCTCGGCGTGTGCAACGGCTTCCAGATCCTCACCGAAGCGGGCCTGCTGCCCGGTGCGCTGATGCGCAACGCCAACCTCCACTTCATCTGCCGGGACGTGCCGCTCAAGGTCGAGAACAGCCAGACCCCCTTCACCAGCCGCTATGAGGCGGGCGAGGAGATCGTCATTCCGGTCGGCCACCATGACGGCAATTACCAGGCCGACCCGGAGACCCTTGACCGGCTCGAGGGCGAAGGCCGGGTGGCCTTCCGCTATGCCGATACGTGCAACGGCTCCGCCAGGGACATCGCCGGGATCGTCAACGAGGGGGGCAACGTGCTGGGCATGATGCCGCACCCGGAGCGGATGGTGGAGCCTGCCCACGGCCGCACCGACGGCCGCCGGCTGTTCGAGGGGCTTCTCGAAGGGCTCGGCGTCTAGCTATTCGCCCCCGACGGCCTGCAGCGCCAGGAAGAGGAGGAAACCGGCGGTCGCCCATCGGGTGACCCGCATCGCCCGGCGATAGAGCCCGGACCCTCCCGCACTCGGCCGCCGACTTGCCAGCCTTTCCAGCGAAACGATCAGTGCGGCATAGCCGAGCCCGATGAGGAAAGCGTCGGGTGGGCCGAAGCGGCGCTCCGCCAGCCAGGCCGTGACCACGCCGGCGAGCGCCAGGCAGGCAGCTCCGAAACGAAGCGCCGCCGCCGGTCCCATCACGACCGCCAGGGTGCGATCGCCTCGCTGCCGATCCTCGTCGACCTGGAATATCTGGGTCGCCGGATAGAGGCCGAGCGCCGTCAGCGCCGCGCCCGCCGCTCCGGCGAGCAGGGCCTCGTCGCGCCAATCGAGCGGCGCCGCCGCGATCCAGCCGGCGGCGAAGCCGAGCGCCCCCTGCCCCAGCGCGATCGCCGCGGCGCTCTTCCTCGGGCTCGCCTTCCACCGGGTCGCCGGGTGGCTGTAGGCCGCGGTCCAGACGACGATCAGAGCGTAGGCGAGGAGGAATTCGGGGCCGGCGACCAAGGCGGGAACGGTTCCGGCGACCGCAAGGAAGATCGCGAAGGGGAGCAGCCCCGGCGGCGCTTCGGGAGGCCGCTCGAGGCCGCTCACAGGCCCGTCGTCATTGTCGAAGGCCGAGTTGAAGGCGGTGGCGGCGGGGTAGAGGAAGAGGTGGAGAGCGACGAAAGCGGCGGTGGTCGAGCCGTCCCAGCGCCCGCCGGACAGCAAGGCGCCCCACAGGAAGATCGGTGCCAGCGTCGGCTGGAACGGCAGGCGCAGGTGGAGGATGTAGGGCGCGGCTCGGCGGAACGGGGCCATCGCCGTTCCTAGGCATGGTGCATCGGCGCGCGCAAGGATGGAGGGCGCCCTCGACGGGAGCCGACACAAGCCAATCCTAATTCCTCCCCGAGATTTCTCGGGGAGGGGGACCGCACGGAGTGCGGTGGAGGGGTTCTCCGGAGGACGGAAGGCCCCTCCACCAGGCTTCGCCTGGTCCCCCTCCCCTGCCAATGCAGGGGAGGATCGAAGGGCGGGGGCCCAGCGCAAAGCAGAAGGCCACCCCCTTTCGGGAGCGGCCTCCGCTTCATTCCCGCCAAGCCGGCTCAGGCGACGACCGCGTCCGCGACCAGCATCTCCTGCATGGACTGCATCGTGGGGAAGCTGGCGAACTCGCCGTCGGCCACGTGCGAGCCGCCGGCGCCGCCGACGAAAGCGGACAGGATCGACTCGCCGCCGGCCATCGACATCGAAGTGCCGCCGCCCTCGCCGCCGGTGATCGTGACGGTGACGGTCGCCGTATCCGACGAGCCCCAGCCGTCGGTGACGGTGTAGCTGAAGGTGTCGGTGCGGGTCTCGCCGGGCGCCAGGTCCATTCCGGCGGCGGAATAGGTCAGGGTCTTCGTGAAGGTGTCCATGAACACCGGGCCGTCGGTGCCGCTGGTGTCGACGGAGGTGATCCGCCGGCTGGCGATGCCGCTCTCGATGTCGTTGTCGTTCGAGATCAGGCTGGTCCACAGATTGCCCGTGGTGGCGCCCTCGCCGACCGCGACGGCGTCGTCGCCGGCGACGATCTCGTCGTTGATGCCGTGGATTACCATTCCGATCAGCTTCTTCTCGCCATCGGCGCCGACGACCGTGAAGTAGCTCTCCATCTTCTGGTCCGGGAGCAGCCGGTCGAAGCTGTCGTGGTCGGCCGCGAAGTTGAGGATTCCGGCCACATCGTCGAACTTGATCGATCCGCCCATGCTCGGCCCTTCGATGCTCTCGATGTTCATGTCGAAATAATCCTCGAGGATCGACATCATCCCCGTCTTCTCGCCGTCCTCCTGGACGTAGAAGTAGAAATCCGGGGCCTGAGTGATGCCGCTGATCTTGAGGGTCACCGTGGCGGTCGAGGTGGCGCCGTCAGGGTCGGTCACCGTGTAGGTGAACGTGTCGGTGGCGGTGTTTCCGGTCTTCAGGTCCGAGAAGATCGCCCCGGCGTCGTAGAGGACCTTGCCGTCCGCATCGACGGTGACGGCCGCGCCCTTCGCGGTCACTGCCTGAACCGACGTCACCTGCAGCTTGTGGCCGTCGGCGTCCGTGTCGTTGGCGAGGATGAGCGCGGTCAGATCGGTCTTCCCGGCATCCTCGGCGAGCGCCAGCAGGTCGTTGACCGCGACGGGCGCGCTGTTCTGCGGCGAGATCCCGGTGATCGTCACCGTCGCCGTGGCCGTCGAGCTGAGGCCCTTGGCGTCGGTGATCGTGTAGGTGAAGGTGTCGGTCGCCGTCTCGCCGTCATCGAGGCCGATGAAGATCTTGCCGGCGTCGTAATTCACCTTGCCGTCGGGGCCGACGGTGACGGCGGCGCCTTTGTCGGAGACCGCCTGGACGGAGGTGATCTGGAAAAGGTCGCCGTCGGGATCGCTGTCGTTGCCGAGCAGGTTCGAGGTGACGTCCGTGGCTCCGGCATCTTCAGCGAGGGTCAGCGCGTCGGCCGCGGCCACCGGCGCCTGGTTCTGGGTCACGCCGGTGATCGTCACCGTGGCGGTGGCGGTCGAGACGTGGCCGTTGCCGTCGGTGACGGTGTAGGTGAAGCTGTCGGTCGCGGTCTCGCCATTGTCGAGATCGGCGAAGATCGAGCCGGCGTCGTAGCTCACCTTGCCGTCCGGGCCGATGCTGACGGCGGCGCCCTTCGCGGAGACCGCCTGGACGGAGCTGACGGCGAGCGTGTCGCCGTCGGCGTCCTTGTCGTTGGCGAGCAGGATCGAGGTGATCTCGGTCTTGCCGGCGGTTTCGGAGAGGGTCAGCGCGTCTTTCTGAGCGACCGGAGCGACATTGGCCTGGATGAGGTCGACGAGCTTGAAGGTGCCGTCGGAAAACTGGATTCGCTCGACGCTGAACAGCCGGTCCTGGCCGTCGGGGCTCCCGGCGCGCAGATCGCGGACGACGACCGCGCCGTTGAGGCCTTCGAAGACCCGGTAGTCGGAGCGCTTGCCCGCGAAGACGGCCGTGTCCTGGCCGTTGCCGCCGTCGATGACGTCGTTGCCGGCGCCGCCGACGATCGAGTCGCTGCCGTTGCCGCCGTCGATATGATCGTCGCCGGCGCCGCCGTTGATCATGTCGTTGCCGTTGTCGCCGAAGATGCTGTCGTTCTGGGCGGTTCCGTTGATCGTGTCGGCTTTGTGGGTGCCGTTCAAAGTTGCCATTGTCCTTACTCCTGTACTGGCCCGTCGATCGGGCATGAGGGGGCTTCGCCCCCGCCGGAGAGGCGGAAGACGGGTTCTTGAGGGGTTCGCGAAGGGAGGCGCTCGTGCGCCGGCGGGTCAGCCGACCCGCGTTGGTTGGCAGCTCATTTACGCTTCACTCCCACGGATCGTCCGAAGCGAACGGCGCCGGACGACGGGGATGCTTTTGCGGGGGCCGCTTTGCCGACCGATGTCGCGAGCTCGGGAGAAGTGTTTCAAACGTGTCCGCGGCGGCGACGTCAGGAGCGTCGGCTCAGAAGCTTCGTATAGCGGGCGAGTAGGAAGAGCAGGAACGGCCAGAAGCAGGTGTTCCAGATGTCGTGCCAGTTGCGGTCCCAGTGGATCCGGGCGCCGGCGGCGCGCGTGTCGAGCAGGTCCCAGATTTCGCCGGCAAGCGCGGCGCCGACGACCGCGGCGATCGGAACCCAGCTCCCGAGCGGCCGGCGAAGCAAGGCCGCGGCGGCAAGGAAGACGGCGAGGCCGACATAGATGTGGAGCGCGTCCTTGGGCAGGCCGGCCAGCTGGACGAGGGCGTGCTTGGTCTGCTGGAACGGGCCCACCGGTCAGACCCGGGCGCGGAAGGGGGTGAAATCGGTGCCTTCGTCATAGACGTCGACGCCTTCGCGCCGTTTCAGGAAGCCGACGATCGCGTAGGTGACGGGGGTTAGAAGCACCTCCCAGCCGACCTTGAGCGCGAACTGGCTCGCCATCACCGCGAGCATCGCCTCCACTGGCCAGCCGGCCGCGCCGTAGAAAGCGAGCGGGTAGAAGATGAGGCTGTCTATCCCCTGCCCCACGAAGGTCGAGCCGATGGTCCGCGACCACAGGTGCCGCCCCTTCGTCAGAAGCTTCATCCGGGCGAGAACGTAGCTGTTGGCGAACTCGCCCGCCCAGAAGGCGACGACCGACGCGAGGACGATCCGCGGCACCTGGCCGAACACCGATTCATAGGCCTCCTGCCCCGGCCAGTCCGCGGCCGGCGGAAGCGCCACCACCACCCAGCTCATCGCCGCCATGAACAAGGTGGCCACGAACCCCGCCCAGATGCACCGCCGCGCCCGGGCGTAGCCGTAGACCTCGGTGAGGATGTCGCCGATGACATAGGAGAGCGGGAAGAACAAAATACCGGCGCCGAACGGCCACAGCCCGACCAGCGGAAGATCGATCTCGGCTCGCTTGCCCGCGCCGAGGACGTTGGAGAGGAGAAGGATGGCGACGAAGGCCGCCATCACGAGGTCGTAATATCTGAAATGCGCGCCCTTCAGCGCCGGGCCCTCGACCGATTTCACTTCGCCCCCGTCCATCGCACTGGGTCTAGCGCCTCTCTGGCAGCCGGAAAAGCGCTCCCGCCGGTGCGGGCGTCGCCGCTCGGCCGCACTACGGGCCAAAGCAGGTAGGAACGGCCTCCCGCTCCGCCGGTTTGGGCTTGGAACCGAGGAAGGAGCGGCTGAATGGATGACGATCGGGTTCGCGAATTCGAGGAGCGGCTGTGGACGGGCGGCGAGGACGTCTACCGGCGTTACGTTTCGGGCGACTGCCTGATGGTCCTTCCCGAACCGCCCTTCGTCATGAGCGGCGAGGAAGCGGTCGAGGCCGTGGCGGACACCCCCCGCTGGTCGAGCGTGGAGCTTCGCGACCTGCAGATCCGCCGGCCGCGGGAGGGGCTCATCACCCTGGCTTACGAGGCCGACGCCCGCCGCGGCGAGCAATCCTACCGCGCCTATTGCACCTCCACCTACCTGCGCCTCGACCATGAGGAATGGCGGGTCGTGCAGCACCAGCAGACCGTGCCCGCCGTGGCGAAACCGCCTGTCGGATGACGAAGGCGGCCGATCGCCCGATCCGATACCCGCCGCCGTTCCGTTCCGCCCCAATCCGCGCTACACCCCCCGCCGGCGCGCGCCCGTAGCTCAGTTGGATAGAGCACGAGCCTTCTAAGCTTGGGGCCGCAGGTTCGAATCCTGCCGGGCGCGCCAGCCGTTTGCCGGCCGAGGATGTCGATCTTCGGCCTCCGCCGCCTCTACCTGCTTTGTACCGTACCCGGCGCTCGCGCGTGGACGGGCCAGCGCAGTGGCCCTATCTCGGCGCCATGGCTCCAGCTCCGCTCGCCCTGGGACTCGTCGTCGCGACGGTGGTCGCGATGGAAGCGGTCGCCTGGATCGTGCACCGCTACGTGATGCACGGCTGGGGCTGGCGCTGGCACCGCTCCCATCACCAGCCCCGGCAAGGACGGTTCGAGACGAACGACCTGTACGCGCTCGTCTTCGCGGCGATCAGCCTGCTCTTCTTCACCCTGCTGGCCGGCCTGTGGGCGCCTTTCTGGTGGGTGGGGGTCGGAACTCTGGTGTACGGGCTCCTCTACACGCTCCTCCACGACGGGCTGGTGCACCGGCGGCTGGGCTTTTCCGCGAACCCCCGGAGCGGCTATCTGAAGCGGCTCGTCCAGGCGCACCGGCTTCACCATGCCGTGCCTGAGCGCGACGGCGCGGTCTCGTTCGGCTTCCTCTACGCCCCTCCCGTCAGGCGCCTCCGCCGCCGGCTGCGGCGGAACCGGCGGGCGGCGTGAGCCCGGCAAGGCAGACGGCGATCGGCCTCACGCTCGCCGCGGGGATCGCCGCGGCCTGGGCGGCGCTTCACGTCGGCTCGATCTTCCTGCTGCCGCTGGGCGAGGCATGGCCCGCCGCGCCGATCCTCGTGGCGGCGATCTGCTGGCTCAACGTCGGCCTGTTCATCGTCGCTCATGACGCCATGCACGGCTCGCTCGCTCCGGGGCGGCCGGCGGTGAACCTGTGGGCAGGCCGGATCGCCCTCGCACTCTACGCGGGCTTCTCGTTCGACCGGCTCCGGCCGAAGCATTTCGACCATCATCGAAGCCCCGGCACGGCGGCGGATCCGGATTTCAGCGCCGACCATCCATCCGCCTTCTGGCCCTGGTACCTCGCCTTCCTTCGGCAATATTTCGGCTTGCGGGAGCTGGCGGTGCTGACGGCCCTGGTGGCGATCTACACTTTGCTGCTCGGCGCGCCCTTCCCGAACCTGCTGCTCTTCTGGGCGCTTCCGGCGATCCTCTCCTCGCTCCAGCTCTTCGGGTTCGGCACCTTCCTTCCGCACCGCTCCGGGCCGGAGGCGTTCGGGGACCGGCACCGGACCCGGAGCAGCGACTATGGCTGGCTGGCCTCGCTGCTCACCTGCTTCCATTTCGGCTACCATCACGAGCACCACCGTTCGCCGGCCACGCCCTGGTGGCGGCTTCCGGCCGAGCGGCTCAGGTCAGCGCCGCCTCGATGAGGCCGGCGGCCCGGCGCACTCCTCCCGCCGCGCCGATCTCGACGGCCATCGCCTCCGCGCGGTCGCGGAAGCTGCGCTCCGACCTCACCCTTTCGATCGCGCGGGCAAGCCGCGCCGGCGAGGCGCGGTGCCCCAGGACCGCCGCCACGCCCGCTCTTTCGAGGCGTGCGCCGATCGCCGCCTGCTCGAAGGCGAGCGGCATCACGACCATCGGCACTCCGGCCGCCAACGGCTCCAGCACGGTGTTCATGCCGCCGTGGCAGACCACGAGATCCGCCTGCGCGATCACCGCCTCCTGCGGCACCCAGTCGAGGACGAGCGGATCGCCCGGCAGATCGCCGGTCCCCAACCGGCCGAGCCGGCCCTGACTGATCAGCAGCCGCAGGTCGAGGTCGGCGCAGGCGCGGGCGACCTTCCGGAAGATCCCGGCGCGCGAGCCCTGGAGGGTGCCAAGCGTGCAATAGACGAGCGGACGCCCGTCTCCCGGCGGCAGCTCGAACCGCTCGGGCGCTCCGCCGCGCAAGGGGCCGGTATGATGGAAGCCGGGCGGCAGCTCCCGGCGTGGGAAATCGAGCCCCTCGACCATCTGGGAGATCTGAAGGCGCGGCGAAAGGCAGTCCTCCAGCCGGCGCCGGGGCGCGAGGCCCAGCCGTTCCGCATTGCGCTCGATCGAATCGCCGACACCGCGCATCAGGAAATCGCTGACCCGCCAGCCGCCGCGGTTGCGCTTCAAGCCGCTGCGGCTCGGATCGAAGCGCCAGCCGACATAAGGCGGCGGCACCCCGGGCTCCCGATTGATTGGGAGCGTGACGGCGACGCTGGCGAAGGGCAACCCCAGATGCTCCGCGACGAGTCCGCCACCGGCCTCCAGCTGGTCGACGATCAGCGCGTCGGCGCCGATCCGGCGCAGAGCCGCCGGAGCTTCGCTGCAGAACATGTCGATGAAGCGGGCCATGCCGCTCATCACTCCGCCAAGGCCGATCAGGCCCTTTATCCTGGCCATCGGTGCGGTCCAGCTCGCCACCGGGGGCAGGCGCCGGCCGATCGGCTCGAAGCCGGCGCCTCGCGCCTCTACGAGAGGCGCCGCCTCTTCGTGGTGGAGGAAGGTCGCCCGGTGGCCGCGGCCGATCAGCTCCGCCGCGAGGTTCGAGAGCGGCCGGTAATGGCCGCGCAGCGGCGGCGCGACGAACGCGAAATGCGCCATCGCTCAGCGCGTCCGGATCGCGTCGACGAGGGCCGGCAAGAGGAAGGAGAGCTTCTCCCGGCGCGGCACGACGACCCGGGTCTCCCAGGCGGCACCTCCGAGCGACTCCACCCTCCGGCCGATCGCCCCGTAGACCCGCGCCGCCGCAAGCACCGCCCAGCGCGCCCGGAAGGGCAGCCTGGCGACGCCCGCATGGGCCGAAGCTTCGAAGCGCAAGGCCAGGCCGGTGAGGCGGCCGGCGGCGGCGACCAGCGCCTCCCGACGGTCGGGCCGCAGCGGATCGCGCCCGTCGAGATCGTAAAGCTCCATCCATTCGTCCGGCAGATAGCAGCGTCCCGCTTCGTGATCGTCGCGCAGGTCGCGGGCGATGTTCGAAAGCTGGAAGGCGATCCCCAGCTCGGACGCGCGCGCGAGAGTCTCCTCCTCTTCGGGCGGAACGCCCATGACAACCGCCATCATGCAGCCCACGGCGCCCGCGACATGATAGCAATAGCGCAGCAGATCGGCTTCGTCGCGGGGCCGCCAGCCGGCGGCGTCCAGCGAAAACCCCTGAAGATGATCGAGGATGAAGCGGCGCGGCACCGGACATTCGTCGAGCAGGGCCGCGAGGGCGTCGAAAGGGAGGAGCCCGGTCTTTTCGCCGGCGAGGACGCAGCCGGTGAGGAATTCCAGATCGCCGACTGAGCCCGGAGCCGATGCCGAGGCCGAGCCGAAACCCAGCGACTGCCCGTCGCAGATGTCGTCGCAGTGGCGGCACCAGCAATAGAGGAGCCAGGCGCGCTCGCGAGTCTCGCGGTCGAACAGCCGGCTCGCCATGTGGAAGGATTTGGAGCCGTGGCGGATCGCCTCGCCGGCCGCGAAGACGAGTTCCGTCCGGTTCATCCGAGCAGATCCTCGATGACGAGCCCGGCGGTCGCCTTGGCGCTTCCGACGACCCCTGGAATCCCGGCCCCGGGATGGGTGCCTGCGCCGACGAAATAGAGGTTGGGGATCTTGTCGTCGCGATTGTGGACCCGGAACCAGGCGCTCTGGGTCAGCCGCGGCTCGAGGCTGAAGGCTGAGCCGAGGTGGGAGTTGAGGTCGCTCTCGAAGTCCGCCGGGCCGTAATGGAAGAGGATTTCGAGCCGCTCCGAAAGGCCGGGCAGCGCCCGCTCCTCCAGCAGCTCCAGAATCCGCCGCGCATAAGCGGGCCCCTCTTCCTCCCAGTCGAGCGGCGCCCGGCCGAGATGGGGCACGGGCGCCAGTGCGTAGAAGGTCGACTTGCCCGGCGGCGCCATGGCCGCGTCGGTCGCGGTGGGGTGATGGAGGTAGATCGAGGGATCGTCGGGAAGCGCCCCGCCGCGATAGATCTCGCCGAGCAGCTCTCGGTAGCGGGGGCCGAAGAGGATCGAGTGGTGCGGGACTCCGGGCCATTCGCCGCGGGTCGAGAAATGAACGACGAACAGCGAAGGCGAGAAACGCTTGCGGCGGAGCTTGGCCGCGGCCTGCCGTCCCCGTGCGTGTCCCAGCATGTCGTAAGTGCGGACGACGTCGGCATTGGAAGCGACGGCGTCGAACCGGCCGCTCCAGCCGCTTCGGGTCCGGACGGCGCTGGCGCGGCCGCCCTCGGTCTCGATCCTCTCGACCGGATCGCCGAGCCTCACCGTTCCGCCGAGGCGCTCGAAATGCCTCACCATCCCGCGCACCAGGGCGTGGGTGCCGCCGCGCGCGAACCACACTCCGCCGTCGCGCTCGAGCTTGTGGATGAGCGCATAGATGGCGCTGGTCGTCATCGGGTTGCCGCCGACGAGGAGCGTGTGGAAGGACAGCGCCTGCCGCAGCTTCTCGTTGCGCACGAAGCCGGACACGATCGAATAGACGGAGCGCCAGGCCTGGTAGCGGGCGAGCTGGGGCGCCGCTTTGAGCATCGAACGGAAGTCCAGGAAGGGCACCGCGCCGAGCTTCTCGTAGCCTTCGACGTAGACGCCCGCCGAATAATCCAGGAACCGGCGATAGCCCTCGACGTCGGCAGGCTCTAGCGCGGCGATCTGCTCGGCCAGCCGGTCGTCGTCGTCCAGATAGTCGAATACGGTCCCGTCCGGCCAGGAGAGGCGGTAGAAAGGCGAGACCGGCATGAGCTCGACGTCCTCCGCCATATCGGCGCCGCTCAGCGCCCACAATTCGCGAAGGCAGGCGGGATCGGTGATCACGGTCGGACCCGCGTCGAAGACGTGGCCGTCCTTCTCCCAGGCGTAAGCGCGGCCGCCGGGCTTGTCCCGGGCTTCGATGATGGTGGTCGCGATCCCGGCCGATTGGAGGCGCAGCGCGAGCGCGAGGCCTCCGAAGCCGGAGCCGATGACGGCGGCGGTGCGGGTCATGCCCGTTCCCGGATGGCGTTGAGGGCGCGGCCGACCGGTACCGGCGGACGCCCGCTCAGGATGCGCAGCTTGTCCAGGGCGGTGAGGCGGCCGGCATAGAAGCGCCCGATCACCGTTTCGGGAAGCCGGTAGAAATGCTCGAGCACCCGGTAGCGGAGCCGGGGCTCGGCCGCCCGGAACAGCATCCGGTTGAGGCGCTGGTAGAAACGGCGCTGCTCCCACAAGGCGCCGGCCCGCCGCCTGAAGAGCGAATGGAGCGAAGCGCCGCCGAGATCCGGCTGCTGCGCGAGAAGGGCGGCGTTGCGAACCGCGTCGGGCAGCGAATAGCCGGTCGTCGGGTGGAAGAAGCCGCCGCGAAGGCCGAGCCGCGCCACCGGCGGTTCGCCGGAGCGCCAGAGGCTGGAGATGTCGCCGCCGAGCAGCACCGGAAGAACGCCCGCCTCCTCCCCGGCGATCTCCGCCATCGCGAAGCCCTGCCGGGCGAGGTGGTTCCCAAGCCGAGCGCGAACCATCGGGACGTCGAGGACCGGGGAGGTCGAATAATAAGTGTCCTCGACCAGTAGCTCCGTGGCGCTGAAGGGAAGGCTGTAGACGAAGCGATACCCTTCATCCTGAGCGACCCGGGCGTCCATGATCACGGGCCGCTCGACGCCGTGGTCAGCCGGAAAGCGCAAGGTCAGGCCGACGAACTTCTGCCAGGCGAGATCGAGCCCCGCCGGCCGGGCCGGCCCGCGGGCATCGATCACTCCGGAGGCCTCCAGGCGCTCGCCGCCGTCGAGCGTGACGTGATCGGCGCCCAGCTGCGCAATCCGGCCGTTGAGGCGATATTGCTCCGGGGCCAACCGCGACCGGAGGCGTGCGTCGAAATCCCCGGACCTGACGCTGTTGTAGCCAAAGCCGAGGGTTCGCAGCCGCTGCGGGAAACGCACTTCGTGCTCCGGCCAGCGGCGCGCCACCAGCGGGTCGATCAGCCACCGGTCGCCCTCCTCGACATCGGGATCGAAGAAGGACCAGACGTGATTGCCCCCGAACCGGCTCCCCTCTTCGACGAGGAGAAAGTCCACGTCGGGCCGGCGCTCCGCCAGAGCGAGCGCCGCAAGCCCGCCGGCGAGGCCGCCGCCGGCAATGATCAGGCGCGGCCTCCCGGTCACCACCGGCCCCCACCTAAAGGCCATATGGCGAGCCCGCCGAAGGCCGGATAGCGCAACGCGCTATGCACCGCCTCCTCATCGCTCCCCTCCTCCTCACGCTCGCCGCCGCCGGAAGCCCGACGGCCGAGATCGAGATCTCCATCGAGAAGCTGCGCAGCGGGAAGGGCGACCTTCACCTCTGCCTGACCCGCCGGGCCGCGCATTTCCCCGACTGCAAGAGTGATCCGGGCGCCGTCACCCGAAGCATTGCCGCCACCACCGGAAGGATCCGCATCGGCGGCCTCGCGCCCGGCGGCTATGCGCTGGCGATCTTTCACGACGAGAATCGCAACCGGAAGCTCGACATGCTCATCGGCATTCCGCGCGAGGGCTTCGGCTTTTCACGGAATCCGGTCGTGCGCTTCGGGGCGCCTAAGTTCCGGCAGGTGCTCATAAATCTGGGGCCTGGCTTCACCCGCGAGACGGTGCGCATGCAATACGTGCTTTAGTCCATGTGGATTCGCCCCTCCCGCGCCCTTAGGCTTTGCGGCGGGGGCGAAGAGCAAGGATTCAATGATCGACGCCTGCGCCCGTGAAGACCTCCCTCCCCTCGACATCTTGCTCGCCGCGCCGCGCGGCTTCTGCGCCGGGGTCAGGAGGGCGATCGAGGCGGTGCGCGATGCGCTTCGGGTACACGGCGCTCCCGTCTACGTGCGCCGGCCTATCGTTCATAATCTGCGGGTCGTCAGGGCGCTCGAGGCCGAGGGCGCCGTCTTCGTCGAGGAATTGCGGGAGGTTCCGGTAGGCGCCGTCGTCATCCTCTCCGCCCACGGCGTGGCTCCGGAGATCGCCCAAGAGGCGGCGCTGCTCGGCCTCATCGCCTACGACGCCGTTTGCCCGCTGGTCGCCAAGGTCCACCGCGAAGTGGAAAGGCATCACCGCAACGGTCGCCACGTCGTCCTCGTCGGCCACGAGGATCATCCCGAGATCGTGGGAACACTCGGCCACGCGCCCGCCGGCGCGGTCTCGGTGATCCGCGGCGCCGCCGACGTTCGCGCCCTCCCCTTCCCGACCGGCCGGCGCCTCGCCCTCGCGGTCCAGACCACCTATTCCGTCGAGGAAGCGGCGCTGGTCACCGCAGCGCTCGATGCCCGGTTCCCGGACGTCGTCCGGCCGGCCGCGGGCGACATCTGCTACGCGACCACCAACCGGCAGGCGGCGGTGCGGGCGATCGCGGCTCGGGCCGACGCGATCATCGTGGCCGGCGAAAGCTTTTCCTCCAACGCCTGCCGCCTGGCTGAGATCGCCGCCGCCGCCGGCTGCTCCTCGGTCCAGCGCGTCGCCGGCCCGGAGGAGATCGACTGGTCGATGCTTCCCCTCGGCGGGCCGCTCGGCATCACCGCCGCCGCCTCCACTCCCGAAAGCGTCGTCACGGATATTCTGGACGCGCTTCGGACGAACTACCGCCTTCGCATAGAGGAGGTGCGGGCGGTCGAGGAAACGAGGCAGTTCAAGCGGGTGGCGATCGGATGACGATGATCGATACGCTCCGAGCCGCGGTGGCCCTCGGCCCGTCGATGCGGCGCGCCGCCGCCGACATCGACGCCCTGTTCGAAGCGATCCTGCCGGATCCGCCGGATCCGCGCCGCCGGCTCTACCAGGCGATGCGCTACGCGGCCGTCGGCGGCGGCAAGAGGATGCGCCCGCTCCTCACCATCGCCGCTTCGGGCCTCTTCGACGTGCCCCGGGAAAGCGCGATCCGGGCCGGGCTCGCCGTCGAATGCGTCCACGTCCACTCGCTCATCCACGACGATCTTCCGTGCATGGACGACGACGACCTTCGCCGGGGCAAGCCGACGGTTCACCGCGCCTTCGACGAGGCGACGGCCGTCCTCGCCGGCGACTCCCTGCTCGCGCTCGCCTTCGAGATACTGGGCGACCGCGCGATGGGGCTGCCCGGCGAGATCAGGGCCGAGCTCGTCTTCGAGCTCGCCCGAGCCGCCGGAGCCGGCGGAATGGCGGGCGGGCAGATGCTCGACCTGTTCCCGGCCGAAGCTCTGGACCTCGACGCCATAACCCGGCTGCAGCGCCTCAAGACCGGGGCGCTCATCGGCTGGTGCGTGGAGGCCGGAGCGATCATGGGCCAGGCCCCGCCCGAGGCTCGGACGAGCCTTCGCGGCTACGCCCATTGCCTGGGCCTCGCCTTCCAGATCGCCGACGACCTGCTCGACGTGGGCGGCGACGAGGCGCGGGTGGGCAAGAGGCTGCGCAAGGACGACGATCAGGGCAAGGTGACCTTCGTCACCATGCTCGGAGTGGAGCGGGCGCGGCGCCAGGCGCGGATCCTGGTCGATCAGGCGACGGAGCATGTCCGGGGCCTGGGCCCCAATGCCGATCTGCTGGCGGCAATCGCCCGTTTCGCTATCAGCCGGGATCATTGAGCCGGACCCCGGCCTCGACACCGATCCGGATCGCCTCAGCCGAGCTGCCGACGCCAAGCCTCGTCAGCAGGCTCGCCCGGTGCATCTTCACCGTCTTCTCGTCGATCGCGAGGAAGCCGGCGATCTGCTTGTTCCGATACCCCGCTATCATATGCTCGAGCACCTGATGCTGGCGCGGGGTCAGCTTGCGCACCAGTTGCTCCGCCTGCTGCCGGCGCGAGGCGGAGAGGGCCACGCCGGCCCCGACTTCCATCTGAGAGCCGAGGTAATAAGCGACGGTGCCGTCCTCGCCGATCACCGGCGCGATCATCACGGCATTCAGGAAAGCGCTTCCGTCCTTGCGGTAGTTGGTCAGCTCGACCAGCGCCTCCCGCCCTTCGGCCACGGCGGCGCGAAGCAAGGCGCGGGCCTCCGGCTCGGTGGCTGGGCCCGCCAGGAAGCGGCAGTTGCGGCCGACGATCTCGTCGCGCTCGTAGCCGGTCAGCACGCAGAAGGCGCTGTTGACGGCAACGATCGGATTATCGGGCAATTGGGCAGCGGTGATCACCGAAGCAATCGGGCTGTGGTCGATCGAGGCGAGCAGCCCCTCCGATCCCTTAAGCCGGTCAATTGAGCCAAGTGCGGTCACTGGCGCCACTCTAGCATTACCGGCGCGCGTTGAAATCCCGGCAATGGCGGCTTGCGTCGCTCACTCGACACCGCTAGAGGCCGTTACATCGTACTAATACGCTGGAACAAAGATGATGCCCGTTACCACTTCCGTGACTCCCATCCGCGATCCTGGCCTGCTCACGGCCGACCTGTGCTCGGCGCTGCTGACGCCGGGAGACAGATCGGAGATGGAGCGGCTGCTGCTCGACCTGTGCACTCCGGCGGAGATCCGCACGCTTGCGGAGCGCTGGCACGTGGCGCGGCTGCTCGACGGCTCGGCTTTGTCCTATCGCGAAATCCACGACGCCACCGGAGTCAGCACCACCACGGTCGTTCGGGTCGCGCGTTTCCTGCGCGAGGAGCGCAACGGCGGCTACCGCCGCGCGATCGATTCGCTTGGAGGCGGAGATGCTGGTTGACGAGACTCGGCTCCACATCGCGATCCAGAAGTCGGGCCGACTCTCCGACTACAGCCTCGGCCTCCTGCGGGATTCGGGTCTTCGGATCCAGAGCAGCCGGAACGCCCTTGCGGCGCGGGTGGAGAATTTCCCGGCCGATCTGATGCTCGTCCGGGACGACGACATTCCCACCTTCGTCAGCGACGGGGCGTGCGAATTCGGAATCGTCGGCGAGAACGTCCTTCAGGAATTCGCCCTGGGCGAGGCCGAGCCGCGGGTCGAGACGGTCGCCCCGCTCGGCTTCGGCCGCTGCACGCTGAAGCTGGCCGCGCCCGAATCCACGGCTTACGAAGGGCCGCGCTCGCTGGAAGGCGCGCGCATCGCCACCACTTATCCGCGGATCGTGCGCCGCTTCCTCGACCAAAAGGGCGTCTCGGCGACGGTCGTGAAGATGAACGGCGCGGTCGAGCTCGCGCCGCGCCTCCAGATCGCCTCGTTCATCTGCGACCTCGTCTCGACGGGAGCGACCCTCGAAGCCAACGGACTTCGCGCCGTCGAGACGGTGTTCGACAGCGAAGCGGTGCTGATCCGGACCCGAAAGCCCCTGTCCGACGCGAAGCTGGAACAGGCCGCCCGGCTGCTCAGTCGGATCGAAGGGGTGCTCGCGACCAAGGAGTCCAAATATATCATGCTCAACGCGCCCGGCGAGGCGCTGAGGGAGATCACCGCCCTTCTTCCGGGCGCCGAGGCTCCGACCATCCTGCCCCTCCACGGCCGGGCCGGCTATTTCGCCGTCCACGCCGTCTGCCAGGAATCGGTCTTCTGGGAGACCCTCCAGAAGCTGAAGGCCGCCGGCGCCTCGGCGATCCTCGTCCTGCCCATCGAAAAGATGATGCTGTGAGGATCCTCCACTGGAGCCGGCTCGACTCCGGCGGGCGGCGCAACGCCCTTGCGCGTCCGGCGCAGCGCAGCGACCTCCACCTTCAGGCGGCGGTCCGAGCGATCGTCGAGGACGTGCGGCGCCGCGGCTGGGAAGGGCTGGCCGACCAGGCGCTTCGGCTGGACGGCGAGGCGCCGAGGCGGGTGCCCTCGGCTCCGGGCGCCGCCGAGGCGCGGCGGGCCCTCGAGCGCGGCCAGGCCGATGCGATCGAGCTCGCCGCCGCCAACATCCGCGCCTTCCACGAGGGCAGCCTCCCGGCCGAACACCGGGTGGAGACCATGCCCGGCCTTCGCGTCCGCAAGGTCTGGCGCGCCATCGACCGGGTCGGGCTCTACATACCGGGCGGACGGACCCCCCTGTTCTCGACCCTGCTCATGCTCGCCCTCCCCGCCCGCGCCGCGGGCGTGCGCGAGATCGTGGCGGTGACCCCTCCGAGACCGGGCGGTGGGCTCGATCCGCTAATCGCGCTCGCGGCGGAGATTTGCGGGATCGACTTTGTCTGGACCGCCGGCGGCGCCCAGGGAATCGCGGCGCTCGCGTTCGGAGCCGGAGACATTGCGGCCGTCGACAAGATATGCGGTCCCGGCAACGCCTGGGTGGCGGAGGCCAAGACCCTGGTTTCCTCCCTCCCCGGCGGACCCGCCATCGACATGCCCGCGGGACCGAGCGAGCTTCTGGTCGTCGCCGACGAAGGCGCCGCCGCCGCGACGGTCGCCGCCGACCTCCTCAGCCAGGCCGAGCACGACCCGTCAGCGCAGGTGCTGCTGGTGACGCCCTGCGCTGCCCTTGCCGACGCCGTGCGGGCGGAGCTGTCGGCACAAGCCTCGGCCCTGCCCCGCCGGGGCATCGCTGAGGCCTCCCTTGGCGAGGCGCGGATCATCCTCTGCGCCGATATCCCCGAGGCCATCGAGATCGCCAATCTCTACGCGCCCGAGCATCTCTCGCTCGCGGTCGCTGACCCCGAGCCCCTGATCGCCGCAATCCGCAACGCCGGCGCCGTCTTCGCCGGCTACGGCGCGGCGGAGACGTTCGGTGATTATCTGGCGGGATCAAGCCACGTCCTTCCGACCGACGGCGCCGCGCGGGCCTGGAGCGGCGTGTCGGTCCACACCTTCCTCAAGGCGATCAGCGTCCAGAGCGTCACGGCGGATGCCGCCCGGCGGATGGCGGGCCCGGCGGCCGCCCTCGCCCGCCTCGAGGGGCTCGAGGCTCACGCCCGAGCCGCCGACGCGAGAATCCCCCTCCCTGGAAGGGAGGGGCCAGGGGTGGGCACCGCCGAAGTCGGTTCGAACTCCGGCCTCGACAGCTCGCTCCGCTCGCTACCCACCCCCGGCCCCTCTCTTTCAGGTAGGGGAGTAAGCCGCCTCGCCCGGCCCGAGATCCCCGCGCTTCCGGAGGTGGACATCGCCGCCAATGCCAATGAGGCTTTCGGAAGCGACGCGATCAAGCTGGACGCCAACGAAAATCCCTACGCGCCTCTGGCCCAGGGGGCCCTCGCGGCCGGGCTCAACCGCTACCCGGAGCCGCAGCCGGCGCGCCTGCGGAAGGCGATGGCGGCGCTCTACGGAGTGGCGCCCGAATGCCTCGTCCTCACCCGCGGCGCCGACGACGCCATCGACATCCTCGTCCGCACCTTCTGCCGGGCCGGTGTCGACTCGGTGGCCATATGCACCCCGACCTTCTCCGCATACGCCCAGTTCGCGCGCCTCCAGGGCGCCCGGGTCGTGGAGATCCCCCTCGGTCCCGATTTCGACTTCGATCCGGAGACGTTCATCGAGGCCGCGCGCGGCGAGCCGGACCTGAAGCTCGCCTTCGTCTGCGCCCCGAACAATCCCACCGGCAACCTGGTACCCCTAAGCGCGATCGACGCCCTGTGCGCGGCGCTGCCGGACACGATCGTGGTCATCGACGAGGCCTATATAGAGTTTTCGGAGCAGGAGAGCGCCGCCGGACGGGCCGCCACCAACGAAAACGTCGTCGTCCTGCGCACCTTGTCCAAGGCCTACGGGCTTGCCGGCGCCCGGGTGGGCTGCGCCATTGCTCATCCCGACACGATCGCCCTGCTGACTCGCGCGCTGCCCCCCTATCCGCTTCCGAGCCTGTCGATCGAAGCGGCGGTGTCGGCTCTGTCGCCTTCGCGCCGCAACGTCCATCGGGAGCGGATCGCTCGCATCAAGGCCGATCGCGAACGGCTCGCCGCTCTCCTTGCCGAGTCGCCGGCGGTGAGGAGCGTGCGCTCGGGCGGCGGCAATTTCCTGTTCCTGGAGGTGGAGGATCCGGAGGGGCTGGCGGCGAAGCTCGCAAGCCTCGGCATCCGCGTCCGTTTCCGCCCCAACGCCGCGCCGGGCGGGGTGCGCCTCACCATCGGTACCGACTCGGAGAACGAGGCTGCGCTCGCCGCTTTCTCGGTTGCGCCCGAAGGCGCTCCCGCCCGCCGCGCCGAGCTGGTCCGCGATACGAAGGAGACCGCCATCGCCGTCGCCGTCGATCTCGACCGCGCCTCCCCGCGCACGATCTCGACAGGCATCCACTTTTACGATCACATGCTCGACCAGGTCGCGGCTCATGGCGGTTTCTCGCTCGTCCTCTCCTGCGACGGCGACCTCGACATCGACGGCCATCATAGCATCGAGGACTGCGCCATCGCTTTGGGCTCCGCCTTGTCGAGCGCGCTCGGCGACCGGCGCGGCATCGGTCGCTTCGGCTTCTCGCTGCCGATGGACGAGACCGAGGCCCACGTCCTCATCGACCTTTCCGGCCGCCCCTACAGCGTCTTCGACGGAAGGTTCGAGACGAGCCATATCGGCGCCTACCCGACGGAGATGACCCGGCACGTCTTCCGGAGCCTTGCCGACAGCCTGGGCGCCGCGATCCACGTCCGGGTGGAGGGCGATAACGACCACCACAAGACGGAGGCCTGCTTCAAGGCATTCGGCCGCGCGCTTCGCCAGGCGCTGGCCCGTCACGGCGATGCGCTGCCGAGCACCAAGGGGGTGCTGTGAAGCTCGCCATCGTCGACATTGGCTGCGGCAATATCGGCTCGGTCGGGATCGCGTTCGAGCGGTTCGGGATCGTCCCGGTGGTCACCGGCCGGGCGGAAGAGATCGCCGCCGCCGACAAGGTCGTCCTCCCCGGAGTGGGCGCGGCCGGCTATGCGATGGAGCAGATCGAGGCTCGGGGACTGGCGCCGGTGCTCCGGACGCTTCGGCAGCCCCTGCTCGGCATTTGCCTCGGCATGCAGCTCCTCTTCGAGCACAGCGACGAGGAGGATACCGCCTGCCTCGGCCTCATCGGCGGTCGGGTTCGAAGGCTCGAGGCCGCTCCGCGCCGGCCGGTCCCGCACATGGGCTGGAGCCGGCTCGAGGTTTGCGATCCCGACATCGGCCTGGGCACCGGCGACTATGTCTATTTCGCCCACAGCTTCGCCTGCGACGCCGTTCCTGAGACGGCGGCGAGCGCGGATTACGGGCGCCCCATCCCGGCGGTGGTGCGCAGCGCCAACCGGGTCGGGGCGCAATTCCACCCCGAGCGCTCGGGCGAGGCCGGCGCACGCTTCCTTCGGCATTGGCTCGGCCGATGATCCTCTATCCGGCCATGGACCTGATGGACGGGCGCGTCGTCCGCCTTTCGCAGGGGCGTTTCGACGCGGTGACCGCCTACCCCGCCGATCCCGCCGAGGCGCTCGCCCGCTTCGCCGAGGCGGGAGCACGATGGGCGCATGTCGTCGATCTGAGCGGCACCCGGGCCGGTGCGCCGGCCCAGCACGGCCTGCTCGCCGCCCTTGCGTCCTCGGCGCCGTTGAGGCTCCAGGTCGCGGGCGGCTTCCGGACGGCCGCGCAGATGCGATCCGTCTACGAGGCGGGAGTCGCGCGGATCGTCATCGGCAGCCTCGCCGTCGATGATCCCGAGGCCGTCCGGTCCTTCCTCGACGAATTCGGCGCCGAACGGGTGGCGCTCGCGCTCGACGTCAAGGTCGAAGCGGGCGAGCCGATCGTCCACACGAAGGGCTGGGCACACCGGACCGGCCTCAGCCTCTGGGAGGTGGCCGCGCTCTACCCGCGGGCGCGGCACCTCCTGCTCACCGACATCGGGCGCGACGGTATGCTCGCGGGCCCGAATTTCGAGCTTCTCGAGCAAGCGGCCGAGCGGCTCCCCCATCTCGCCGTCCAGGCCTCCGGCGGAGTGTCGTCCCTGGAGGATCTTCGCCGCCTCGGCGCCGCCGGAGCGATCGTCGGCAAGGCGCTGTGGGAAGGTCGGATCGATCTTGCGGAGGCGCTCCATGCCTGCGCGTAGGATCATCCCCTGCCTCGACGTGAAGGACGGCCGGGTGGTCAAGGGCATTCAGTTCCGCGACCATCGCGACGCCGGCGACATCGTGGAGAGCGCAACCCGCTATCGGGACGAGGGCGCAGACGAGCTGGTCTTCTACGACATCGGCGCAAGCGCGGAGGGCCGCGGCCTTGATCTGGAATGGGTGCGGCGGATCGCTCGGATCATCGACATACCCTTCGCCGTCGCGGGCGGCCTTCGCACCCGCGACCAGGCGGCGGCGTGCCTGGAGGCGGGCGCCGACAAGGTCTCCATCAACTCACCCGCGCTGGAGCGGCCGGCGCTGATCGAGGAGCTCGCCCGCGACTTCGGGAGCCAGTGCGTCGTCCTCGGTGTCGACAGCTTCGAGGCGGACGGGGACTATCGGGTGAAGCAATATACCGGCTCCCCCGGCTCCACCCGCGATTCCGGCCGCCGGACGCTGGACTGGGTGCGGGAGGCGACCGCGCGCGGCGCCGGCGAGATCGTGCTCAACTGCATGCGGCGCGACGGTGTCCGCACCGGCTACGATCTCCCGCATACCGCCGCCGTCATCGAGGCGACGACGGTGCCGGTCATCGCCTCCGGCGGCGCGGGCGCTCCGGAGCATTTCCGGGACGCCTTCGAGGCCGGAGCGAGCGGCGCGCTCGCCGCCACCGTCTTCCACGACCGGCTCATCCCCATAGCCGAGCTGAAGGAGTATCTCGAATCATGCGGGATCGAAACGCGCCGCTGACCGCCGCCGATGTCGGCTCCCTCGACTGGGAGAAGATGGACGGCCTTCTGCCGGCGGTGGTGCAGGACTCGGCCAGCGGCCAGGTGCTGATGCTCGCCTACATGAGCCGCGAGGCGCTCGAGGCGACATTGGAGAAACGCCGCGCCGTCTTTCAAAGCCGTTCGAAGGGCCGGCTCTGGGAGAAAGGCGAGACGAGCGGCAACTTCCTCACCGTCACCGAGATCCGGGCCGATTGCGACGGGGATGCCCTGCTCGTGAAGGCCGAGCCGGCGGGCCCCACCTGCCACCTCGGCACGACGAGTTGCTTTGGAGGGACCGAAGACGGCGCCGGATATCTGGGTGTCCTCGCCCGCATCGTCGCCGAGCGCGCGGGGAGCGATCCGGGCGAAAGCTATACCGCCCGCCTCCTCGCCGCGGGACCCGCCGGGATCGCCCAGAAGGTGGGCGAGGAGGGAGTCGAGCTCGCTCTCGCCGCCGTCGGCCGCGACCGCGAAGGCTGCATCGAAGAGGCCGCCGACCTTCTGTACCATATGACCGTACTGATGGAGGCCCGGGGCTTCGGCTGGGAGGACGTCGCGGCGACTCTTCGCCGCCGCCACGAAGCTTAGCCGCTCAGCAGCCGGCACGCTTCCTCCAGCAGCTTCTCGCTCGCGGCGGCGACGATCTGCCCCGCCTCGAGGTCGGTGCCGCCGCTCCAGTTCGACACCGCTCCGCCCGCCGCCCGCACCAGCGGCACGAGCGCGTTGTAATCATGCGGCTTCAGCCCAGACTCCGCGACGACGTCGAGGCTTCCCGCGGCGAGAAGCGCGTAGGCGTAGGCGTCCAGTCCGTAGCGAGTCAGTCGCGCGGATCGCCTCAATCGCTCGAACCCATCGGCCTCGTCCCCCTGGAAGAGATAGGGATCCGTGGTGGAAAGCCTCGCTTCGCGGAGGCTGGCGCAGCCGCTGACGGCGAGCGGCCGGGTCTCGCCCCCGCCCGCGAACAGCTGCGCCCCCCCCTCATGCCCCATGTAAAGCTCGTCGAGCCGGGGCACGTCGACGATCCCCAGCACCGGCTCGCCGCCGTCGAGCAGGGCAATGAGGGTCGTCCAGCTCGGCAGGCCGCAGACATAGGCCCGGGTGCCGTCGATCGGGTCGAGCGACCAGGACCAGGGTCCCGCCGCGGGCCGGTCGGGAAATTCCTCGCCGGCGATTCCGTGCTCCGGATAATGCGCTTCGATCAGCCGGCGCATCGCCCTCTCGGAATTCCGGTCGCTCTCGGTCACCGGATCGAACCCTTCGGGAAGCTTGTTCTCCACGCCGCCCAGCCCGCCGCGGCAGCCGGGCAGGGTCTCCGAACGCGCCGATCGGGCGAGCGAGCGGGCGAAATGTGCGAACGTGTCGAATTGACCGGCCATGCCGCCGCCCTAGAAGGCCCCGCGTCGGCGTCAAGCCAGCGTTCCGGGTCAGCGCCCCGCGGCCAGCCAGGGAGGGGCCGCGCAGCCGCGAACCAGGCCTTCCATCGCCTGCCGCTCCCGGATGAGGGCCCAGTCCGCGCCCTTCACCAGCACCTCCGGAGCCAGCGGGCGCGAATTGTAGGTGTTGCCCATGGTCGCGGCATAGGCGCCCGCGGTTCGGATGATCATCAGCTCGCCGGCGCCGACCCGATCCATCTCGCGTGAACGGGCGAAGGTGTCGCCGGTCTCGCAGATCGGTCCGACGATGTCCGCGACCATCCGCTCGCGGTTCGGGACGACGGCATCGGCGGAATGCCAGGCGTCGTACAGGCTCGGCCGCATGAGGTCGTTCATCGCGGCGTCGACGATCACGAACGGGACGGCGGCGCCGGGCTTGATCCGGATGACCTGCGTCAAGAGCACGCCCGCACCGCCGACGAGGAGCCGGCCGGGCTCGAAGATCAGGCGGGCGTTCCATCCCCGGGTGACCCGCGCGACCATCTCGCCATAATCCGAAGGCGTGGGCGGCGCCGGGGCCGCCGGATCGTAGGCGAGCCCGAGGCCGCCGCCGAGATCGGCGGTTCGGATCTCATGGCCCTCCGCCCGCAAGGCGCGGATCAGCCCGCCCAGCCGCTCGAACGCGGCTTCGAGCGGCGCAAGGCTGATCAGCTGGCTGCCGATATGGACGGCTACGCCGCGAAGCCGCAGTCGGGGCAACCGGCTTATACGGGCGCAGGCCACGACGGCGTCGCCGATGGCCACGCCGAACTTGTTGTGCGCCGCGCCCGTGGAGATCTTGGCGTGCGAACCCGCCTCGACGTCGGGATTGACCCGCAGGGCGACTACGGCGTCCCGTCCCATCGCCCCCGCGACCTGCGACAGCATCTCCGCTTCGGGAAACGATTCGAGGTTGAACTGGCAAAGCCCGCCTTCCAGCGCCAGCTCCATTTCCGCCGCGGTCTTGCCGACCCCTGAAAAGACGACCCGCTCGGGCGCGATCCCCGCGGCGATGGCGCGCCGATACTCGCCGCCCGAAACCACGTCGGCTCCAAGACCCTGACCGGCGAAGGTCGCGAGCACCGCCGGATTGGGATTGGCCTTTACCGCATAAGCGATGAGCGGATCGTCGAGCGCGGCCAGGGCGGACTTCAAAAGCCGCACCTGGCCGAGCATCGACGCCGTCGAATAGACGTAGACGGGAGTTCCCGTCTCACGCGCGATCAGCGGCAGCGGCACGTCCTCGCAATGGACGACACCGCCCCGCAGCGGGAAATGATCCATCTTTACCGCAATTTGAGGCGGACTCCGGCCCGATAGGAGCGCCCGAGCAGATCGCTGTAGGTGCTGTTCGCGGCGAGACCGGTTTCCGGCAGCAGGATGGGATCGGAGTCGAGCACGTTGGTCACGTTGATGAAGAACTCGCCGTTCTTGCCGCCGAAGGCGTTGAACTTGAACGTCGCGTTGAGGTCGACGTAGGTCGCACCGCCGATGCTGTTGTCCTCGTAGGTGGGGAACTGGTTGGTCGAGACCGGGCAGGAGCCGGTCGCGCATTCGACGCCGGTGGCGTCGTAGCGGCCGTCGCCCACCCCGCGCGCGACGGCGGTCAGAGAGTAATCCTCCGTGTCGTAGGACGCGCTGACCCGGTAGATCCACTTGGGCGTGATCGACTGCGTGCCGGTGCCGATACCCAGCGTCCCGACGGAGTTGAGGGGGGTGAAGCCGGGCACGCCGGTGGCGACGGTGTTCTCGATGTACCGGGTCGCCAGGCCGCGCAGGGAGAAACTCCCGTTCCCCAGCCGCATCCGGTACGCCGCCTCGAAGTCGAGCCCGCGCAACAGGATGCTGGAAAAGTTGACCGGCTGGCGGGCGATGAGGAGACGCGAAGGATTGGCGGGATCGGTGGTGATCGCGGCGCAGAAGTCGGCGAGCCCTTCGAAACAGCGGTTGACGATGTCGTCCGCGCTGAGGCTGTCGATCGCATCTTTCACCTTCACGCGCCAATAGTCGGCCGAAAAGGTGAAGCCCCTGAGGAAGCGGGGCGAGAGCACCGCTCCGATGTTCCAGGAATCCGCTTTCTCGGGCCGCAGGTCCAGGTTGCCGGTGATGGTCCCCAGATAGGCGATGTTCTGGCCATAAGTGCCGGTGCCCGGGCCGGGCCCCGGGAAGTAGGGGTTCGTCACCGTCGAGCTGTTGGCCGTACCCGCCTGGTAAAGCTCGTTGAGGTTGGGCGCCCGGATATCGCGCGAACGGTTCGCGCGGATGAGGATGTCGTCGATAGGCTGCCAGGTTGCGCCCAGCTTCCAGGTCGTGACGAAGCCGGAAGTGGAATAATCGGTAGCCCGAACGGCTCCGTTGAACTCCAGCCCGAAACCGAGCGGGACCACCGTCTCCAGATAGGCTTCCTTGACGGTGTAGCTGCCCTTGCTCGGCCGGAAGTTGCCGACCGAAAAGAGGCTCGTCGTCGTGCCGTTCGCATTCTGGACGGGCTGGAACTCGATCGGCACGAACCCGTCGATCTTCTCCTTGCGATACTCGGCTCCGACCGCGACGCTGACGTCGCCCGCCCAGGTCGCGAACGGCGTGAGCGAAAGGTTGGCGCCGACGACGGTCTGCTCGAGCACCTGGTCGCGGTACGGATCGTCGAGGATGTAATCGATCGCGGCCGGATCGGCGACTCCGATGCCGAACAGGTTGAGCGGGCGGCAGGCGAGATCGTCGTTCGCCGTGTTCGCATCGACGTTGATCGCGCACTGGATCGATCCGGCGGGGAGGCCGCCGGGATTGCCGGCCGGCGCGAACACCGCGTTGATCGCGTTGTTCCTTTTCACCGTCTGCTGGATGTTGATCAGCTCTTCGTGCAGGTCCGCCTTGCCGTACTGGCCGTAGAGGTCCCAGCGCGCCGTCTTGCCGAACGCCTGGAAGTCGCCCTCGGCGCCGATGAGGTAGCGCTGCACCTTGCGCTCGTTGTTGGACCCGCGAAAAGGCAGGTCGGCGCCGCTAGTCGCCAGCACAACATTGGGTTGGTTCCCCGGGGGGACGTTAGTGGTAACATTTTGTCTGGTGATGATGTTGGCGAGCCGGGCCGGGCCGAGCGTCTGGTAGAGGAATGCGTTGCAAGTCGTCGGGGCGGTCGCTGCCGCGCCGCAGTTGGTTGCATTGATCGAAAGCCCCGTCATCAGGTTCGGGCCGGCGTTGAACAAAGTTTCCTGCCGGTTGTACGAAGCCTCGGCGAACAGCGTGATCCCATCGGAAACGTCGAAGCTCAGGCGCCCGAAGATGCCATGGCGGTCCTCTTCCGGGTTGAGACCGATGCGGCGGCCGGTATCGTTGACTCGCCAGTCCCCGCCTTGGTTAAGGGACGGGGCGGCGCTCGAGGCCTGCGCGGCCGGCGCGCACACATTTGTCGGTTGGGTCAGAGCGCCGTATTGATACTGGTTCAGCGAGCCGCCCTGCCCGAAATAGATCCCGCACAATGTATTGTTGGTAGTGCCGGTCGAGGAGGTGATGAGCCCGCCGGGCGTCGAGTTCGCCTGGCCGACCTGGGTCCTGAACAGATAGCGCGGCGCCGAGGCGTTGGCCGGCCAGGCCGGGTTCTGGATCCGCACGAAGCCGGTGTGGTTCCAGTCGCGCTCGCCCGGGTCGATCGAGAAGATGCCGTCGGTATGGGCGATCTCCGCCGCGACGATGAGGCGGCCGCGGCCGTCCGCGAACTTGAGGCCGCCGGTGACGGCCCCCGAGTAGTTGAACCCGTCGCCGCGGTCGGTCACGCCAATGTCGCCCTCGAGCTTCAGGCCTTCATACTTGGTGTTGAGGATGAAGTTGGTCACGCCCGCGACCGCGTCGGAACCGTAAGCGGCCGAAGCGCCTCCGGTGACCACCTCGACGCGCTGGACGAGCGACTGCGGGATCGTATTGATGTCGACGACGCCGTTGGCGGTGGACCCGACCGAGCGCCGCCCGTTGACCAGCACGAGCGTTCGGACCGTTCCCAGGCTGCGCAGGTTGAGCGCATTGATTCCCGCCTGGCCGTTGCTGAGCTCGAGGCGCGAGTTCGACGGGCGGATCGATGCCGCGAGCGCGGGAATCTGATTGACGAAGTCGGCGAGGTTGTTGGTCGGCGAGGAGTTCTCGATATCTTCCTCGGTCAGCACCTGCAGCGGAGTCGGCGCCTGGAAACCGTCGCGGACGACGCGCGTGCCGGTGACGACGATGTCCTGGCGCTGCTCGGCCCCGGCCGTATCCGTCCCTTCAGCCTGAGCGGCTGAGGTTTCCGCCGCCGGCGAGTCCTCGGCCGGATCCGTCTGCGCCGCCGCCGGCCCGGCGATCGCCATCGCGGCGAAGGCGGCTCCCGAAAACAGGACCGTTTTCAACGTTTTGCGACGAAGCATGTGAATTCCCCCTGAGGCCCGCATTTGCTGCGTGATTAAGGGCCATTAAGTAGCAAGATAGCCCCGACCCGTCATAGTTTCTCTTGGCCCAGCCATAACCTCTCGCCATCCTCGTCACACGATTGCAACGCCCATGTGGCACAATCGCCACAACCCGCGCCTCCGCTCCCCTCGCTTTTCAACGCAACGACCCGACGACGCACTGCTGCGTGCGGCCTCATGCGGTTTGTGGGTGCTCGTGAGGATCCTCCAGGATCGCAGCTCCGCTGAGCGAGGGGCTGGCGATTCCGTCGGCATGCCTGGGCCTGGTCATGAACTTCGGCGGAGGCACCTTTCGCGAGGGGCTGAGGAGGGCCGCCAACACGCATCGACATTGACTGTTCCGGCCCGGCGGTGAAGCTTCGCCTCGATGACCGAAGCCTGCGCCGTCCCGCCGCCCGCCATCCGTCCCGGCTTCGGGCGGATGGCGCTCTACGTGCTGCTCGGCTTCTCCGCCGGCCTGCCCTTCTATATGTTCTCGACGGTGCTCGGCGTCCGCCTCGCGGAGCATGGCGTGGTGCTCGCCGTCATCGGCTTCTTCGCCTGGGTCCAGCTCCTTCCGACCTTCAAGTTCCTGTGGGCGCCGCTGCTCGACAAATATGACGTGCCCGGCTTCGCCCGCTTCTGGGGCAAGCGCCGCGGGTGGATCATGCTCTCCCAGCTCGGCATCTTCAGCTCGATGCTGGCGATGGCTCTGACGTCGTCCGACGCCAGCCTTGCGGTCACCGCTTTGTTCGCGGTGCTGCTCGCCTTCTGGACGACGACTCTCGAGGTCGCCGCCGACGCCTGGCGGATCGAGCTGGCGCCGACTCCGGAGGAGCAGGGGCCGGTCGCCGCGTCCAACCTGTGGGGATACCGGACCGCGATGGTCGCCGCGGGAAGCGGGGCTTTGCTGTTCGCCGATCCCGCCGGCAGCCTCGCGCCCGTCCTTCGCGGCTTCGGAGTCGAGCCCGGCTGGACATCCTCCTATCTGCTGATCGCAGCCGGCGCCTTCGTGCCGCTGCCGATCCTCGCTCTGCTCCCGCGCCAGCCCGGATGCGGCGGAGCTCGCTCCACCGCGCTGGCCAAGGGGCTTGGCGCCAGCGCATTGATCCTGCTCGCGGTCGCGGCCGCGGTCGCCGCGGTCGGCTGGCTGGTCCTCCAGGCCGCCGCGGGCGCCGGGATAAGCCCGAAAACCAACGTCACCCCCTGGGTGCTGGGGATCGCCATGCTGCCCTTCGTCGTCATGGCCGCACTGACGCCCAGGATCCGGGATTTGCCGCCCGGCTCCTTCTGGCGCACCTCGCCGGCGATCGGGCCCTATGTCGATTTCTTCTGGCGCTGGGGCTTCATGGCGATCGCTCTGATGGCGTTCGTCGCGGTCTACCGGATGGGCGACGTGCTCGCTCTCAACCTGTCGAAGCCGATGATCCTGGGCCTGGGCTACACCAAGAGCGAGATCGGCCGCGCCGACGGCATGGTCGCTCTCGGCGCGAGCATCGTCGGCGTCGGGATCGGCGGCTGGATCGTGACTCGCTGGCGCTGGGGGGTGACCCTCACCATCGGTGCGGCGTTCGCGGCGCTGGGCAATTTCGGCTTCGTCTGGCTGGCCCACCAGCCGCACGACGAGATGACCCTTTACGCCGCCACGGGGGCCGACCAGTTCGGCAACGGCATGGCCGGCACGATCTTCGTCGTCTATCTCTCGATGCTGGTGAACCCGCGCTTCCCGGGCGCGCAATATGCCTTCCTGTCCGGCTTCGCCTTCATGCTGCCGCGGCTGCTGTCGGGAGCGGGCGGACAGGTGGTCGAGCAGCTCGACCGCGCGGGGCTGGCCGGATTCGACCTGTTCTTCCTGTTCTCCGGAACGGTCAGCCTCGCCGCGCTGCTGTTCCTTCCGCTCCTCACCGGCGCGAAACCGCGGCCGGACGGTCGATGATCGACTCCGCCTTCGAGCCGGCCGCGGCGGCGGTGGCGGACGGCCGGATCCCCGCCGCGGCGCTCGGGGTCGTCGACGCCGGCGGCCGCCGCCGGGTGAAGCTGGCGGGGATGGCGAGCCTCGTTCCTGAACCGGAGCCGCTCACCGAGGCGCACTGGTTTGACCTCGCCTCCCTCACCAAGGTGATCGCGACGGCGACGATGATCCTCCGCCTCGCCGAGGAGGACCGTATCGACCTGGATCGGCCGCTGACCGACGCCATCCCCGACCTTCGCCAATACGATGTCGACCAGGCGCCCGAGCGGCGGCTGACCTTCCGCGACTGCCTCGCCCACCGCACCTTCCTTCCCGCCGTCGAGCCGATCTACACCTACGGCAACGATCCGGCACGGCTTCGAGCTTTCGTCCTTCAGCGCGAATGGAGGCACGGCCCGCCGGTCTATTCCGACATCAACTTCATACTGCTGGGAATTGCGGTCGAGCGGATCACCGGAAGGCCGCTTTCGAGCTGGCCGCTACCGGCGGGGCTAAGCTTCGGTCCGCCGCCCGGGCCGGCCGTGGCGACGGAGCATTGCAGCTGGCGCGGGCGGATCCTGCGCGGCGAGGTCCATGACGAGAATGCCGCCGCGCTCGGCGGCGCCCCGGGCCATGCCGGGCTGTTCGGAACGGTTGGCGGAGTTCTCGACTTCGCCCTCGGCCTGCTCGACGGCAGCGGCTCCTCCCCGGCGACGCTGGAGTCGATCCGCACTCCCGTTCACGCCGACCGAACCTGCGGGTGGGAGCGCCGATTCGACGGCTGGCACGGCGGCGATTCCTGCTCGGCGGCGACGATCGGCCACACCGGCTTCACAGGCACCGGCCTCTGGGTGGATTTCGGCCGCGGCCTCGCCTGGACCCTTCTGACCAATCGGGTCCACCCGACGCGGCACCGGGATACCGGCATTGCCGAGCTAAGGCGGGCGACGGGGGATGCAGTGATCGGGGCCTGGCGCCGCTAAAACCCCTCTCCCTGCAGGTAGAGGGTCCTAATTTGCCTCCGCGATCAGCACGAGCGCCGAGTCCATCGCCGCCGTGGCCCGGGCGCCCTCCGGAATGTCGTTGGCAAAGGCCGAGAACAGCAGGGTGCGCCCGCTCCTGGCGATCATGTAGCCGGAGAGTGCGGCGCTGGCGTTCAGGGTCCCGGTCTTGGCGAACAGCCGCTTCTCCAGCGAAGTACCGGCGAAACGCCGCGCCAGAGTCCCGTCCACTCCGCCGATCGGCAGGCTCTCGCGCCACGCCGAGCCCCAAGGCTGGGCCGCCGCCCAGCGCAGAAAGGCGACCATCCCGCGCGGGGCGACCCGGTTGTAGGTCGACATTCCGGAGCCGTCGGAGAAATCGTAGCTCGAGCGCGGCACTCCGGCGCGCTCCAGCATCGAGCGGACCGCCGCCAGCCCGTCGGCGATCGAGCCGCTCCCCTCCTGCCGGCCCACCCGGCGCAGGAGCAGCTCGGCGTGGAGGTTCTGGCTCACCTTGTTGGTGAGGGCGATGTCGGCGGCGAGCGGCGCCGGAGTGAGATGGGCGAGCGGCTCCGGCCGGGGCGGGCGGGCGGCGGGAGCGCCCTTCCTGACCTCGGGATCGTCGGCCGGACGGAGCGGACGATGGCGAACGGCGACGTCGCCGACGACCCGGACCCCGCGCGCCTCGAGCAGCGATCTGAAGCGCCAGGCGGCATGATGCGCCGGGTCGTCGATCCCGAGGCGGACGAGCTCCGGCTCCGCGCCGGCCGCGATCGTTCCGGTGAGGCGCAGCAGCCGCTCTCCCGGAAGCCGGTCAAACTCCAGAGCCGTGGCGCCGCCGGTGGCGACGGTGACCGCCCGATTGTCGACTTGGTAGTATGGAAGCAGCTCGAGCCTCGGCGGCCGGCCGGCACTTGTCGGAAAGGCCCGCAGATGCAGCTCGTTGTCGTCGACGCTGAGCGCCGAGGCCGCCGTGCCGGAGCGGGTGGGAATGTTGTTCCAGCTCATTCCCGGGCTCCACCGCTGGTCGGGAAAGAAGCTGTCGTCGCCCACCACGTCGCCCACGACCCGGACCTTGGCGGCGACGGCGTCGGCGAGTTCCGCGAGGCAGTTTTGAAGACAATCGGCGCGGCTCGAGAGCCGGGCGTCGCCCCGCCCTTCGAGGACGACGTCGGGCGCGCGGCCCCTCCCCGTCTCGAGCCTCACGGCCGCTCCGCCCGCCACATCGGGCTCCTCCGCTCCCGGAAGGATCGCGAAGGCCGCGGCCGTGGTGAACATCTTGGTGTTCGACGCCGGGATGAAGCGCGAGTCAGGGGCGATGGCGACGATTTCACGGCCGTCTTCCGTCGCGACGACCAGGCCGAAGCGGGTGCCAAGCCCCGCCTCGCCCAGCTTCGCTTCGACCTGCTGTTGGAGAGGGCGAGGTTCGTCAGCCCCGGAGGGCGCGGCAAAGAGCGCAAGCGCGATCGCCGACGCGAGGCGCAATGCTCCTCTCCCGCTTTTCGCGGGAGAGGGCAAGAAGGGCCGACCGCCAGATATGAACCTGACCCTAGAGCCAAAGCCCGCCGGGGCAATGCTCCGCGAGTCATTCAGAGGATAATCGCCGCCATAACCCTCGCGCATGGCGAAGGCCGTCACCCTTGTCGGAGGCGGACGAGCGCTCCAAAAGGGCGCCGATGATGTGGTTGAGACGGCTAATTCTCGGGCTCTGGGCCACCGGGCTCGTGGTGGGGCAGGCCTCGGCCTTCGCCCCCGCACACCGCGAGTCGCTCGCCGCTGCCCTGGCGCTGCCGGTCGCGGGCGAGCTCGTGGGCGCGAGGGACGCCCCCCGCTTCGCCTGGGTCGAAAGCGCGGCCGGGGTGCGGAACATCTGGTTCGCCGAGCCGGGCCGGGCGGCGCGGCCGCTGACCCGCTTCATTGGGGATGACGGGCAACAGCTCTACGATCTGGTCCTCAGCTCCGACGGCGCCGCCCTCGCCTACGTTCGTGGCGGGGATCCGGAATCCCGCGAGGACCCGCTCCCCAACGCCGCCTCGGAGTCGGAGGCGCCGCGGCAGCAGATATTCGTCGCGCCGACAGCGGGCGGCGCCCCGCTGCGGGTCGGCGAGGGCCATTCTCCCGCTTTCTCGCCCGACGGCGACCGCATCGCTTATACGCGGCGCGGAGAGATCTGGCTGTGGCAGCGCGGCGGCGAGCCGCGCAAGCTGGCTTCCGCGGGCGGCGAGATCAGGCGGCTGCAATGGTCGCCGGACGGGACCCGCCTCCTCTTCATCAGCCATCGCGGCGACTACAGCTTCGTCGCGCTGCTCGACCCGGCGCAGCCTCGCGTCCGGTTCCTCGATCCCGGCCTCGGCTTCTCGGTCGAGCCGGTCTTCTCGCCGGACGGCCGCAAGGTCGCCTTCATCCGCCACTTCGACGCTCCGGCCGGAGCCGCGAGGGATAGCGGGCCTTACTGGTCCGTCCGCGTCGTCGACGCCGCCGGCGGAGCCGCTCGCGAGCTTTGGACGGCCCCGGCGGGAGCAGGCGCTCGCTATTACGAATCGCGGGGCCGCGACCTGTTCTGGAGCGAGGACGGGCAGCTTGTCTTCCCCTGGGAGCGAAGCGGGTGGCTTCACCCCTACGCGCTCGATGCGGCGAAGGGAGGCTCGCCCAGGGATCTGACGCCGGGAGCGTTCGAGGTCGAGATGTTCATGCTCGACGCGGACGGCCGTTCGCTCATCTGGGCGGGCAATTCGGGCGACCTCGACCGGCGGCACATCTGGCGGCGGCCCCTGTCGGGCGGAGCCTCCAAGCGCGTGACGAGCGGAACCGGCATCGAATCCGCGCCAGCGCTCGGCGGCGCCGCTTTGGCGGTGATCGCGTCCGACGTCTCTCGGCCCGCTCATGCCGCGCTCGCCGATGCCGGGCTGAAGCCGTTCAAGCCCGTTCCGGCCGCCTCCGGCTTCGTCACTCCCGAGCCGGTGCTGTTCCGGTCGGCGGACGGGGTAGAGGTGCACGGCCAGCTGTTCCGCGCCCGCGGACCCGGCAAGCGCCCGGCGGTCGTCTACGTCCATGGCGGGCCCCGCCGCCAGATGCTGCTCGGCTTCCATCCCTCGGCTTATTATTCGAACGCCTACGTGTTCAATCAGCACCTGGCCTCGAGAGGCTATCACGTGCTGGCGGTGAACTACCGAAGCGGCACCGGCTACGGCAGGGTCTTCCGCGACGCCCCCGACCTCGGGCGCGGCGGCGCCTCCGAATATGGGGACGTGCTCGCCGCGGGACGCTGGCTGGAAGCGCGAAGCGACGTCGATCCCGGCCGCATCGGCATCTGGGGCGGGAGCTGGGGAGGCTATCTTACCGCGCTCGGCCTCGCCCGCGACAGCGATCTGTTCGCCGCCGGAGTCGATTTCCACGGCGTCCATTCCATGCTCCGGCCCGTGCCCAACAGCCTGTCGCCCGCGGCCCAGGAGGCGGCGCGCAAGCTTCAATGGGAATCCTCGCCGCTCGCGGCCATCGACAAATGGCGGTCGCCGGTGCTCCTGATCCACGGCGACGACGATCGCAACGTCGACTTCTCGCAGTCGATGCTTCTGGCGAGGGAGCTCGCCGCCCGGCGCATCCCCTATCGCGAGCTCGTCTTTCCCAACGAGCGTCATTCCTTCCTTCTTCATGCCCATTGGCTGGCGAGCTTCGAGGCCGCGGACGCTTTTCTGGAGGAGCATCTGATGAGGAAAGCGCCGGCGCGATGAGGTGGCTTCGTCGCGGCCTCGTCCTCGTGGCCCTCGTCGGCGCGGCCGCCGCACCCGCCCAGGAAAGGGATACCCTGATCCGCGGCGCACGTATATTCGACGGAACCGGCGCCCCGGCCGAAGTCGGCAACGTCCTCGTGCGCGGCGACCGGATCGTCGCGGTCGGACCGGCCGTTCGAGCGCCCCGCGGCAGCCGCACCGTCGACGCTCGGGGCCTGACGTTGATCCCGGGCCTCCACGATCTCCATACGCATCTGCGCGCACCGGCGTTCGATGCTCCGGACGACCTTCCCAAGGCCTATGCCGGCTATCTCGTGAACGGAGTGACCTCGGTCAACGAATTCTCCGTCTCGGCCGAAATGCTGGCGCCCATCCGCGAGATGACCGCGCCGGGAGGCGTGGCGGCGCCGAACCTGCGGCTCGCCGTCCGCCTCGGAGTGCCCGGCGGCCACGGCACCGAATATGGCTGGGGCCGGTCCTTCACCGTGGAGGCGGCCACTCCGCGGGCGGCGCACCAGGCGATGGTGCGGGCGCTGCCCTACCGGCCGGACGTCATCAAGGTCTTCGCCGACGGCTGGCGCTATGGGCGCTCGCCGGGGCTGAACAGCATGAACGAGCCGACCTTGGCGGCCATCGTCAAGGAGGCGCACGCCGCCGGCATCCCGGTCATCACCCATACGGTTACCCTGGAAGGCGCCAGGATCGCGGCCGCGGCCGGCGTGGACGCTTTGGGTCACGGCATCGGCGATGCGCTGGTGGACGATGCGCTGATCGCGCTGATGAAGGCCAGGCGCACCGCCTACATCCCCACTTTGGCCGTCTACGAGCCGCAGGAGGGCCGCGCCTTCCTCCCGGCCGAATGGCGCCGGCTTCGGCCGCAGGAGCGGGCGCGAGAGGAGGCGCGAGCGGCCGAACGGGCGGAGTCGGTATCGGCCGGAGCGGCCGCGCGATGGGCGATCATGCGGGAGAATGTGCGGCGGCTGAAGGCCGCAGGGATACGGATAGGGGTCGGCACGGACGCCGGCATCGGCGGCGTCTATCACGGCTCCGCCACCCTTCGCGAGATACGCTGGCTGACCAGCCTTGGATTCACGCCCGCCGAGGCGCTCGCCGCCGCCACGTCGGTCAGCGCGGAGATCCTGCGCCGGGCCGGGGACCATGGCCGCATCGCTCCTGGCCAGCGTGCCGACCTGGTTCTGACCGGCGGCCGCCCGGACGAACGTATCTCCGATCTCTACGACGTCAGGACGGTTTTCGTCTCCGGCCGCGAGATGCCGCTGAAGCGCCTCGCCCGGAGCCTCGCCGGCGATCGAGCGTCGCCGCTTCCGGTGCGCCGGATGGCGGGCCCGATCCACACCGGCGCCGGCCCTCCCGGCCGGACCGATCTCGACACGCTTCCGGTCGAGGGCACCGATCCGGGAATGGACCACAGCCATCTCGATCTCGCCGAGCTGCCCGGCGGACGGCTGTTCCTGGCCGCGGGCCTCGGCGCCGCGCCCAGACCGTTCGCGGAGCTTCACCTGCCGCTGACGAGGGGCGCGGTCCACCTCGCCGACGCGAGCGGCTTTTCCGGCATCGCCTTCGAGGCGCGCGGGGCCGGCGATTACGCCTTGCTGCTGAACAGCTACGGGATCCATCCGCGAAGCTGGTTCAAGGCATCGTTCGCCGCGGGCGGCGCGCGGCGGGAGATAAGGATACCGTTCAGCGCGTTCCAAAGCCCGCTGTCCGGGGCGCGTCTGGACACCGCGATGCTGCGCGCCCTGCTGTTCCGGCTCGAAGGCGAGCCCGGCGGCGGCGCCTGGCTGGAGCTCGGCCAGGTCCGCTTCTACCGCTAACCGTCGATATACAGGAGTTCGGGACGAGCGCTCCGCCTGCCTCGGGCCCTAGGGACAGGTTCCCGGCGGCGGGCGGTGCGGGAGCGGGCGGCCGGCCGCGTTTCCGGTGAGCGCGCCGTTGTCGACCGCCAGCGCGCCGTTCACCAATACGGTTCGCACCCCCCGGGCGGGCAGGGTCGGATCTCGGTAGGTCGCGCGGGCGGCGAAGCGCCGCGGATCGAAGACGACGATGTCGGCAAAGGCGCCGGGCTGCAGCCGGCCACGTCCCGCCAGACCGAAGGTTGTGGCGGCAAGTGCCGAACTTTGCTCGATAAATTGACGCAAGTGGAGGATAGTTCTGGAATCGACATATTTTGCATATTTACGCGCGAAACTGCCGAACATCCGCGGATGGCCGGTGGAAGCGTCGGATCCCGTCATAACCCAGGGCCGCCGCATGAACGTCTCGATATCGGCCTCGGTCTGGTTGAACGAGGCGACCGCCGGATCCTGGATGCGGATGACGGCGATGGCGGCGGCGACCGCTTCCTCGTCCCGCACGCGGGCGACGTCGGCCAGGGTACGCCCGCTCATCTCCCCCTGCGTGATGAGAAGCGCGGCCGGACCTCCGCGCCGCCGCAGGTTCTCGGCCATGTCCGCCCTTAGGCGGCCGGCCAGAGCGGGATCGTCCAGCCGCTCGAGCAGCTTCGTGCGGCCGCCGTCCTGCGCCCAGAGCGGGACGAGGGCGGCGACGAGGCTCGTTCCCGAGGCGGACCAGGGATATTGATCGGCGGTCACCGCCTGGCCGGCCCGGCGCGCCGCCTCAACCTTTTCGACGATCGCCGGCGCCTGCCCGTGCACGTCCACGCCGAGCGCTTTTATGTGCGAGATGTTGACCGGCAGCCGCGCCTGGCGGCCGATCGCAATGGCTTCGTCGACGGCTGCGGCGAGGCCGATATTGTAGCTGGATTCGTCGCGTATGTGGCTGTCGTAGACGCCGCCGCGGAGCCCCGCCTCGCGGGCCAGGGCGATCACCTCCCCGGTCCTGGCGAAGCTTTGTGGAGCGTAGAAGAGGCCCGTCGAAAGACCGAGCGCGCCCTGGCACATCGCCCGGGCGACGAGGCTCCGCATCCGTACGAGCTCGTCGTCGCCGGGCGGCCGGTTCGAGGCTCCGACCACCTGCTGGCGGACCGCTCCGAACCCCACGTAAGTGGCGTAATTGATCCCCACCGGACGGCGCGCGGCGCCGCCGAGCACCTTGGCGACGTCCGCATCGCCGCCGCCGTCATTGCCGATGAAGGCGGTGGTGACCCCCTGCATCAGGAAGGCCGGGACGAGGCGGGTGCGGGCGTCGTCGGAGGCCAGATCGTCGCCGATATGGGTGTGCGGATCGATGAAGCCGGGCGCGACGATCATTCCCCTGGCGTCGATGATGCGGAGCGCGGAGTGCGGCAGCCGCCGGCCGACGGCGCGGATCCGGTCGCCGGCGATGGCGACGTCCCCAACGAAGGGCGCGGCCGAGCCCGTGTAGACGGTGCCGCCCCGGATCAGCACGTCCACCCGCTCGGGCGAAGCCGCTCCGAGGGTGAGAAGCGCCAGAACGATTCCTCCCCCGCATTTGCGGGGGAGGGGGACCGCGCGAAGCGCGGTGGAGGGGTTCTTCGGAGTCAGCAATGCCCCTCCACCATGCTTCGCATGGTCCCCCTCCCCTGCAAATGCAGGGGAGGATTTGAGCAAGCGAAGCGGCGCCCCCTCACCGGCTTCCCCAGAAGCCCGGCATGGGCGGGAGGAGGATGCCGTTTTCGTCGCGGACGCCGCCTTCCCTGTCCTCCCGGAGCCAGAGCGGGCCGTCGAGGTCGGCGAAGTCCGACATGGCCGCGATGTAGAGCGCGGGCGCGATCGAGAGCGAGGAGCTGACCATGCAGCCGGTCATCAGCGCCAGGCCCCGGGCACGGGTCGCCCGGGCGAGGTCGAGGGCGGCGGTGAGGCCGCCGGTCTTGTCGAGCTTGACGTTGACGGCCTGGTAGCGGCGGGCGACGGAATCGAGATCGGCGACGACGTGGACGGCTTCGTCCGCGCAGATCGGGACGGCCGGAACGAACCCTTCCAGCCACTCGTCCTCACTCGCCGGCACCGGCTGCTCGAGCAGGTCCACCGCCGCTTCGAGGAGAACCGGCTGGATCGCCCTCACCAGCGCTTCATCCCAGCTTTCGTTGGGATCGACGATGAGAGCGGCCCCGGGCGCCGCGGCGCGGACCGCCCGGATGCGCGCGGCCGGATCGTCCGCATTCACCTTGACCTTCAGGAGCGGGGCCTCCCCTGCCGCCCGGGCGGCCTCGGCCATGGCTTCCGGCGAGTCGATGCCGAGGGTGATGGCGCTGACCAGCGGCCCGGCCGGCGGAAGCTCGAGCATGCCGGCCACGTCCTGGCCCGTTTGTCGAGCCTCCAGGTCCCACAAGGCGCAATCGAGCGCGTTGCGGGCGGCGCCGGGGGTGAGCAGCGACTGCAGCGCATCCCTGCCCGCGCCGGCCTCGAGCGCCGCCCTTGCCGTCTCGATCTCCGCCAGGGTGCTTTCGATGCTCTCGCCGTAGCGCGAATAGGGGACGCCCTCGCCGCGGCCCTCGGCCTCTCCATCCCTCAGCGTCACGGTAAGCACGTCCGCGAACGATTTCTCGCCGCGCGCGATCCGGAAGGGCCGGGTCAGCGCGAAGCGATCGTGCTGGGCTTGGAGGAGGCGAGGCACAGCAGCTCGTCTACGATGGAATGGGCGCCGAAGGCGATGGGGTCGGTGCAGGGCAGGCCGATCCTGTCCGCCGTGGAATCGCAGAGCCGCCGCGCCTCGGCCGGCTCCATTCCCGAGGTGTTGAGGCAGATGCCGACGGCGCGGACCCGCGGGCTGGTGAGCCGCGCGGCCTCCAGGTTGCGCTCCAGGCACAGGCCGAGATCGGGAAGCGCCCGACCGGGAAGGCCGCGCATGTGGGTCCGGCCGGGCCTGTGGCAAAGCACGATCGCCTCCGGCTGGGCGCCGTGGAGAAGGCCCATCGAGACGCCGGCGAAGGACGGGTGGAAAAGCGAGCCTTGCCCTTCGATCACATCCCAGCCGTGATCGTGGCGGGCCGGGGCGAGCCGCTCGATCGCTCCGGAGATGAAATCGGCGACGACGGCGTCGACCGGCACCCCCTCCCCGGCGATCAAAATGCCCGTCTGGCCGGTGGCCCTGAAATCGGCTTCGATGCCGCGCTCGCGGAGCGCCGAGACGAGCGCCAGCGACGCATACATCTTGCCGACCGAGCAATCGGTGCCGACCGTCAGCAGCCGGTGGCCCGCCCGCTCGTAGCCCGTTCCGACCTCCAGGTCCGCCGGCGGCTCCCGGACGTCGAAGAGCTGGAGGCCCCGTTCGGCGGCCAGGGCGCTGAGACCCGGCACGTCGCGAAGCCGCTGGTGAAGCCCCGCGGCGACGTTCATGCCGGCCTTAAGAGCGATCGCCGCGTCCTCGACGAGATCGTTTCCGAGCCTTCCGCCCGCTCCGGCTATTCCGAGGATCAGGGTGCGAGCGCCGGCCTCGACTCCGGCGGTCATTCCAAGCCTGGGAAGGCCCAGGGTGAGGGGACAATCGTCATGGCGGAATTCGCCGACGCAAAGCTCCGGCCGGAAGGTGGCGAGGCCGCGGGACGTCTTGATGCTCATCGCGTCGGCGCAATGGCCGAGATAAAGGAGATAGGGCCCGGGGATCATCGCCCGAACGTATCGCCCCGCGCCCGCTTTGCGAGCATAGCGAGTGGGCCGCTCTCCATAATCTCGCGTTATGGCGCTGGCCCGAAAGTCCGTCATCCCGGGCTCGACCCGGGATGACGCGCCAGGCGCTGGATTCATGCGCTACTGGGAACCCGCTTCAAGGACCCGCGCCAGGGTCTTGAGGAAGTCCATGGCGAGCGCGCTGGGCGGCCGGTTGGTCAGGTACATCGCATGGATGTCGAAGGTGAGCTGGGGCTCGAGCGGCCGCACCGAGAGTCCCGGCGCGAGCGAGGCCTGGGCGGTGAAGCTGTCCACGACCGTCATCCCCACCCCCTGCCGGACCAGCGCCGTGGCGATATAGAAGGTGCGCGCGGAGACGATCTCGTCGAGCTCGAGGTCGAGCCGCTGAAGCTCCTGCGTGAAGAGCTGTCCGATGGGGCCGCTCGCGGCGAGGCTGATGAAGGGATGCCCGCGCAGTTGCTCGAGGCCGACCCTCGGCGGGGCGTCGGGCATGTCCTGCTCCTGGTAGAGGACGACGAGCTCGCCCTGCCCCACCCAGCGGTGACCGATCGGGGCCGCGGGCGGCACCTGGAAGGCGATGGCGACGTCCGTCTCCCGCTCGTACAATTTGCGCAGGAGATCGTCGTGGTGGACGGTCTGGAGGTCGAACTTCACCTTGGCATGGGCGCGGCGGAAGCGGGACACGGCGACCGGGATCGCCTGGAGCGCGAGCGAAGGCAAAGCGGAGATCCGGAGCATTCCCCCTTCCCCGCGCTTCAGATGCCGGCCCGCTTCGCGGAGGGCGTGGACCCGGTCCTGTATCTCGCGCGCGTCGGTGAAGAGGACATGGGCGTCCTCGGTGGGCACGAGGCCGCCGTTGGTGCGCTGGAAGAGCTGGAAGCCGAGCAGGGATTCGGCGTGGCGGAGCATCTTCGAGACGGACGGCTGCGACACGTTCAGCGCCCGCGCCGCGGCGCTGACCGAACCGTTGACGTAGACGGCGTGGAAAATCTCGATGTGGCGAAGATTCATGAGGTGGCGGCCCAGGGCATGGGCCGTTGCTAGAGCAGTTTTCCCCAAATCGCCATTCCGGGCGAGCCTCAGGGGCTGCGCATGAACCGGCTGAGCCGGGTGGCGCCGTCCAGGGCGGCCTCGGGCGTCTCCGCCGCGAGGCGGGCGTGCGCCGCCGGGGCCGGCGCGTCGAGGAACTGATAGAGCAAGGCCCGTTCGCCCGCGGTCATGTCGCGAGTGACCGGCATGTAGCTGAACGCCTCGATGTTCGCCGGGTCGGTGAGCTGCTTGATCACCGCCCCGAAGGCACGGATCTGATCCGGGTCGTGAAGGTCGAGCCAATTGTCCATGCAGGGCGCCATCGCGTTCCAGTTGGCGAGGACGAGCGTGTAGACATTGTCCCAGGTCGTCGCCATCGCCGCCACCGCATCGTCCGCGGGCAGAGTGCGCACGTAGGCGTAGGTCGTGACCTGGGGATAGAGCCCGACCGTGGGGGCCGGCTGGTTCGCGCCGATCACCGGCACATAGCCGATGCACCCCGGGCTGCTGTTGGTAATCGGGACGGAGAACCGCCCGTCCGGATTCGCCTGGCCCGACCAAGTCGCGGCCCGGGGGTTGCCGCTGGAGTCATAGGTCCAGACGGTGACGTCGGTGCCGGCTCCGCCCGGGACTCCGTTCACATGGATCTGGAAGGTCGCCTGTGCCGAATCGCCCTCGTCGATATAGAGATTGGGCACCAGCGGAATGGCTCTGACGGCGACCTCGGCGAGGAGGATATCGTCTCCGACCCGCAGCTGGAGCGCAGCTCCGGACGGGATGGCCGAAGAATCGACATCGAGCGTGACGATTCCAGACTGCGCCTCGTAATATTCGCGGGCGTAATAGGCCTGGCAACCCGGGTGGGCGGCCTCGTCATAGCCGATCCTGGCGAGCCTGGCGAAGCCGCCGGGCAGCGAAGAATCCGCGGCGACGACGTCGACAATGCCCCAGTTCTTCTTGTTGAGGGCGAGGTCCTCTTCAGGCATCGAGCTGCCGAGATCGAGGGTCAGCCGGTCGCCGTCGAGGCGGGCGAAGGCGGTCGCCACGCACATCTGGCCCGGCGGCCCCGTCACCCCCGGGAACGCGGTGGTGATGAGGGCCCGGTCGCCCGGCTCGTGAAGCGGCTCGCCTTCTCGCCAGAGGCCGATCACCCCCACCATCTTGCTCCGCGCCGGATTAGGCTGCCAAACGGCGCCGCCCGAGCAGTCGTTGATCTGAAGCTTCGAGATCAGCTGCTGGGCCTTGAAGGTGCGTAGGTCGACGTCCGACGAAACCATCGGGTTGGCCGCGAGCTCCGGGCAATCGTAATAGATCGTCCGATAGTTCACCCACCGTACCGTCAGGCCGATCACGCCCGGCTGATCGAGCGCGGCCAGAAGGTGCTGGAGCGCGACCGAATCGAAGGCGTCGATGATGAGGTCCTCAGTCAGGAAGCTCGTCTGCCAGACGACCGAGGCGAAGCCGGCGATGTAATAGACCTGGTTCCTGCCCAGGTTGATGTAGCGTGCCGTGACCCGGGTCCGCCGCCTGGCGGCGATCCGGCAGCCGCCGTCGATCCCGAAGGTCATCGAATCGAAGAACAGCTGTGACGAGAAGGAGCCGTAGGGCTCGAGATCGACCAGCTTGCCGCTGAATCGCGCCGGGGCGCCGACGAAAGGATCGTCAGTGCTGACCCCGCTGCCGAGATCGACTCCGGAAATCGCCGAATTGGTGATTGCGGAATCCACGCAGGCCGAATCCGGCGCCGAGAGATCGTAGAAGACGGAGCGATGAGTGCCTTGCGGATTCCAGTTGCGCTGCGTCCGGGTCTCCGGATTGACGTTCGGATCGACGTCGGTGATCGCCTGCGTCCGGAAGGCGAGGACCTGGTCGTAGGTGGTGTCGGCCGGCGGCAGCACGCTCTCGCTCTGGTTCTCGTCGTAGAGCGTCGAATAATTGTTGGTGACGATCGGATCCCAGGCGATGTTGCCGCGGAAGACGATTCGGGGCGTTTCGAGGACGCTCATGACGAAGCTCCGGTGGTGGGCGTGTAGAGGAAGCTCGGCCCGGCGACCCACCCGTCGTTGAGCGGCGTCTGGAGCGCGATCATGGCGGCCTTGCGAAGGTCGAACATCGCCCGCACGGCGGCGCCGAGCTGGCCCTTGTGCCCGGTCACCGCCAGCTGCAGCAGATCGACCAGCCGGCTGTAGGCGAGATTGCAGGCCGCCTGGGCCGCCTGCGCCGCCTCAGGCTCGCCGCTGAAATCATATTGCGACGGATCGTCCATCGCCTTGTAAGCGAGGTCCCAATGGATCCCGAACGCGTCGGGCCCCCATTGGTAGCCGGGAGGGTCGATCCGCTTGGTCAGCACCTTGTTCTGGGACATCTCCTCGAACCGGTAATAATGGGAGACCTCGTTCTGGAAATCGAGCGGGCTTTCGTTCGATCCCTCCCCCTCCGACTGAATTTGGTCGATCGCGCGGTGGGCGTCCTCGTAGCTGTTGATCGGATAGAGCTGCCCGGCGAAATATTGCGAATCGTCGATCTGGTTGACGCCCTTCCAGGCCGAAGCGTCGAGGGTCGAGAGGAAGGCGTCGAGCTTTTCGTAGAACTGGCCGATGGTCTCGGTGCCGTCGTCACCGGCGGATCGGTCCGCGGACAGGAGCGGCTTGGCCGGCCGCTCGATCGCCACCCCCTGCTCCATCGCCTTTTGCGAGAAGCCCCACAGATGGACCATGACGGGATCGCCCTGCGGAGGACCGATGTCGCCCGGCAAGGTGGTCGGGAACACCGGTGGGAAAGCCCGGCCGTCCGCAAACTTGCTCAAGACCGGCGACCCGCCCAACGAGTTCAGGATGTTGCAGGCCAGGCACATGTGGATCATTTCCTGGCCGACGATTTCGCCAAGATAGGTGGCGGCCTGGTCGTTGGTGCCCGGCAGGATCGAGAACTTGGCGTAAAGATAGGGCGGCAGGGTCGAGAACTCTAGCTCGATCGCCGTCTGCAGCCGTTCGTAGGCATGCTCGATCGTGTCGAGCGGCTTGGCTTGAAGATGGATCATTCCGACTCGCCCCCTTAGTCTGGAGTGCGAGCTTGCATTTTTATGCATGCGTTCAAAGCACAATTAGATCGATCTTGAACCGAACTTAAATTGAGTTTTCCGGCCCGCTTGTTTCGGTTAGTCTTTCCCGCTTCTTTGGGGAGAGGGTGAGACGATGTACGCGAGATGTTCGAAGAGCCTGCCTGTCTTCATCCTCGCGGCGTCGCTGGCGGCGTGCAACCAGCCCGAGGCCGGCAAGACTCCCGGCAACGCGTCGTCGGCCGAGGGCAACGAGGCGGACGGCAACAACGTCTACGCCACCTACGGAGTCCACAACCCGCCCGACGCCAGTCCCTGCCAGTCGAAGGACTGCAGCTATGCCGGGCAGGAAGGGCGGCCGCCCGATCCAAGCTACCCGCCCTACTGGCAATCGCCCTGGACGATGTACAAGGTCACGGCCGGCTACGAGACCAATCCGCCGCCCTATCGCGGCAAGCCGCCGGCCGGAACGACCTACGAGGCCTCGCGGGGCGCGAGCTATTACGATTCGACCTGGCGCGGGAAGAGCGGCGAAGGCGCGATGATGGAGTTTTACGACAAGCGCTGCCTGCCCATCTTCCCCTTCACGCCCAACAACTTCACCTGCGCGTTCATCTCGCTTGGAGACACCGCCTACTTCCTCACCTATCCGCAGGATCGGCCGAAGGGGATGCCGCCCGTCTGCCTGTTCTCCCCGCTCAACCATCCGCCGCGGCCCGATTTCATCAAGCATTTGCCCTGGTCCAGGGGCGACAGCGACCGGCTCGGCGGGGGCGGCCAAGGGTACAGCTTCTGGATCGACGGAGCGACGGGCAAGGTCATGCAGACGGGCGCGAGCCCGGACGGGACGGCCAAGGGCTGGATCCTCTTCGGCTACGCCTTCGCTCCGGTGAACGGCAAGATGCAGCCCCAGAGCTTCTACTTCTCCGGCTTCCCGGCCACTCCGCCCGACGCCCCCATCGTCAGCCAGAACTATACCGACTGGAAGCCGACGCGACCCGATCCGGCCAAGACCTGGAATTTGGTCGCGGGGCTCGATCCGGCGAAGCTGCCCGCCTGCACCGTGATGGACGGGCCGACGAACGAGAAGGGCGCGCCCCTCAAGGCGGCGGGCGAGCGCCCGCCGACTTGGTTCGACCTCGGCAAGCTGAGGCGCGAGCGGACGTAAATTCCTCCCCGGCATTGGCCGGGGAAACCCCGGGGAGGAATTAGGCTGAATCGACATTCAGCGGATGCTGGAGGCGCACAGCCCCTCTCCCGTCCTTCACGGGAGAGGAGGGGCCCAAGCGAAGCTTGGGAGGTGAGGGTCTGCAGCACTGACCCAGCAAGACCCTCACCTCCCACCGCTTCGCGGTGGGCCCCTCCTCTCCCGCGAGAAGCGGGAGAGGAGACGAAAGCGGACCGCTGAATGTCGATTCAGCCTAGAACTCGGCGGCGACCGTGACCCTCGCCAGCCGGCCCGGCGCGGGGAAGCCGACGGCGTCCTCGAACCGCTCGCCGGCCAGGTTGCGGAGCGCCGCGACGAGGCTGAACCGCCGCGAGATCCGCAGCCGCGCTCCCAGATCCGCCTCCCAATGCCCGGCGGCGCGCACCGGCCCGGTCGGGATCGAGCTGTCGAAATAGTCCGAATTGAAGCGAACGGCGAAGTTCAGCTCCAGCGGCGGCGACGCCTGCCATGCGGTTCGAAGCGAGCCCTGCCAGCGCGGCCGGCCCCTCAGCGGCGTTGCCGAATCGAGGTCCAGCCAGCTCAACGCTCCCGCCACGCTCAGCGAGCCCGCCGGCCGCCACCGCCCCTCCAGCTCGGCGCCGGAGGCTCGGACGCGGTCCCGGTTGACGGTGGTGAAGGTCTCCGGATCGAAATCGATGAGGTCGCGGAAGCGGTTCTCGAACAAGGCGAGGCGGACGAAATCGCCCGAGGCGCGGACCCACTCGACCCCGGCCTCCAGATTGCGGCTGCGCTCGGGCCGAAGGCCCGGATTGCCGATCAGGGGATGCGCCAGCGCGTAGAAGCTCGGCAGCTTGTACCCCTCCCCCGCCTTCGCGAAGAGGGCCGGGCCTCCCGCCGCAGGCTGCCACGAGGCCGCCGCCCGCATGGTCAAGCGGCTCGGCCCCGCGGCGACATCGTCGTAGCGCGCGGCAAGGTTGATTCCGAACCCGCCGCCGGGCCGAAGGCTCGTCTCCGCGAAGGCGCTGCGCGTGGTCCGGCGAAGGGCGAAGCGCACCGGCAGCGGGAAGCCCAAGTCGACGAGGCCGTCGCTCCGCCCCGATTCCCGAAGCAGCGCGGCGCCCACGGTGGCGACCGCCGGTCCCCGCCCGAAGCCCGCGTCGGCGATCGCCTCGAAGCGCGAGAACCGGCTGTCGGCGGCGAGCGCCGGCGTTCCCTGCAGCGCGCCGGGGGCGATCGCGGGCGTGGCGCTCCTGTCCTTCTGCCGCGACCAGGAGAGGCTGAGATTGGGGCGGAGCGCGGCCGTCCGGCCGCGGCGCACGGTCAGGCCCGCCGCGGCCAGGCGCGCCGTCCCCGTCTCCCGCTCGCGAACCACGGCGAGGCGCGGCCCGCCGCTGTCCTCGGGGAAGGCCGACCGCCCGGAGGCTCCGTAGAGGCCGAGCAGCCGGGCCTCGAAGCCGCCGAGCCGCTGCCGCAGATTGGCGAGCCCCTGTCGCCGCTCGAGGCTCGATCCTTCGGTGAGCCCGCCGCTGTCGTACCCGCTTGCCGCCACGAGCGCGCTCCCGCCGCTCCAGCCGGCTTCGAGGCTTCCGCCGAGCCCCGCCTCGCCTTCGCTCCCCGCCTGCGCCCGGGCCGTCGCGCGCCGAGCCCCCGGGCGCGGCGAACGCAGCCTTATGTCGACCGCGCCCGCAAGCGCGTCCGACCCGTGGACCGCCGAGACGGCGTCCCTGGCCACCTCGATCCGGTCCACCAGCGCGGGATCGAGCGCGAAGAAGTCGAAGCCGCCGCCGCGGCTGTTGGTCGGATCGTTGAGCTTGATTCCCTCGACTAGGACCAGGGTGAAATTGGGCTCGCCGCCGCGGATCGAGAGGAAGCTTCTTCCCCCCGCGCCTCCGGTCGAGAAGGCGCGAACGCCTGCCACATCGTCCAGCGCCTCGATCAGCGAGGCGGGCTGAAGGCGCTCGATCTCCGCCGAGTCGATGGTGGTCGGGCCGCCGGCCGGCGCGGTCTCGATGCGCGAGGCGGTGACCACGATCGGCCCGTCGGGAGGCGCGACCGGCTCGTCCGCCGTCAGCAGCAAAAGAGCGGCGCCCACCAGCACTCGAGAAAGCCCCCACATCCCACGAAATCCCACCCTTCACGGGCGAAGCCTCCGCCGCAATCCTCTTTTGATAGCGTTCCGGGGCCATCCCGCCCGCGCCCCTAAGGGATCAGGTCATGGATGCCGGTGACGCAAACCGGCCGCCGTCGCCTGCACCCCTTCCCTGCCGAATCCGAACGAGATGGCGAGGCCGGCGAGGAGCATCACCCCTGCCCAGCACAAGAGCTCGAGCAGGACGAGGAGGGTGGGCTCGAGCATCAGGCTCCAGGGGAGGTAGAATTCGAACCAGGGGACGAACAGCGCCCAGGCGACTGCGCCGAAGGCCGCGCCCCTTGCGACGAGCCCGCGCGGAAGTGCGCTCCTGATGGCGGCGAACACGCCGGCCTGCATGAAGGCGCAGACGAGGAAGGCCGCCGGCAAAAGCCAGGGATCGGTCGCGATGCGCGGCGGCGGAAGCATTTCGTAGATGGCGTTCATCTTCGGGCTCTGCAGCGCCGGGCTGGCGAGGATCGGCTGAGCCGCCCCGAAAATATAGTTCAGCCCGATCCACCAGGCGGCCGCTCCCGCCAAGGTGGAGCGGAGGATCCGAAGCGTCGTCGCCATCGCCGTCTCCCGCTGCCCTGTTCCCGCGCCCTTAAGATTAGTCGATCTGCGGCGTTGCGTGGATTGGCCGCGATTGCGGGTTTCCCCTGGCGGAAAAGCAGGCTGAAACGGCGGGGATCATCCCACCGGGCGCGCCGGGTTGCCGATCACCCTCGCCCCCGCCGGCACGTCGGCGATGACGACGGAGCCCATCCCGATCACCGCGCCCTCCCCGATCGTCAGCGGGCGCCCGGCCGCGCCATTGCGGATGACCGCTCCGGCGCCGACGAAGACTCCGTCGCCGACGACCACCGTCCCAAGGCACGAGGTCCGGGGGCTGAAGGTGACGTAATCGCCGATCACGCAGTCGTGGGAGACGTGGCTGTAGTAATTGGCCTGGAAATGGCGGCCGATCCGGGCAAGCGAGTTGATCATCACGAAGTCGCAGATCGACGCGCCTTCGCCGAGCTCGGCGGTCGGATCCAGGATCGCGGTTGGAGCGAGGACCGTCGCGAAGCGGGCGCCCGCGCACCGCTCCGCGAGCCGCCGCCGGAGCGCGGGATCGCCGACCGCGACGCAAATCTCGTCCTCGCCCGTCAGATGCTCCATCGAGATCGCCTCGACCCCCGGATAGGGCGCCACCGGAGCGTCGGAGAGAAAGGCCTTGGGGCGGGGGTCCAGCCGCGCCGCCTGGACCATCTCGCGGCCCATGCCGCCGGCGCCGTAGAAGACCAGCCGTCCGTTCAAACTTCACCTCCCGTGCAGCAGCGGCACTATCCCCATCGGGAGCGCTTCGCTAGGTTCGTCGCATGACCGTTACGATCCGCCCCGTCGAGGACGCCGCCGACCGCAAGGCTTTCGTCGACATCGCCTATTCCCTCAACCGGGGCGATCCGAACTGGGTCCCTCCGCTCAGAACCGAAGTCCATGGATTGATCGATCCGCGAACCAATCCCTGGTTCGGACATGCCGAAGCGCGCTTCTTCCTCGCCGAGCGCGACGGCGCGCCGGTGGGCCGCATCTCCGCCCAGGTCGACCAGCTCGTCCAGCAGCATATGGGCGCCGGCATCGGACAATGGGGCATGTTCGAGGCCGCCGACGCCGACGTCGCCCGCGAGCTCATCCACCGCGCCGAATCGTGGCTCAGGGGGCGTGACATGACGCTTGCCATGGGCCCCTTCAGCCTCTCCATCTGGGACGAGCCCGGGCTCCTCATCAAGGGCCACGATCATCCGCCGATGGTGATGATGGGCCACAACAAGCCGGAATATGAAGGCTGGGTGGAAGCGGCCGGCTACGCCAAGGCCAAGGATCTCTTC
>DASVTN010000083.1:0-23459 GCA_036387555.1 Allosphingosinicella sp. | reverse complement strand
GCGCTCGAGCTGTTCAAGCCGTTCATCTACTCGCGCCTCGACGCCAAGGGTCTGTCCATGACCCTGAAGCAGGCCAAGAAGTGGGTCGAAAAGGAGCGCAAGGAAGTCTGGGACATCCTGGACGAGGTGATCCGCGAGCATCCCGTGATGCTGAACCGCGCGCCGACGCTTCACCGTCTCGGCATCCAGGCGTTCGAGCCGGTGCTCATCGAGGGCAAGGCGATCCAGCTTCACCCGCTGGTCTGCTCGGCCTTTAACGCCGACTTCGACGGCGATCAGATGGCCGTCCACGTTCCGCTGAGCCTCGAGGCGCAGCTTGAATGCCGCGTGCTGATGATGTCCACCAACAACATCCTCTCGCCCGCCAACGGCAAGCCGATCATTGTTCCTTCGCAGGACATGGTCCTCGGCCTCTATTACCTGTCGCTGGAGCGTGAGGGCGAGCCGGGCCAGGGCATGATGATCTCCGACATGTCGGAAGTTCACCAGGCGCTCGAATCCAAGGCCGTCACCCTGCACACCAAGATCGTCAGCCGCGTTCCGCAGACCGACGAGCAGGGCAAGCAGTACATGAAGCGCTTCGAGACGACGCCGGGCCGCATGCTGCTCGGCGAAACGCTCCCGAAGAGCCACAAGGTGCCGTTCGAAACCGTCAACCGCCTGCTGACCAAGAAGGAGATCGGCGACGTCATCGACACCGTCTATCGCCACACCGGCCAGAAGGAGACGGTGCTGTTCGCCGATGCGATCATGGGCCTTGGCTTCCGCCACGCGTTCAAGGCCGGCATCTCGTTCGGCAAGGACGACATGATCATCCCGCACGAAAAGGTGACCCTGGTCGACGAGACCCGCGCCCTCGTGAAGGATTACGAGCAGCAGTATCAGGACGGCCTGATCACCCAGCAGGAGAAGTACAACAAGGTGATCGACGCCTGGAGCCGCTGCGGCGACCAGGTAGCAAACGCCATGATGGAGAAGATCAAGGCGCAGCCGATCATGGAAAACGGCCGCCAGGCGCAGATCAACTCGATCTACATGATGGCCCATTCCGGCGCCCGCGGTTCGCAGGCCCAGATGAAGCAGCTCGCCGGCATGCGCGGCCTTATGGCCAAGCCGTCGGGCGAGATCATCGAAACGCCGATCATCTCGAACTTCAAGGAAGGTCTGACCGTTCTTGAATATTTCAACTCCACCCACGGCGCCCGCAAGGGCCTCGCGGACACGGCGTTGAAGACGGCGAACTCGGGCTACCTCACCCGCCGTCTCGTCGACGTGTCGCAGGATTGCGTCATCGTCGAGGAGGATTGCGGGACCGAGAACGCGCTCGAGATGCGGGCGATCGTCCAGGGCGGAGCGGTCATCGCCTCCCTCGGCGACCGAATCCTCGGCCGCACCCCGGCCGAGGACATCGTCGACGGCAAGTCGGGCGACGTCATCGCCAAGGAAGGGCTCCTGATCGACGAGCCGCAGGCGCTGCGGATCGACGAGATCGGGGTCCAGGCGGTGCGCATCCGTTCGCCGCTGGTCTGCGAGAGCGAGCATGGCGTTTGCGGCAAATGCTACGGGCGCGATCTCGCCCGCGGCACGCCCGTCAACATCGGCGAGGCGGTCGGGGTCATCGCGGCCCAGTCGATCGGCGAGCCGGGCACCCAGCTCACCATGCGCACCTTCCACATCGGCGGCGCCGCCCAGCTCAACGAGACTTCGAGCCTCGAAGCCTCGGTGGACGGAACGATCGAGCTTCGCGACCTTCCCGCGATCATGGATCCGCGCGGACGCCGGATCGCCATGTCGCGTTCGGGCGAGCTTGCCATCGTCGACATGGACGGCCGCGAGCGGGCCACGCACCGTATCCCCTACGGCGCCCACCTGCTGGCGGACCATGGCCACATCGTCTCCAAGGGCGAGCGCATCGCCGAGTGGGATCCCTTCATGATGCCGGTCATCACCGAGAAGGGCGGAATCGTGAAGTTCCAGGATCTGATCGAGGGCAAGACGCTCGCCGAGCAGACCGACGAAGCGACCGGAATCGCCCAGCGCGTGGTCACCGAATATCGCGGCTCGGCTCGCACCAAGGAGGATCTGCGTCCGCGCATCACCCTCCTCGACGAGCAGAGCGGCGAGGCGGCCCGCTACATGCTGGCGCCCGGAGCGATGCTGTCGGTCGAGGAAGGCCAGCGGGTCGAAGGCGGCGAAGTGCTTGCCCGAGTCTCCCGCGAAGCGGCCAAGACGCGCGACATCACCGGCGGTCTTCCGCGGGTGGCGGAGCTGTTCGAGGCGCGCAAGCCCAAGGAGAATGCGATCATCGCCAAGGTTTCCGGGCGAGTCGCTTTCGGCAAGGACTATAAGGCCAAGCGCAAGATCGCGATCATCCCCGATGATGGCGGCGAGCCGGTCGAGTATCTGGTGCCCAAGTCGAAGGTCATCGACGTTCAGGAAGGCGACTTCGTGAAGCGCGGCGACAATCTGATCGGCGGCTCCCCGGATCCGCACGACATCCTGGAAGTGCTCGGCGTGGTCGCTCTCGCGGAGTATCTCGTCAGCGAGATCCAGGAGGTCTACCGGCTCCAGGGCGTGAAGATCAACGACAAGCACATCGAGGTGATCGTCCGCCAGATGCTCCAGAAGGTCGAGATCACGGAGAGCGGGGATTCGACCCTGCTCGTCGGCGAGCAGATCGATCATCAGGAAATGCGCGAGATCAACGCCAAGCTGAAGTCGGGCAAGAAGAGCCTGGCCGAAGGCAAGCCGGTTCTTCTCGGGATCACCAAGGCGTCGCTCCAGACCCGGAGCTTCATCTCGGCCGCCTCCTTCCAGGAGACGACCCGGGTGCTGACCGAGGCTTCGGTGCAGGGCAAGATCGACACGCTCGACGGGCTCAAGGAGAATGTCATCGTCGGCCGCCTGATCCCGGCGGGTACCGGCGCGGGCATGGGACGGATGCGGATCGCGGCCACCAGCCGCGACGTCGCCCTCCGAGCCCAGCACCGCAAGCTGCAGGAGTCGCTCGTCGCTGCCAATTCGGCGGCGGAAGAGCATGCGGCCGAGCTCGCCCAGGGCCCCGAAGCGGCGATCGGCGACGATCCGCTGGCGGCGGTGACCCCGAGCGGCCACGGCACCGACGCCGACGCCGGCGATTATCTGCAGAGCTGAGCCGAATTGAAATTCCTCCCCGAGCTTGCCTCGGGGAGGGGGACCGCGGCGCGAAGCGCCGTGGTGGAGGGGCGAAGCCGACTCCGAATTTCCCCTCCACCAGGCTTCGCCTGGTCCCCCTCCCCGAGCAAGCTCGGGGAGGAATTCAGTCCGTCGCTTCGCTCCCCGCAATGACGATTGTCTGACCCCAACCTCCTCGCTAGCTCTCCCTCGACATTCCTGGAGGGCAACATGGCGAATCGGACCAGTCTCAATCTCCTCGCGGGCGTCGCCCTTGTAACCCTCACGGCAGCCGCCCCCGATCCCGCCACCCGCTCGGTCGACACTTTCCTCGCCACCACCCACCTCAACCCGCGAAGCCCGGCTAAATTCACCGCCGCCTGCGAGGCCTATCTCGCACGCGCCGCCGCCCTCCGCTCAGATCTGGAGCGGGAGAAGGGCCCGGCCCGCATCGAGACCACCTTCCGCAAGTTCGACAATCTCGGCTACGTGCTGGGCGCCGCCTCGGGCGATGCGGGCGTCGTCACCCAGACCAGCCTCGACGCCGCCACCCGCGACGCGGGCCGGTCCTGCAGCCAGAAGATCGACGCGCTCGGTACCGAAATCGGGCTGTCGCGGCCGATCTACGCCCGGCTCAAGGCGATCGACGGCAAGGCCGCATCAGCCCAGGAGCGGTACCTGCTCGAGCGCGCAATCGCCCAATATGACCGCGCCGGAGTGGGGGCCGACGAAGCCGCACGCACCAGGATCAAGGCGCTCCAGGACAGGATCAGCGAGAACAGCATCGCCTTCGAGCGCAACATCGCCGACGGCCGCAAGGAGGTCGCCGCCACTCCGGCCGAGCTCGCGGGCCTTCCAGCCGACTATGTCGCCGCCCACAGGCCGGGTCCCGACGGCAAGGTTCGGATCACGACCGATTATCCCGATCTCGGGCCGGTCCTGTCCTATGCGTCGGACGAGGGGCTTCGGCGGCGGCTGTTCGAGGCCAACCTCACCCGCGCCTATCCGGCCAACGACGCGCTTCTGCGCAAGATCTTCGCCGACCGCGCCGAGCTCGCTTCGCTGCTTCGGCGGCCGAACTACGCGACCCTGATCACCGAGGACAAGATGATCGGATCGCCCGCCAATGCCGGCAAGTTCCTCGACGACATCGCCCGGGTGGTCGAGGCCCCGGCTCGCCGCGACCTCGGCAAGATGCTGGCTCGGCTGAAGGCGATCGATCCCAAGGCGGCGGCGGTGCCGGCCTGGAGCACCTCCTATCTCTCGCAGCTGATCCGCAAGGAGCAATATGCGGTCGACCCGCAGGAGGTCCGCCAATATTTCGCCTACGACAATGTCCGCGACGGGATCCTGCGGCTGACCCAGGACCTGTTCAAGGTCCAGATCCGAAAGTGGGACACGCCGCTGTGGGCGCCGGGGGTCGAGGCTTACGAGATGATCGAGGGCGGCAAGGTGATCGGCCGCTTCTACATGGACAACCATCCGCGCGAGGGGAAATACACCCACGCCAACGTCATCCCGATCCGGACCGGGCTCGCCGGCCGGGCGGTTCCGGTGGGCATCCTGGTGTGCAACTTCCCGGCCGGCGACCACAGGACCGGGCTGATGGAGCATCGCGACGTCGAGACCTTCCTCCACGAATTCGGCCACCTCCTGCACCTGATGTTCGCCGGGCGGCAGCAATGGGCGCAGCAGGGCCCGTTCGGCCTGGAATGGGACTTCGTCGAGGCGCCGTCGCAGATGCTCGAGAATTGGGTCTGGGATTACGACACGCTCAAGAGCTTCGCCGTCAACGCGAAGGGCGAGCCCATCCCGAAGGCGCTGGTCGAGAAGATGAACCGGGCGCGCGGCTTCACGGAGGCGTTCGGCGACGCCCGCCAGCTCGGCCTTTCCGCGGCTTCGCTCGCCTACCATTTGTCGCCGCCGGGAAGCGGGGACCTGACGACGGTCTACCGGACCGCCTTCGACCGCTATTCGCCGATCCCGCTTTCCGCGGGCGTCCACCCGCAGGCCTCGTTCGGCCATCTCACCGGCTATTCCGCCATTTATTATACCTACATGTGGTCGAAGACGATCTCGAGCGACCTGTTCACCCGCTTCGAGCGGGAGGGCCTCCGAAACCCGGCGACCGCGCGCCGCTATCGCGAAATGGTGCTTGCGCCGGGCTCGTCCAGGCCCGCCGCGGCCCTGGTGGCGGACTTCCTCGGGCGGCCGCTCAGCCTCGACGCCTACCGGGCGCGGCTGGCGAAAGGCGAGTAGGTGGACGCGAGGGACGCCTTCGCTTTGCTTCTGGTCGCATTGATGATCCTGCCGGCGGTGGCGGTCGCGGGGTATCGCTACCGCAGGGCGCTGAGGGAGCGGGACAGGCAGAAGAATTCCCCTCCCTGAAAGGGAGGGGCGAGGGGTGGGTAGGCGAGCGCAGCGAGACTTTCTGCTGAGCCGGAGCTTCGGCCGCCTTCGGCGGACCCACCCCCGGCCCCTCCCTTTCAGGGAGGGGAGCTTTCCGCTATCCGCCCGCCGATGGACGCCACCGGCCTTCGCATCGCGCTGTTCAGCGGCAACTACAATTACCTGCGCGACGGCGCCAACCAGGCTCTCAACCGCCTGGTCGAATATCTGCTGAGGCGGGGGGCGGCGGTCCGGATCTACTCGCCGACGGTGGCCGAGCCCGCTTTCCCCGCCAAGGGCGAGGTGGTTCACATACCGAGCCTGTCGATCCCCCGGCGCAAGGAATACAAGTTCCCGGTGCGCCTTCCGGGGCGGGTGAGGCGGGACATAAGCGCGTTCCGGCCGAACATCTTCCACGTCTCCAGCCCGGACATGCTCGGCCACCGCGCCGTCAGCCTGGCGCGCCGGATGGACATACCCGTCGTCGCCTCCGTCCACACCCGCTTCGAAACCTATCTCCGCTATTACGGGCTGGCCTTCCTCGAGCCGGTCATGGAAGCGGTCCTTCGCCGCTTCTACCGCCGCTGCGAGGCCATCTTCGCCCCTTCCGAATCCATGGCGCAGCTGCTTCGCGAGCAGCGGATGAGCTACGATGTCGGGATTTGGACCCGCGGCATCGACCGCGAGATCTTCAATCCCGGCCGGCGCGACATGGAATGGCGGCGGGGGCTCGGGATCGCCGACGACGAGCCGGTGATCGGCTTCGTCGGAAGGCTGGTGATGGAGAAGGGGCTGGACGTCTTCGCCGAGGCGATCGATTCCCTGGAGCGGCGGCAGGTGCGCCACAAGGTTCTCGTCGTCGGCGAAGGCCCGGCTCAGGACTGGTTCGAGCGGCGTCTGCCCGACGCGGTGTTCGCCGGCTTCCAGGAGGGCCCCGGCCTCGGGCGCGCCGTCGCCTCGATGGACATATTGTTCAATCCTTCCGTGACGGAGACCTTCGGCAACGTGACCCTGGAGGCGATGGCGGCCGGGCGCCCGGTGGTGGCGGCGATCGCCACCGGAAGCCAGAGCCTGGTCGAGGACGCAGTCACCGGCCGCCTCGTCCGCGCCGGAGCCATCGAAGGGTTCGCCGCCGCCCTCGAAGCCTATTGCCGGGACCGCGCCCTTCGCGAGGCGGCGGGCCGGGCGGGCTGCCAGGCAAGCCTTCGCTACGGCTGGGACCAGGTCAACCAGGCGCTGGTCGATTCCTACCTGCGGATCATCCGCCAGAGCGCTGCCGCCGCCCGGCCGCGCCTTCCCGGGGCCGCGGCTTGAAAGCCGCTGGGAACGGCCTCCGCCCAAGCCGGTTGTCGGCACGACAGGAGGCAGGATGGCCGACTTCGCCGCGGCTCGCGAGGAGATGGTCCGGCGCCAGATCGCCGGCCGGGGGATAAAGGAGCCGCGGCTCCTCCAGGCCTTGCGGGCGGTGCCGCGCGAGCTCTTCGTTGCCGAGGAATTGCGAGCGCTCGCCTACGAGGACGGGCCGCTGCCGATCGAGGCCGGGCAAACCGTCTCCCAGCCCTACATCGTCGCCTTGATGATCGAGGCCGCGCGGGTCGCGCCCGGCGACAAGGTGCTCGAGATCGGCGCCGGCTCCGGCTACGCGGCCGCGGTGCTCAGCCGGATCGCCGCGGAGGTGATCGCGATCGAGCGCCACCGCGAGCTGGCCGGCCTCGCCCGGGCGCGGATGGAGCGGCTCGGCTGCTCCAACGTCCGGATAATCGAGGGCGACGGCACCGGCGGCCTCCCCGCCGAAGCGCCGTTCGAGGCGATCTTGTGCGCCGCCAGCGGCAGCCATGTGCCCGACCCCCTTCGCCGCCAGCTCGCCGTCGGAGGCATATTGGTGATGCCGCTCGGCGAGCCGGGCGCGGTCCAGAAGCTGGTCAAGGTGACCCGCCGCGGCGAGCAGGATTTCGAGCAGGAGGATCTGGGCGCGGTCCGGTTCGTACCGCTGATCGGCGCTTTGGCCTGGGCAGACCCCGAAGGAGAATAAGCCATGTCCGTTCCAGAGCTGATCGCCGCCGCGGCCGAGCCGCTGCCCCCGCCCGAGGATCCGGCCTTCGCCGGCGCGTTCGACCGCTTCGGCGAGGCCCGGGTCGTGCTGCTCGGCGAGGCCAGCCACGGAACGTCCGAATTCTACCGGGCGCGGGCGGCGATCACCCGGCGGCTGGTCGAGCGGCACGGCTTCAACATCGTCGCGGTGGAGGCGGACTGGCCGGACGCCGCCAGCATCGACCGCTACGTTCGCCACCGGCCGCACCGGGAAGGGGAGGAAGCGGCGTTCCAGCGCTTCCCGACCTGGATGTGGCGCAACCGCGAGGTGGATTCCCTCGTCCGCTGGCTCCGAGCGCACAACCGGCCGCTCGCCCACGAGGCGATGACGGGCTTCTACGGGCTCGATCTCTACAATCTCGGTGGGTCCATCCGCGCCGTCATCGATTTCCTCGACGAAGCCGATCCGGAAGCCGCGAAGGTGGCGCGCGAGCGTTACGGCTGCCTCAGGCCCTGGGCGCACGATCCGGCCGCCTACGGCCGGGTCGCGATCACCGAGGGCTATGGCCGCTGCGAGGAGGGCGTCGTCCAGATGCTGAGGGAACTGATGGGCCGCCGGATGGACTGCCTCTCGCCCGAATGCGACGAATGGCTGGACGCCGCCGCCAACGCCCGGCTGATCAAGAACGCCGAGCAATATTACCGGGTCATGTATTACGGCTCGGCCGAAAGCTGGAATCTGCGCGACACCCACATGTTCGAGACGCTCTGCCAGCTTCTGGAGGCGAAGGGGCCGGATTCGAAGGCGGTGGTCTGGGCCCACAACAGCCATATCGGCAATGCCGCCCATACCGAGATGGGCCAGGTGCGCGAGGAGCTCAACATCGGCCAGCTGGTCAAGGAAAGGTTCGGCGACCAAGCCCGGCTGATCGGCTTCGGCACCCATTCCGGCACGGTCGCCGCGGCGGACGACTGGGACGAGCCGATGGAGGTGAAGCAGGTCCGGCCCTCGCTTCCCGAAAGCTACGAGCGCCTGTGCCACGACAGCGGCGTCCCGCGCTTCCTCCTCGACATGCGCGAGGGCGTGAACGACGAAGCGGTCGAAGCGCTTCTGGAGCCGCGGCTGGAGCGCTTCATCGGCGTGATCTACCGGCCCGAGACCGAGCGCTGGAGCCATTATGCCCAGGCGGTGCTGCCCAACCAGTTCGACGCCTGGGTCTGGTTCGACGAAACCGAGGCCGTGACCCCGCTCCCGGGCGCGCAGGAGGCTCCGGCGGGAGAGGACGAAACCTACCCGTTCGGGCTTTGAAATTCCTCCCCCAGCTTGCTGGGGGAGGGGGACCAGGCGAAGCCTGGTGGAGGGGAAATCCGACTCGGCATTGCCCCTCCACCACGACGCTTCGCGCCGCGGTCCCCCTCCCCGAGACGAACTCGGGGAGGAATGGGGTTTCAATCGATTGGGCCATCCTTCAAAGCCCGGCGAATGCACCCCGATCTCGCAATCCTCTACGAGCACCCGGCCTGGTTCGAGCCGCTCTTCGCCGCGCTCGGCCGCCGCGGCGTCAGCTTCGAGGCGATCCGCCTCTCCGATCACAGCTTCGACCCCGCCTCGACGGAGGTGCCGGCGCCCGTCGTCCTCAGCCGGGTCGCCATGTCGAGCTTCCTTCGCGAGGCCGAGCACGGCATCTTCTACGCCGAGAGCCTGCTCGCCCACTGGGCCGACAACGGCGCCCGGGTGCTGAACGGCGCGGAGGTGATCGCCGTCGATTCCTCGAAGGCCCGGCAGCTCTCGCTGATCGCCGGGCTCGGCTACGAGGCGCCGCGCACCCGGGTGGTCCACCGCCGGGCCGACCTGATGGAGGCGGCGCGGACGATGGGCTGGCCGCTGCTCGTCAAGGCCAATATCGGAGGCTCCGGCGCCGGCATCGTCCGCTATTCGGGCGAGGACGAGCTCGCCCGCTCGATCGCCGCCGGAACGGTCCCCGAGAGCGTCGATTCCGTCCTCCTGCTCCAGGATTACGTGCCCGCGCGCGGCGGGGTCATCACCCGGGTCGAGACCCTGGCCGGCCGCTTCCTCTACGCCATCGAGGTCGAGAGCGGCGGCGACAGCTTCGATCTCTGCCCGGCCGACGCCTGCCTCGCCCAGCCGGGGCGGGCGGCGGTTCGGATGACGGCGGTGACCCCGCCGGCGGAGCTGGTCGAGGCCGCCGAGCGCATCGCCCGGGCCGCCGGGCTGGACGTCGGCGGAGTCGAGTATCTGGTCGACGACCGCGACGGCGCCGCCCTTTTCTACGACATAAATGCGCTTTCGAACTTCGTCGCGAAGCCGCTGGACGTGCTCGGCTGGGACCCGCACGACCGGCTCGTCGATTTTCTCGAAGAAGCGATCCGGGAGAGCAGGTGATGCGGTTCGGTTACTGGATGCCGGTCTTCGGAGGCTGGCTCCGCAACGTCGAGGACGAGGGGATGGAGGCGAGCTGGGACTATGTCCGCCGGCTCACCCTTCGAAGCGAGGAGACGGGCTGGGATCTCAGCCTGATCGCGGAATTGAACTTGAACGACATCAAGGGCGTGGAGGAGCCGGCGCTCGACGCCTGGTCCACCGCCGCCGCGCTCGCGGCCGTGACGGAGCGGCTCGAGCTGATGGTCGCGGTCAGGCCCAACTTCCACCAGCCGGCCCTGTTCGCCAAGCAGGCCGCCAATATCGACAATATCAGCGGCGGCCGGCTCGCCCTCAACGTCGTCTCCTCCTGGTGGGCGGACGAGGCGACCCAATACGGCCTTCAGTTCGATCAGCATGACGACCGCTACGCCCGCACCCGCGAATGGCTCGACGTGATCGACGGGCTCTGGAGCCGGAAACGCTTCACCTACGAGGGCGAGCGCTACCGGCTGAAGGAGGCGATCTGCGAGCCCAAGCCGGTGCGCAAGCCCCGGCCGACGATCTATGCCGGCGGCGAAAGCGAGGCGGCCAAGACGATGATCGCGACCCAGTGCGACGCTTATGTGATGCACGGCGATCCGGTCGAGGCGGTGGCTCCGAAGATCTCGGACATGGCGGCCCGGCGCGAGCAGGCGGGCGGGCCGGCCATGCAATATGGGATGGCCGCCTATGCGATCGTCCGCGACAGCGAGGCCGAGGCGAAGAGGGAGCTCGAGCGGATCACCGCCTTGCCTCCCAGGCCGCCCGCGGGCTTCGACAATTTCGACCAGTGGCTTTCGGGCACCGAGCTGGAGCGGGAGCTCAAGCTCCAGGAATATTCGGTCTCGAACCGCGGCCTGAGGCCCGATCTCGTCGGAACCCCCGAGCAGTTGCGAGAGCGGATCGAGGAATATGAAGCGGCCGGGCTCGACCTGCTCCTGCTCCAGATGAGCCCCCAGGCGGAGGAGATGGACCGCTTCGCCGAGCAGGTCATCGCGCCGATGAAGGCGGCCGGTCACTAGGGACAGCCACTCGGGACAGTCACTCGGGACAGTCACTCGGGACAGTCACTAGTGACTGTCCCGAATGAGAAATCGGATGCCTGTCCCAAAGGAGAAATCGGATGAACGGCGAAGTCACCAACAACGAAGTGAAGAGCCAATATGAGCTGGAGGTCGACGGGCAGCTGGCGCTCGCCGCCTACCGGGTTCGGACCGGCCGGATCACCTTCACCCACACCGAGGTGCCGGACGCGCTCGCGGGGCAGGGGATCGGCAGCCGCCTGATCAAGGCCGCGCTCGCCGACGTTCGCGGGCAGGGGCTGAAGGTGGTCCCGGCCTGCGCCTTCGTGAAGCATTATATCGACACCCACCCGGAAGAGCAGGACCTGCTGGCCTAGCGCGTCGCAAGTCCTCCCCGGGGACCAGGCGAACCCTGGTGGAGGGGTTCTTCCGAGTCCGAAAGGCCCCTCCACCATGCTTCGCATGGTCCCCCTCCCCTGCGAATGCAGGGGAGGATTTCAGGTCAGAAGGACGACCTTACCCCCATCACCAGGCTCTTCGTCTCCGGATCCTCGCCCTCCTCGCGGGTCATCCGCGCGGTCCGGCCGAGGTCGCGCGACCAGCTGAGGCCGACATAAGGCGCGAAGGCTTCCTTGATCTCGTACCTCAGGCGAAGCCCAGCCTCGGCATAGCCGAAGCCGCGGCCGAGGCCGAGCTCGGGCACGTCCTCCCCATAATAATCGAGCTCCGCGCTCGGCTGGAGGACGAAGCCGCGGGCGAGCGGCTGGTCGTAATAGCCCGCCAGCCGAGCGCTCGCCTCGCCCTTGCCGGAAAGGTAGCCGAAGGCGCCCAGCCACAAGGCTTCGCCGTCGTCATATTGGGCGCCGAGCACCGCATGGGCGCGCCTCGGGCGGGGCTGGACGTCGTAGCGAAGGCCCGCGTTGAGGTCCCAGGCGCCGCCGGCATGGTAGGAATAAAGCGCGTTGAGCTCGACATAGTCCGGGCCGCTCCAGGCCGCTCCCTCGCCGCTGGTGCCGATCCACAGCCGGTGCCGCTCACCGCCGATCAGGGCCGAGAAATCCCAGGCATAGCCGTCGCCGCCCTTCTGCGCGGTATATTCGAAGCGGTCGAACAGCCCCCATTGAAGCCATTTCCTCCGCTTGGCGGGCGGCGCCGTCGGATCGGCGGGCGCCTCGGGCGCATCCACCGCGAGATAGGCGAGCCGCGCCGGCTCGGCGAGCCGGTCGTCGGTGACGGGCTCATAGTCGAGCCGCTGCGCCGCGGCGGGCGTCGCAAGTGCGAGCAGGAGGAGGAAAGGCAGGCTCCGCATGGCGCTCGCCATAAAGGATGCAGGTTAAGACGGGCTTAGAGCCAAACCCCTCTCCCGTTCTTGCGGGAGAGGAGGGGCCCGCCGCGGAGCGGTGGGAGGTGAGGGTCTGTACACCGGACTCGGCAAGACCCTCACCCCCCAAGCCTTCGGCTTGGGTCCCCCCTCTCCCGCGTAAAGCGGGAGAGGAGTTTTCAGATCGAATAGCCCCCGTCGCTCACCAGGCAGGCCCCCGTCATGAAGGCGCTGTCGTCGGAGAGCAGGAAGGCGATCTGCGCGGCGATCTCCTCGGGCTTCGCGAAGCGGGCGAGGGGGGTGCCGGCGGCCATCGCCTTGAAGGCCGCGTCCTTCCCCTGGCGCTCGACCATGTCGTTGAACGCCGCCATCCCCTCCCAGATCGGAGTCTCGACCCCGCCCGGCGCGATCGAATTCACTCTTATGCCCAGCGGGGCGCCTTCCTTGGCGGCGATTCGGGCGAGGTGGATCACCGCCGCCTTGGAGGCGCCGTAGGCGGCGATCCCGGTTTCCGCCTTCAATCCGGCCGCCGAGGCGGTGAGGACGATCGCGCCGCCGGTGTCGCGCATCGCCTTCATCGCGGCCTGCAGGGTGAGGAAGGCGCCGTCGAGGTTGATCGACATGACCTGACGCCAGTCGGCGAAGCTGGTCTCGGCGATCGGCCCGCCCGCGCCGATCCCGGCATTGACGACGGCGTGGGTGAGGCCGGTCAGGTCCTCGCGCTCCCAAAGCCTTTCGTCGGCGACGTCGCCGATCCGGATCTGGCGCTCGCAGGGCAAGGTGAAGGCGAAGTCGCGCAGCTTGTCCTCGTCCCGGTCCATCAGGATGAGCTTGCGCGCTCCCGCCTCGGCGAGCCGGGTGGCGGTGGCCGCGCCGATTCCGGAAGCGGCGCCGGTGATGAGGACGATGGCTTGGGTGAAGTCGGGCATGACTCGGAGTGTAGCGCGTGCTTCCCCTCCCTGAAAGGGAGGGGTTGGGGGTGGGTAGGCGAGCGTAGCGAGACTTGATCTGACTCGGAGCTCAGCCGCCTTCGGCGGACCCACCCCCAGCCCCTCCCTTTCAGGGAGGGGAGCGGTCAGGCCACCTCGCCGATCCCGAGCTCGCCGAGCTTCCTGTACAAGGTCGAGCGCCCGATCCCGAGCCGGCGCGCCACTTCGGTCATCCGGCCCCGATAATGGCCGATGGCGAGCCGGATCACGTCCGCCTCGATCGCTTCGAGGGGCCGCAGATTGCCGTCCGGATCGTAGAGCGTGATCCCCGGCCCGTTGGAGAGCGCCGCCTGCTGCGAGGCTCCGTTCAAGGCGGGGCGGTGGAAGTCGCTGGAGCGGCGCGAGAGCGTCGATTCCTGAGCGATCTGGGGGAAGTCGGCGGCGGTCAGCGCGTTTCCGTCGCACAGCACGGCGGCCCGGAAGAGGGCGTTCTGGAGCTGGCGGACGTTGCCCGGCCAGCCGTAGCGCATCAGCACTTCGAGCCCGTCGTCGGTGATCGAGAGGTGGCGCATCCCAGGCTGCTCGGCGATCCGGCCGAGCAGGTGGCGGGCGAGCGGCGGGATGTCGCTTGCCCGGTCGCGAAGCGGCGGGATCGGCACGTGGACGACGTTCAGCCGGTAATAGAGGTCCTCGCGGAAGCGGCCGCGGGCGACTTCCTCGGCGAGGCGCCGGTTGGTCGCCGCGATGATCCGAACGTCCACCATGTGGACCGATCGGCCGCCGATGCGCTGGATCTCGCCGGTCTCCAGCACGCGCAGCAACTTGACCTGGGTGTCGAGCGGCAGCTCGCCCACCTCGTCCAGGAACAGCGTCGAGCCGTCGGCATCCTCGAATCGGCCGACATGGCGGTCGAAGGCGCCGGTGAAGGCGCCCTTCTCGTGGCCGAACAGCACCGATTCGACGAGGTTCTCGGGGATCGCGCCGCAATTGACCGTCACCATCGGCTTGCGGCCGCGCGGAGAGGCGGTGTGGATCGCCTGGGCGATCACTTCCTTGCCCGAGCCGCTCTCGCCCTCGATCAGCACCGATACCCTGGCGCGCGCGGCCTTGGCGGCGACGGCGAGGGCGGAGCGGAAGGGCGGCGCCGAGCCGACGATCTCCTCGAAGGCGAGCGGCCGGTGCGAGATCTTCTCGGAAAGCGGGCGAAGCTCGCCGCCGCCGCGCCGGCGCCGGTCGGTCGCGGCGTTGAGCGCCGAAAGCAGGCTGTCGGGGGCGATCGGCTTGACCAGGAAATCATGGGCGCCCGCGCGCATCGCCTCGACAGCGACGGCGACCGAAGTCTGGGCGGTCATGACGAGCAGTGGCAGGTCGGGGCGCATCGCCCGGATCTGCTCGATCACCGAAGTGCCTTCCGGCCCCGGAAGCCAGTGATCGAGCAGGATGGCGTCGACCGGCGGTCCGTCGATCTCCGAGAGGATCGAAGCCGCGGCCTCGATGTCCGGCGCTCCGCGCACCCACCAGCCGGCGCGTGCGCCGATGGCGGTGACGAGCCGCCGCTGAGCGGGCTCGTCGTCGATCAGCAGCAGGCATCGCGTCGGGTCCGGCCGCATCTTCACTCCCCATGGGCGTCGTGGAGGAGGCTCTAGCGCGAGCAGGTAAAGTTCGGCTTAATCAGGGCTTCAACGGCCGCGGGTCCGGCGCTAGAAGGGCCGCCGACCAGGAACAGGGGAACAGGAAAAATGGCGGCGGAAGGCGAAATCGAGAAGGAAGCCATCACTCACCGCAAGGGATATGAGGGTTTCCTCTTCCTGATGAAGTGGGGGACGATCATCTCGGTCATCACCGGTTTCATCGTCATCCTGCTGATCCGCGAATAGAAAAGGCGGTGAAGCTCGCGATCCTGAAGGAGACGGCGCAGGCCGAGCGAAGGGTCGCGGCGACTCCGGAGACGGTGAAGAAGTTCGTCGCGCTCGGAGCCGAACTGGCGGTCGAGGCGGGGGCGGGGCTCTCCGCTTCGATCGCGGATTCCGATTACGAAGCGGCGGGCGCGGCCGTCGGGACGCGCGAAGCGGCGGTCTCGGGCGCCGGAGCGGTGCTGGGCGTGCAGGGGCCGGACCCCGCGGGCCTGCAGGGCGCCGGGCCGGGCACCCTCGTCGTCGCGATGCTCGATCCCTTCCGGCAGCGCGAGCGGGTGGAGGCTTATGCCGCCGCCGGGCTCGAGGCGCTGGCGATGGAGCTGATGCCCCGGATCACGCGCGCCCAGTCGATGGACGTGCTCTCCAGCCAGGCCAATCTCGCCGGCTACAAGGCGGTGCTCGACGCCGCCGCCGAATATGGCCGGGCCTTTCCGATGATGATGACCGCGGCGGGGACCATCGCGGCGGCGAGGATCTTCGTCATGGGCGTCGGCGTCGCCGGCCTCCAGGCGATCGCCACCGCCCGCCGCCTCGGCGCGATCGTCTCCGCGACCGACGTCCGGGCGGCGACGAAGGAGCAGATCGAGAGCCTCGGCGCCAAGGCGGTTTTCGTCGAGAAGGTCGCCGGGATCGAAGGCGAGGGCGCCGGCGGCTACGCGACCGAGATGTCCGACGAATATAAGGCGGCCCAGGCCGAGCTCGTCTCGAGCCATATCGCCAAGCAGGACATCGTCATCACCACCGCGCTCATCCCCGGCCGCCCGGCGCCGCGGCTGATCAGCGACTCGCAGCTCGCCTCCATGCGTCCCGGGAGCGTCGTCGTCGACCTCGCCGTCGAGCAGGGCGGCAATGTCGAGGGCTCGGCCCCCGGCGAAGTGACGGAGCGGCACGGCGTCCGCATCGTCGGCCACCGCAACGTCCCCTCCCGCCTCGCCGCCGACGCCTCCGCCCTCTACGCCCGCAACCTCTACAACTTCCTCTCGGCCTTCTGGGACAAGGAGGCGGGGAGGCCCGTCTTTCCGGACGAGGACGAGATCGTGAAGGGCGTGCGCCTGACCCAGAGCGGAAAAGTGGTCCACGAGCGCCTGCTGGGCTAGCGCCCGTCATCCCGGCGAAGGCCGGGATCTCGGGGAGGCCCGCCGAGACTTTCCCGCCCGAGGTCCCGGCTTCCGCCGAGATGACGGAGGGGGGCAAAAAACCCGCCTTCCGTCCCACGCTTACCGTTGACAGCCCCTCTCCCGGGCCCTATCTCGCGCTCATCCCGATAACCGGTCGTCCGGCGGCGCTTTCGTGCGCTCGTCGGCTGTCGCTGTTTCGAGGACCATTGACGCGTCGAGATGGGGCGGCGGCCATGCCGCCCTGTGGAGCAGGAGAAAAAATTCATGGCTCGTATTGCTGGGGTGAACATCCCGACCAACAAGCGCGTGGTCATCGCGCTCACCTACATCCACGGAATCGGCCGCACCAAGGCCGTCCAGATCGCCGAGAAGCTGGGCATCTCGCCCGAGCGCCGGGTCCAGGACCTTTCCGACCAGGAAGTGCTCCAGATCCGCGAGACGATCGACGCCGACTATCAGGTCGAGGGCGACCTGCGCCGCGAAGTCGCGATGAACATCAAGCGCCTGATGGACCTCGCCTCCTACCGCGGCCTTCGCCACCGCAAGGGCCTGCCCGTCCGCGGCCAGCGCACCCACACCAACGCCCGCACCCGCAAGGGCAAGGCCAAGCCGATCGCCGGCAAGAAAAAGTAAGGACCGGACGACATGGCACAGGCACCGCAGCGCCTCCGCAGGCGCGAACGCAAGAACATCACCGCCGGAGTGGCGCACGTCAACGCCAGCTTCAACAACACGATGATCACCATCACCGACGCCCAGGGCAACGCCATCGCCTGGTCCAGCGCGGGCATGATGGGCTTCAAGGGCTCGCGCAAGTCGACGCCTTATGCCGCCCAGGTCGCCGCCGAGGACGCGGGCAAGAAGGCCGCCGAGCACGGCGTTCGCACCCTTGAGGTCGAAGTGAAGGGCCCGGGCTCGGGCCGCGAGAGCGCCCTTCGCGCCCTCCAGGCGGTCGGCTTCCAGATCACGTCCATCCGCGACGTCACTCCGATCCCGCACAACGGCGTCCGCCCGTCCAAGCGCCGCCGGGTCTGATGCAACCCCGGGGACAGTCACTAGTGACTGTCCCCCGCCGAATTTGGGACAGTCACTAGTGACTGTCCCCGCCGAACATAGGGACAGCCGCTTGAGGCCGTCCCGCAAGCCAGAGGAATACCATGGCCGTCAACGCTAAGAACTGGCAGGAAATGAAGAAACCCAACGCGCTCGAGAAGCGCGCCACGGGCGGCGATTCGCGCCGCCGCGCGACCTTCGTCGCCGAGCCGCTGGAGCGCGGCTTCGGCCTCACGCTCGGCAACTCGCTTCGCCGGGTGCTCTTGTCGTCGCTCCAGGGTGCCGCCGTCACCTCGATCCGGATCGAGGGCGTGCTCCACGAATTCTCGAGCCTCGCGGGCGTCCGCGAGGACATGACCGATCTCGTCCTCAACGTGAAGCAGATCGCGCTCCGAATGGAAGGCGACCAGCCGCGCCGCCTCGCCCTTTCGGCCACCGGCCCGGGCGAGGTCACCGCCGGCCAGATCGCCACCACCGGCGACATCGAGGTGATGAACGGCGATCTCGTCCTGTGCCATCTCGACGACGGCGCGACCCTCAACATGGAGCTGACCGCGGAAGCCGGCAAGGGATACGTCCCCGCCGCCTCCAACCGCCCGGCCGACGCGCCCATCGGGATCATCCCCATTGACGCGCTCTACAGCCCGGTCCGCCAGGTCAGCTACAAGGTCGAGAACACCCGCGTCGGCCAGGAGCTCGATTACGACAAGCTCACCCTGACGGTCGAGACGGACGGCACCATCACGCCCGACGACGCCGTCGCCTACGCCGCCCGGATCCTCCAGGACCAGCTGCAGCTCTTCGTCCACTTCGACGACAGCATCGCCGCCCACGTTCCCAGCCACGGCCACGGCATGGGCCCGAGCGCGGCCGAGACCGAGCAGGACGCCAACCAGCTCAACCGCTACCTCTTGAAGAAGGTGGACGAGCTCGAGCTCTCCGTGCGCAGCGCCAACTGCCTCAAGAACGACAACATCATCTACATCGGCGACCTGGTGCAGAAGACCGAAGCCGAGATGCTGAGGACGCCCAATTTCGGGCGCAAGTCGCTCAATGAGATCAAGGAAGTGCTCTCCAGCATGGGCCTGAGGCTCGGGATGGACATCCCCGGCTGGCCGCCGGAGAACATCGAGGAAATGGCCAAGAAGCTGGAGCAGGAATTGCTCGGCTGAAGCCTCTCGGATTTATCCGGATTTTGAGAACGGAAGGGCCGCCGCTAGGCGGCCCTTTTCGTTTTGGCGCCTCCTCGGGCAGCCGGGGCCGGAGGCGGATGAAGATCACGCGCTACTTCGAGGAGCAGGTGCTTCGAAAGCGGCCCTATATCGAGCGGGACTGGTGCGCCGCGGCCCTCGCCGACCCGATCCGCCGCGAAACGCAGGAGGACGGGCGAATCCGCTTCTGGCGCAAGGTCGCTTTGCCGGGCGCGGCCGAGCCATATGTGCTAAGGGTGGTGACGCTGGAGGACGGCGAGACGGTACACAACGCCTTCTTCGACCGAAACTTCCGGGAGGAGCCGGAATGAAGCTGCATTACTATCCCGAGACCGACAGCCTCTACATCGAGCTGAAGGCCGGGCCCGGCAGCGAGACCCGGGAAGTGGCGCCAGGGGTGAATGCAGACTTTGCCGCCGATGGGACGATCGTGGGCCTTGATATCGATGGGGCGAGCAAGCTCGACCTGGGGACGCTGGAGGCGCAGGGGGTTCCGCTCACAACGCTGAAGGCAGCGGAATAGACGCAATCACGGCCTGGGCCACGCGAGAGGAGCAGATGTGACCGAGGGCCGCGGCGACTTTGGCTGGACCGTCACGGGTCGACCAGGGCGGTCGAGAAGCCGATGCTCGCCTGGCTCACGGAGCATGGAACGACGCCCGAGGCACAGTTCGTCTTCCGGGCTTGGCTCAATCGCGGGGGCGACTTCGAACCCATCAGAGAGCAGATATACACCTGGATCGTGCTTTGGCAGGGCGAGCCCGAAACTTCCTTTGTTACCCGCCACCTCGTCAAGCGACATGACCTGCCCGAGCCGGTGATCCTCGCCATTGCTTCCTGGGCCGTGACGTTCAGGGACCATGAGGATAGCCTCGACCGGCTGGCGGCCCTCATCGGACACGTCCACGAGGATATGATGACGGAGGCGGGGTTCTTGAGGCTCGTCTCCCTGGCGGAAGATGCAATAATCGAAACTCTCGATCGAGAGCGGCTCTCCGAGCAGGACAGATCCGACTTATGGCGCATCTCGGGAAGTCTGTCGCGGAATCCATTGTTTTCATGTAACCCGCAAGGATGCCTTCGGGCCATCACGGCGATTGTGAAGTCGGAAAGAGTATTCGTCCGCGGACTGGCCACTAACGGCGCGGACTTCCTGAACCACACCTATGAGCGAATATTCAATACGGTATTAAATGCAATTCGATGGGGCAATCTGTCGATCACCGATGACAGAGGGGCATTGGAGGTTTTCGCCGACTGGCTTCGTTCGGCGGGATTCGAGCTCGAACGCCTGGAGCGCGCCCTCGAGAAGTGAGCGCGGTTTTCCTCTCCGGAAAAATGGCGATTGTACATATTCTTGCCCGCCGTCCGGATCAGCCTGTTTCCGCGAGTTCGGAGCGAAGGATCGGATGGTGCGGCGCTCGGTGGTCCGCCCACTGCCGCCGCGGCTGCAGGCCAGGCTTGCGGTGACGGAGAGGGCGGTGGCGGCGTGACATCCTCCCCATCGCGGGATGGGAGGGGGACCAGGCGAAGCCTGGTGGAGGGGTAAATGGCGCAGGCTTCGGCCAGTTACCCCTCCACCACCCTTCGGGCGGTCCCCCTCCCCATGCTTCGCATCGGGAGGATTTGTTTCAGCCGTTCACCGCCCTCATCAGCCGCCGCTCCAGCGGCGGGACATCAGTGTTACCGTTTCCCCTCAGCCCGTCACTTTTTTCCCTCGCGCCGCGCTGGAGGCGGAGGGCGTCCACGGCTTTCGGCGCGTGACGGCCGTCACGTGCCGGCGTCCCGCTTGCGGCTATTCCTGGCGCCGGGCCGTCGTTCAGGCGCTCCGGCCTTCCTTTCCCTTGCAGGAGGACGACATGGCGCATGCTCCAGGTTTTCTGGACGATCTCGAGCCGGCGGGGCTCGCCGACTGGAACGATTATCTCGAGCGCAATATCGAAGAGCTGGTCGAGAGCCTCATCGCCGATCCGCAATTCGGCCGGGCGCCGGCGATCGTGCCCGACGGGAGCCCCGGCCTCGGCGGAATCGCCGGAGTGGATTGGTCGGGAGAGCCCAGCCGGGCGCTCCAGGCGCTTCCGGCCGAAGCGCCGCAGGATCTGGGGCGGTTCTTCGATTGGACCGGCCCGGAAGGGGCGCTTGGCCGCTCCTACGTGCAGGAAGAATATCTGGAATGGCGGGCGGTCTTCGAGGGCGGCTCCCTGGCGCGGGTGGAGCTGACCTGCGAGACTCCCGATTACTGGGCGATGATGGCGTCCCGCAACCCGGGGCGGGCGATCGAGCTCGCCGCCGAATTCTCAGGCGAGGCTCCCGAAGATGTCGACGTCGAGGCCCTGTTCGGAATGGACCCGGCCGCCGCCTCCGGGCCGGAGGAACTGCGCCGCCGGTGGAGGGAGCATAACGGCTCCGACTTCGGCGCGCCCGCGGCCGGCCCCTACAACAACGGGACCCGGAGCATCCTCCACATGGCGCAGCCGCCGAACGCCGCCTTCGCCGCGATCCAGCTCGCGCTCTTCGCCGCCTATCCGCGCAGCGTGGTCGAGAATGGAGTGGAACGCGCGCTGACCGGCCCCGAAGCGATCGGCTCGACCCCGCAGAGCGCCGTGTCCTGCCGGAACAGCGACCCGACCATCGTCGGAGTGCTCGTCGGCGCCGCGTTCCAGGGGCTCGAAGTGGCGCTGGTCGATCCGTTCGGCATTTACATGCCTCCCTTCAACCGCGACGCCATCACGCTCGACGGTGAACCGCTGCCGCTGGATTGGCTGAGCTACGGCCGCGGCGCCGGACCGGACAATCCCACCGGCCTTCAGCTTTATCAGCGCCTGACCGTCGCTCCGCCCCCGGGATCCGGACGATCGATGGGCGAGCTTCTCGACAGCAACGGGGACCCGGTCGTCAACGGCCACCAGCTCGCTCGCGAGCAGCACGTCCAGATACTCTACCGGGCCCGCAACGGCGCCGGAGCGGCGACCATGCCGATCGTCGGCCGTCCGAGTCGCAACGTGTGCGGACCGGCGGGAAGCTACGCGGGCGATTTCCTTCTCGCCTACCGCCGTTTCCGCGAGGCCGAGGGCGGCCGGCGGGGGCCGCCCACCCGCCGCGATTGAGGAGCTTGCAGATGGACGACCTTCTCCCGCGGGGCATCTATTATCGGCCCCGGCAGACCCCGCCCGATTTCTTCCGGCTGGCGACGTTCAACTTCGTCGAAGGAACTTCGCGCCGGGCCGCCCATGACGCCTTGGCGGAGCTGTTCCAGGTCATCGGCGATCTGAGGCAGGGGGTGATCCGGGATCTTCGGCCGACGCTTCCGAACGACCCGCTGATCAAGGTCGATCCCGGCGATCTGGAGGTGGTCCTCGGGTTTGGAAAGCGCCTGTTCCGCGCCCGGGAGGGCGATGTCCTGGCGGCGCCGGCCCCCTTCAATCTGCCGGACCTGGGGGCGGGGCCCTTTCCCAGGCTTCGGTGGCGGAGCACGGCCCGCCGCGAATCGGCGCAGACGGATTTCGCACTGGCCCTCCACGGCAATAGCGAGCTGACGGTGGCCCGCGCGCTCGTCGAGCTCAGCAAGGCGATCGACGACAAGGCGCTCCCGGTGCGCCTCGTCTGCTTCTTCGCCGGGCTCCACCGCGACGACCGAAGAAGCTGGATCGACTTCCATGACGGGCTGAACAACATGCGTTCGGGCGACGAGCGGCGGCTGGCGATCGAGACCCTTTCCGAGCAGCCTTGGCTCGTCGGCGGCAGCAAGATGCTCTTCCTGAAGATCGAAATCGATCTCGAAGGCTGGCGGCGGCTGAGCCGCCAGCAGCAGGAGGTGCTGGTCGGCAGGAACAAGCTGACGGGCTGCCCGCTCGTCGCCGCCGGGGTCGGGCCGGACGGGATCGAGACGACGAGCGCGGCGGGCTGCCCCGCCGTCGGTGGCGAGATCGACAGATCGAATCCGGCCTTCATCGAAATACCCAGCGTCCCGCTCGGCGATCTGCTTCAGGAAAGCCACGTCATCCGCTCCAACCGGCATCGGCAGGGGCCGGACAACCCCGGCAACAACCGTATCTACCGGCAAGGCTATGAGTTCGTGGATTCCCCTCCGGAGGGAGGTCTGCGCGTCGGGCTCAATTTCGTGAGCTTCCAGTCGGATTTCAAACGGGTGCTCGATATCCTTCGGACGCCCGCCTGGCTCGGGGATGCGAATTTCGGCGGAATTCCTTCCCATCCGCAAGTCGGCGCCTTCGATCTGATGCACCTCGTCGCCGGAGGAGCATTCGTCGTCCCGCCGGTGGGCGATCCCTTCCCGGGAGCCTCGATCTTCGCCTGAGCCTGCCGCGGATCCCGGGCGCCCCTCCAGGCGCTCCGGCCCGCCGCCCACCTCTGCCCGAGGTGCCAAAAGCCGGCTCACGCCGCTCTTTGGTCCTGCTCGGCGGCCCGGCGGCGGCTCGTTAGGCGGATCACGCGCCCACTGGCCGGCCGGGCCGGGCCGCATCTGCGAGAGAGCCGCCCCTCGCCCGCGCTATCCGCCGCCGGCACCCATATACCCTCCATCACCGGGGCCCCTTCCCCGCAAGCGCCGCCATCGAGCGGCACGAGGCGGAGAAGAAGCTCGCCGAAGGCTGGACCCGGGACGAGGAGGGGCATTGGATGCCGCCAGGCCGGGTGCGGAAGGATGCGGGCTGAGGGGGCGCCGACCGGCGGCGGCGAGGGGCGGCGGGGCGGCCTTGGGGCTGCCGCAAGCCTCCACCCTCGCTATCCGCCGCCGGCACCCCATATACACCCCATCACCCGCGCCCTTCCCCGCAAGCGCCCCGTGACTGGGAGACCTTCGCGCTCTCGCTTGCCGGCAAAGGTGACGATCATGTCCAACGCAATCGGGAACGCCTCGTGAGCCTCCACTCCTGGCT
>DASVTN010000082.1:0-19019 GCA_036387555.1 Allosphingosinicella sp. | reverse complement strand
GCGAAGCGTCGTGGTGGAGGGGTGATCCGGACCTCGCTTTCCCCTCCACCGCGCTTCGCGCGGTCCCCCTCCCCCAGGCAAGCTGGGGGAGGATCAGGTTCTTTCGGCCGCAGCGGAGCCGCGACGACTTCTCGGCCTGGGGTCCCGGCTTTCGCCGGGACGACGGTGGAACTTCCGACGCGGTCAGACGCGGCGGAAGCGGGCGATGAAGAAGCCGTCGGCTCCGCCCGCCTCGGCGAAGAGGCCGGGGAGGATTCGGATGCGGTTGCCTTCCACCGGGATGGCGGCGGGAAGCTCGCCCGCCTCGATATGGTGGGCTTCGAAATCGCGCCGTTCGCCGAGGAACGCCTCGACCACCGCCTCGCCCTCCTCCGGCTCCAGCGAGCAGACCGAATAGACGAGCGTTCCGCCGGGCTCGACCCAGCCGGCGGCCCTTGCCAGCATCGCCTTCTGGCCTTCGGCGAGCTCGGCGATCGCGCGCGGGCGGACCCGGTGGAGGACGTCCGGGTGACGGCGGTAGATCCCGGTCGCCGAGCAGGGCGCGTCGAGCAGGATCGCGTCCACCTTGCCGGGTGGGGACCAGCGCAGGATGTCGGCCGCGATCACTTTGGCGGACAGGTTGGTCCGATCGAGATTTTCGGAAAGTCGTGCAAGACGACTTTCGGAGGAATCGACGGCGGTCACCTCGAAGCCGGCGCTGGCGAGCTGCATCGTCTTTCCGCCCGGGGCGGCGCACAGATCGAGCGCGGTCCGGCCGGCGCCGGAGCCGAGGAGGCGCGCTGGAAGCGATGCGGCGATGTCCTGAACCCACCAGCCGCCTTCGCCATAGCCGGTGAGGCCGGCCACCGCGGCCCGGGCGGGGATCCGCAGGTGCCCCGGGATCAGGCTGAAGCCCTCCATTCCGGCCGGAGGCTCGGCGCCCGAGGCGAAGACGAGGTCGAGCGGCGGCGGCGCGGCGAGCAGCCGGGCGGCCTCGATCGCCACATCCTCGCCCCAGTTGCGGGTCCAGCGCGCCTCGACCGCCGCCGGCAGCGAGGGCCGCTCCGGAAGCTTCGCTTCCTGCCGCATCAGGGTTCCGAAGACGCCGTGGACGAGCTTGCGCGGGCCGCCGTCCACCAGCGGCAGGACGGTCGAGATCGCCGCGTGAGGCGGCGTTTCGAGCGCCAGCGCCTGGACGAGCGCGATCCGGAGCGCGAAGCGGGCCTTGGCGTCGTCGGGAAGGCGGTTGCGGGTGGCGCCGTCGATCAGCGCATCGAGATCGCCAAGGCGGCGCAGGGTTTCGGCGGCGATGGCGTGAGCGAGACCGCGATCATTGGGCGCAAGCCCGCGCGCGGCGGTGTCGAGCGCGGCCTCGAGCGGCAGGCCCTTCCGGAGCACCGCGTCGAGCAGGCCGAGGGCGGCGCGGCGGGCTGGGACTCCGGCCGCGTCGGAAGGGCGGCTCACCTGGAGCGCCGACGAAGCGGATCGAGCGCGCTGGCCCCGGTGCGGCGGCTGCGCGGCACCGCCGTTCGCGCCGGCTCAGGAGCGAACTCGGCGGCCATGGCCCGGAGCGCCGCGATCCGGTTGGCCGTGTCGGGATGGGTGGAGAAGAGGCTGTCGCCGCCCTTTCCGGAAGGCACGATGTAGAGCGAGGCGGCGGCCGGGTTGCGCATCGCCACCGGGCTCGGGATCCGTGCGGCGCCTTCGTGGAGCTTGGCGAGGGCGGAGGCGAGAGCGCCCGGATCGCCGCAAATCTCCGCCGCGGCGCGATCGGCGCCATATTCGCGGGTGCGGCTGATGGCGAGCTGGACGAGCATCGCCGCGAAGGGGGCGAGAAGGACGGCGGCGATCATCGCCAGCGGGTTCGATCGCTCGCCGCCCCGGAAGAAGAAGCCGAAATTGGCGAGCATCGAGATGGCGCCGGCTATCGTCGCGGCCATCGTCATGATCAGCGTGTCGCGGTTGCGGACATGGCCGAGCTCGTGCGCCATCACGGCGGCGACTTCCTCCCGGTTCAGGATCGCGAGCAGGCCCGTCGTCGCCGCCACCGCCGAATGCTCGGGGTCGCGTCCGGTCGCGAAGGCGTTGGGATGGGGGGAATCGATCAGGTAGACGCGCGGGTTCGGCAGCCCGGCGCGGGCGGCGAGGCCGTGGATCATCCCGACCAGCTGCGGACAATCCGCGGCGGTCATCTCCTTGGCGTTGTGCATGGAAAGGACGATCCGGTCGGCGTTCCAGTAGGTGAGGAGGTTCATCGCCGCGGCGGCGACCAGTGCGAGGAGGGCGCCGCGCGGGCCGCCGAGGGTGAAGCCCAGACCCATGAACAGGGCCGTCATCGCCGCCAGCAGCATCAGGGTCCGAAAATGATTCATCCTTGCTTCCTGGCCTCCTGCTCCCGAAATGTGGGGGATGAGCGAGCCATCTTCAATCGGCAGGGGCGGACGGCGGCCCGGCCATGTCAAACCGCCGGCGCATCTTTCCCGAAGCCCGCCGCTGCCGGAGCCGGGCCCGGCCGCCGGATCCGAGGAGCATGGCGGCCCCAAGGGCGAGGAGCCGACCCGCTACGGCGACTGGGAGAACAAGGGCATCTGCTGGGATTTCTGACGCTGCGAAGACAGCGTCATCCCGGCGCAGGCCGGGATCTCGGGGGAGACCCGCGCCTCGTCGCCCCGGCGAAAGCCGGGGCCTCGGGGAGACCCGCCGAGACTTCTCGTCCTGGGGCCCCGGCTTTCGCCGGGGTGACGGATATTTCTGACATTCCTCCCCGGGCTTGCTCGGGGAGGGGGACCGCGCGAAGCGCGGTGGAGGGGAAAGCTGAATGCGTTCCACCCCTCCACCACGACGCTTCGCGTCGCGGTCCCCCTCCCCCAGCCAAGCTGGGGGAGGAATTAGAGGGCTTCCGAGCGCAGCGGCCTCGCCAGCAGACGCTCGACCACCTCGTCGACGCTCGCCTCGCCCGCAAGCAGGGCGCACACCGCCGACACGATCGGCATGTCCACTCCGGCTTCCCGGGCCGCCCGAGCCAGCACGGGCGCGGTATGGGCGCCTTCGGCGACGGTCCGCCGGTCGGCGAGGAGACCGGCGGCGGCGCGCCCTTCGCCCAGGCCCTTGCCGAGGCTGAAATTGCGCGAGCTGACGGAGGAGCAGGTAAGGACGAGATCGCCGAGGCCGGACAGGCCGCCCAGCGTCTCGGCCCGGGCGCCCCGGGCGAGGCCGAAGCGGATCATCTCCGCGAAGCCGCGGGAGATGAGGGCGGAGCGGGCGTTCTGGCCGAGGCGGCGGCCCTCGACGACGCCGCAGGCGATTGCGAGCACGTTCTTGACCGCCCCCCCGATCTCGGCGCCGACGACGTCGTCGGCCGCATAGGGGCGAAAGGTCGGCCGGGCGACGAGGCCCGAGAGCTGTTGCGCGAGCGCGATATCCTCGCAGGCGAGGGTGACCGCCGTCGGCAGGCCGGCCGCCACCTCGTGGGCGAAGGTGGGGCCCGAAAGCACCGCCACCGGCGAGCCGGGATGCTCCTCCCGGGCGACCTCATGCATCAGGCGCCGGCTCTCCGCTTCGATGCCCTTGGAGCACAGGATCAGAGTCTCGGCATGGGCCGGAAGATCGCGAAGCACCGACCGCATGTGCTGGGCGGGTGTGACGACGAGAATCGGGCTGAGCTCGGCGACGGACGTCAGATCGGTCGTGGCGCGGATCGACTCCGACAGCTTGAGGCCGGGGAGGAACAGCGGATTCTCGCGAGTCGCGTTGATCGCCTCCACCACCTCCGCTTCGCGCGCCCAAAGCTCCACCGCCGTTCCGTCGGACGCCATGACCTGGGCGAGGGCGGTGCCCCAGGCGCCTCCGCCGAGCACTCCGATCGCACCGCCGGTCACGCCTTCACTCCGGCGCCGCGCACCTTTTCCGCCTCGGGGTCGAGCGGCCAGCGCGCCCGGGCGGGAGCGTCGAGGGGATCGGTGAGGCCGGAATCGAAGCGCAGAGCGCCGGCCCAGGCGATCATCGCGGCATTGTCCGTGCACAGCCAGAGCGGCGGCGCGACGAAGGGCAGGCCGCGGGAGGCGGCGAGCCTGGTGAGCGCGGACCGGATCGCCTCGTTGGCGGCGACTCCTCCGGCGGCGACGAGCGCGGTCGCCTCCGGCACGCGATCGAGGGCGCGGCGGGTCCGGTCGACGAGGCTGTCGACCACGGCCTGCTGGAACGAGGCGGCGATGTCCTCGACCCGGTGAAGGCCGCCGTCGCGGGCGCGGAGGACGGCGCTCTTCAGGCCGGCGAAGGAGAAATGCGGCTCCGGCGAGCCCAGCAGGGGCCTCGGCAGCGGCACCGCGGAGGGATCGCCCGACCGCGCCGAGCGCTCGACCGCCGGGCCTCCGGGGAAGCCGAGGCCGAGGAGCTTGGCGGTCTTGTCGAACGCCTCGCCGGCCGCGTCGTCGATGGTGGTGGCGAGCCGCCGGTAGCGGCCGACCCCCTCGACGAAGAGCAATTGGCAGTGGCCGCCCGAGACCAGGAGGAGGAGGTAGGGGAAAGCGAGGGCGGGATCGGCCAGCATCGGCGACAGGGCGTGGCCCTCGAGATGGTTGATCGCGACCAGCGGCTTGCCGGCGGCGAGCGCGAGCCCCTTGGCGGCGACCAGGCCGACCATCACTCCGCCGACCAGGCCGGGCCCGGCCGTGGCGGCGATCGCGTCGACGTCGCGCACCTCGAGGCCGGCTTCGCCCAGGGCCTGCTCGATGAGCGAGGGGAGGATCTCGACATGGGCCCTCGCAGCGATTTCCGGAACCACTCCGCCGAAGGGGGCGTGCGCGCTTTCCTGACCGGCGAGGCAATGGGCGAGGACCCGGCGGTCGGACCCGACCAGCGCCGCCGCCGTCTCGTCGCAGCTCGATTCAATCCCGAGGATGAGGCTCATGCCCGCTTCCCTGCCACCCCCAAACCCGCAAGGGCCTGTAATCATAATCGTCAATGGCCAGGATCGCCCGGAGAAGGGCGCCGGCAAGGAGGAGCGTGTAGGGCGGGCTGGTCGCCCGCACAAGCGCTCCGACATAGCCGGCGCCCTTCTCCGGGCGACCCCGAAGGGGGCGGGGCGGAGAGGCGGCCATGGCGGCGTCGCTCGTCGGTCACGATGCATCGAGCATCGCTCCCTCGCTCGCTCCTAGCCCTGACCGCCTCTCCGCCCCGTCATGGCCGTTGCCGATTATGATTACAGGCCCTAGCACAAGCCGCGCATGCAGCCGATCCTCCGCCTTGGCACCCGCGGCTCGCCGCTCGCGCTCGTCCAGGCGCGGCTGGTGGCGACGGCGCTTCGCGACGCCCATGGCTGGGGGCCCGAGCTGATCGAGATCGAGCCGATCGCGACCAGCGGCGACCAGCTTCGCGACAAGCCGATCTCGGAGATGGGCGGCAAGGCGCTCTGGACCAAGGAGCTGGATCTCGCCCTGATGGAGGGCCGGATCGACCTCGCCGTCCATTCGATGAAGGACGTGGAGACGATAAGGCCGCGCGAGCTCGCGCTGGCCGCGATGCTGGAGCGGGCGGACGTGTGCGACCGGCTGGTGGGCGCGCCGAGCCTCGAGGCGCTCCCGCGCGGCGCGAGGGTGGGCACTTCCTCGCCGCGGCGCGCGGCGCAATTGCTGGCGCGGCGCCCGGATCTCGTCATCGTCCCCTTCCGGGGCAATGTCGAAACGCGCCTCCGCAAGATCCAGCGCGGCGAGGTGGACGCCACCTTGCTCGCCGCGGCCGGGCTCGACCGGCTGGGCCGCGCCGATTGCGGAGTGCTCCTGGACGACTTCCTTCCGGCCCCGGCGCAGGGCGCCATCGGCATAGAGGCACGGACGAGCGACCGGCGGGTCCGCACCCTGCTCGCGGCGATCGACCATCGCTCCACCCATCTGTGCGTCGGCGCCGAGCGCCGGCTGCTGGAGGGCCTGGGCGGGAGCTGCCGCTCGCCGGTCGCGGCGCTCGCCACCCTGGCGGGCGGCGAGATCCGGCTTCGGGCCGAGATCCTGACGGAGGACGGGCTGGAGGCCGAACGGTGCGACCGGACCTTCGCGAGCGGCGATGAATCTGCGCCGCTCGAGCTGGCCCGGGACATGCTCGATCGGGCGCCGCCGCGGCTTCGGGCGCTGTTCGCCCCGTGAGGCTGCTGATCCTGCGGCCGGAGCCGGGGGCTTCCGAGACCGCCGCCCGCGCCCGAGCCATGGGCCTGGATCCCGTCGTCGCGCCGCTTTTCGCCATTTCCGGCCTGGCCGCGCCGCCGGTCGATCCGGCGCTGTTCGACGCGGTGCTTCTGACCAGCGCCAACGGGGCCCGCCACGCGCCGGCGGGCGCGGCGGGCCTGCCCTGCTTCGCGGTGGGCGAAAGCACGGCGGCGGCGGCCCGGGCGGCGGGATTCGCCCGCGTCCGCACCGGGCCGGCCGACGGAGCCGCGGCCGCCGCGATGATGGCGGCGGCGGGCGTCAAGCGGGCGCTCCATTTGTGCGGCCGCGAGCATAAGGCCATCGAGGCGGCGGGAGTCGCGATCGAGCGGCGGGCGGTCTATTCGGCGGAGCCTCTTCCCGACGCCGCCTTGGAAGGGCCGGCGGTGGCGCTGATCCATTCGCCCCGGGCGGGCGCGCGGTTCGCCGAGCTGACCGGGGCGAGGGCGGCGATCGCCATCGCGGCGATCAGCGCCGCGGCCGCCGAAGCGGTGGGCGAAGGGTGGGCGGCAAAGGCGGTGGCGGCGGCTCCGCGCGACCAAGCCTTGCTGGAGCTTGCCGCCAAGCTGTGCAATCATGCGGGCGACGTGGTGAGGGACGGCGGGAATGGAATATGAGCCGGGACGAGTGACGGCGAAGCCGAAGCGGTCGCTCTGGACGCTGCTGGCGCTGCCGGTCATCGCCTTCATAGCCGGCGTCGCCGCGATGGGCTGGCTGCTGGCCAATTGGGGCACGGCGGCGACCTTCCTCGGGATCGTTCCCGCACCGCCCCCGGCCGCCGAGCCGGCGCCGCAGCCGCTCGAGCTGGTGCGGGAGCCGCCACCGGCGCCGCAGACCGATCCGGCCGCCGGCGAGCGGCTGGTGATCGACCCGGAGACGGCCCGCAGGGTCAACCGGCTCGAGGAGCGGCTCGCGCTGCTCGACCTCCAGTCGCGCGCCGCCGTCGGCAATGCCGACCGCGCCGAGGGCCTGCTCGTCGCCTTCGCGGCCCGGCGCGCGATCGATCGCGGGGTCGCGCTCGGCTATATCGAGACCCTGCTCCGGCAGCGCTTCGCCGGAACCGAGCCGCAGGCGGTGGCGACCGTGCTCACCGTCGCGCGCCAGCCGGTCACGGTCCAGAGCCTGCAGAAGGAGTTCCAGGAAGTGGCGCCCCATCTTTCCGGCGGCGGCCAGGGACAGAGCTGGTGGGGGGCCTTCAAGACGGAGATGGCGGGGCTCGTCACCATCCGCCGCGAGCACACGCCCTCGACCCAGCCCGCCGAACGGCTGCGCCGCGCCGGCCAGAGCCTGCAATCGGGGCAGGTGGAAGTGGCCCTGCTCGAAGTGCTGAGGCTGCCCGGCCACGAGCGCGCCGACCGGTGGATCGCCAGCGCCCGCCGCTACGTCGCCGCCCACCGCGCGCTTGACCGGCTCGAGAGCGCGGCGCTGCTGGAGCCGCGGGCCGCGGCGGTGGCGGCGCCGGCGGCTGCGGCGGCGGCGGTGAGGCGATAACTAAATCCTCCCCCGGATTTCCGGGGGAGGGGGACCGCGCGCAGCGCGGTGGAGGGGTTCTTTCTTCTATGTCAGCAAGGCCCCTCCACCATGCTTCGCATGGTCCCCCTCCCCGAGAAATCTCGGGGAGGAATTGGGCGCTCAGATCTCCAGCAGCGCGTAGGGCCGTCCGAATTCGGGCTCGACGACGAACTGGGCGACGTTGAAGACCGGGACTCCGCCCGGTGTGCGGCCCGAATAGGCGCCGCGATGGGCGTGGCCGTGGACCACCGCCTTGACGTTGTCGAAGCGATCGATCGCATGGGCGAGCCGCGAGGAGCCCAGGAAGGGATAGATTTCGAGCGGCTCGCCCTCCACCGTCTCCGGGATCGGGGCATAATGGAGGACGGCGAAGACCCGGTCGGTCCTCAGCGAACGGAGCGCGTTCTCGAGCTTGCGCGCTTCGTCGCGCGCCTCGTCGACGAAGGTCTTGATCGCCTGCTCGCCGAAAGCGCCCAGCTCGCCCCGGCCGAAGCCGCCGATGAAGCCCTTGGCGCCCGCGAAGCCCACGCCCTCGATCACGGTCGCCTGCTCCCCGAGCATGGTCACTCCGGCCGACTGCAGGATCCGGAGGACCTCGTCCGTCTCGCCGGCCTCGTAATCATGATTGCCGAGCACGGCGACGACCGGGATCGTGCAGTGGCGCAGGTCCTCGGCGAGGATCTCGGCTTCCGAAGCCTTTCCGAAATTGGTGAGGTCGCCCGCCAGAGCGAGGACGTCGGCGGCCTCGCTGATCTCCACGAACAGCTCCCGATAGCGATTGTGGCAGGTGTCGGTGACATGGAGGTCGCCGATCGCCGCCACGGTCAGGGTTTCAGTGGTGTGGCTCATGCTTCTCGTCCACTCCCTTTCCGACGACGTCGGCGAAACCCCATTCGCTGACGTCGACGACATAATCGGTCGGGCTGATCAGGCGCCCGCGGCAGATCTTGACGGTCGCCGGCGGCATCTGGTCCTGCGCCTTCAGCCGCTCGATCAGCTCCTCGTAGAGCCAGCGCGGGATGAGGTCGCGCTCCGTCGGGTAGACGAAGCGGAAATTGAGCACGTTGATCAGCAGCACCTCCCAATAGAGCTCCATGTTGGAGAGCAGCCACTTCCAGTCGATCTCGTCATGCTTGATCAGGATGGTGTGGACGATGTCGGCGCCGTCGTAGCGGTAGCGGGTCTGGAGGAAGAGCTTGGAGAGGATGAACTGGGTGGGCGGGGTCACTCGGACGACGGTTCCGTAGACCTCCGCCTCATAGACCTCCTGGAACCATTCGTCGGTGATCGGGATGCTGGCCGAGGAGATGTTGAAGATGACGTCGAAGAAATTGTCGCCCAGCCAGACCTTCCCGATCCAGCGCTCGTCCTCCATCTCGATCTCGAAGCCGCGCGACTTGAAGAAGCCGAGGATCTTCGGCGCGTCGCTGGGCTTGCAGAAGACGTCGAGATCCTTGGTGGGGCGAGTGATGCCGGTGAAGCAGGAGAGGGCGTAGGTCCCCGACAGCAGGAAGGGTATTCCCGATTCCTGGAGAAGCTTCAGGCTGTCCGTGTAGAATCCGACCGCCTCGGGCGGCGGCTCGAAGGCGGACGAATCGAAATTGTCGAGTTTGGTGCTCATTGTCCCCGCGGCGGCGCTCCGGCGGCGGCGACGGAGCGTCGCGCCTGCCCGGTGGCTGGAGAACGGGGGTGGCGGGCAAGCGTTCCGTGCGAGCCCGGGGGGCTGGTCAGCGAACCCCTCTCCCGCTTTCCGCGGGAGAGGAGGGGCCCGCCGCGAAAGCGGCGGGAGGTGAGGGTCTTGCTGAGTCCGGTGTACAGACCCTCACCTCCCAAGCCTTCGGCTTGGGCCCCTCTTCTCCCGTAAGAACGGGAGAGGGGAAGGTGGGGTGAAAGTCTATTCGGGCTGGGGCTGTGCCTCGGGCTGGGCGGGCTCCGGCGGCGGGGTCGGACGCATGTCGATCAGCGTGACGATGAACTCGAGCTCGGCGCTGGGCGGAATCGCGCCCGGGATTCCCGCCGCCCCGTAGGCGAGGGCCGAGGGGACCCAGAAGCGGTAGCGGCCGCCCTTCTGCATCAGCTGAAGCGCCTCCGCGAACCCCGGCACCACTCCGGACACTGGGAAGACGGTGGGGCGCGGGCTCGCATCGAACAAGGTGCCGTCGGCGAGATGGCCTTCATAGGTGACGAGCACCTGATCGGCGGCCGTCGGCTTCGCGCCCGTGCCGGGCCGCAAGGTCTCGAAACGCAGGCCCGAGGGGGTCCTGACGACGGCCTTGACCGAGACCGGCGGAATGAACGAGCGGGGCGGAGCCGCGGCGGGGGCCGGAGCGGCGGCGAGAAGGAGGGCAAGGCTGAACATCATGACTCCCGGCCGCCCGGCGCGGCCGGCGGAAACTGGAGCGGGCGAAGGGATTCGAACCCTCGACCCCAACCTTGGCAAGGTTGTGCTCTACCCCTGAGCTACGCCCGCTCGGCGGATCGCGCCGCTGCCTGCGGGCGATCAAGGTGGCGGGCTGCTAGCATGGGCTTTCCGAGGCTGCAAGCCCGCGGCGCCTTCCATGGGCGCTGGACAATCCCGGCGGCCGTGCCAATAAGCCCGCCCGGAGATATTGGCGTGTCGATGAACTTTCACAGAGCCTTAGGCTCCGGCCCGCTGGTCTCCAGGTTGCAGCCGGCCCTGATCGCGGCCGCGGCGCTGGTGGTCGCGGCGGCGCTGGCGACGCGGCTGAGTTCCGACCAGATCTACATGCAGTCGGAGCGCTATGTCGCCGACCTTTGGATGGTGATGGACGCCATGTGGCGGACGTCGCTGGATCAGCGGGCGAACGTGGATTTCGTCAGTCCGATCGGCCCGCTGTTCTACGCCATGCTGGCTGTGCCGCTGGAATTCCAGGCCCCCTCGCCCGCCGTCCTTCTTCAGGCCAACGTCCTTGCCGGATTGCTCGCCCTTCTCCTGACCCTGGGCATCACCTGGCGTTCGCTCGGGCCGGGCCTGAGCGCGCTGTCGGCGGCCCTAGTCTTCCTCATCGCGGTTTCGGGCCGGGATTTCGGCACTTCCGTCGCCGAATCCTCGATCGGTTATCTGGCGCCGTACAACCGATGGTCCTGGGCGCTCGCCTTCCCGGCCGCGCTCGGGATCTTCCTTCCCCACCGGGCGCGCGCCTATCTTCCCCACATCCTCATCGGCGTCGCGACAGCGCTGCTTTTCTACCTGAAGCTGACCTTCGCGGCGGTGCTGCTGGGTTGCGTCACGGCCAACTTCCTCATCGAAGTCGTCGCCGGCCAGGATCGGCCGGAAGCTTTGCGCAAGGCCTTCATCGCCGTGGCCGCGTTCGCCGCGGCGCTGGCCGCCGGCGCCCTGTTCTTCTCCCTGGGCGGTTACCTCGCCGATGTCGCCCTGGCGGCGAAGGCGGGTCCGCCTCAGGCGCGGCTCGGGAAGGCGGTGATGTCGGCGTTCGAGGCGGCCCTGTTCCTCGCCGCGGCGCTACTGCTCTATCATCTCTCCGGCGGGCTGAGGCGGAAGGCCGATTGGCCGGACGTCCTTCGCCTCGCGCTGCTCGCCGCGAGCGGCGCCGCCCTCCTCGTCCAGAACCACGACCTCACCGAAGCGCCCCTCTATTTCGCGCTTCCGCTCCTCGCCTTCGCCCTCGGCCGCCGGGCGGCGCCGGCATCGCCGGCATCGCCGGAAGATCGGCGGGATGCCGGGGGAAACAGCCTGCCGAACCACGCCTTCATCCTGATGCTGATCATCCTCGCCGTCCCGATCGCCAACGATCTCGGCGGGATGCTCTTCGGCCGCCTTCATGAAAGCCGAAGCCCCGGGGCCATGATCCAGGCCTTTCAGGGCACGCCGCTCCAGCAGGTCCGTCTGTCCGCAGTCCAGGATTCCGACGGCGTCTTCAGCGATTCGGATGTCCCGGCCAGCCGGTGCGGCCACTCCAATTGCGTCGCGGCTTTCCGTACCGCGGAGGGGCTCCGGCTCCTTCAGCGCCTGAACCTGGCCGACCGGCGCGTGCTTCCCCTCGCCTTCAGCAACCCCTTCTCCGCCCTCACCCGCACCCCATCGCCCCGCGGCGCTCTCCTGTGGTGGCACGAAGGCCGGTCCTTCTCGGCAGGGCACGCCCCGCCGGGGGATTCGGTCTTCCGCGAGGTCGATGTGGTCCTCGTGCCGAAGAACGACGGCACGGCCGAAACGCTGACCCGTCTCTATGGTGACGTCCTTCGGCGCGACTATGTTCAAGCGGGTGAAAGCTTGAACTGGATCGCGCTGGCGCGCAGGCAGGCCGGCGGAAGGGCCGAACCGAGCCGCAAGGGTCCGGAACTCGAGGCCGCGGAGCAGGCGTGAAAGCTCGGACCGTTACCACCGAAGGCTCCGGCGGAGCGCGGCCCGTGCGCCTTCACGGCTTCGCCCTGATCTCCGGCATCGGCTGGCTGATCGACTTCGGCCTCTTCACCCTCCTGGCCTACGGCGGGGTGGACCTGTTTCTCGCGAACCTGGTCGGCGCGGCGACGGCGGTTACCTTCGTGTTCGTCGCGGCCCGGCGCTTCATCTTCCGCGATCTGAAGCGCCCGCTGGCGTCCGCGATCACCGCCTACGTGCTCTGGAACCTGGTCGCCGTCCTCGCCGCATCGATCGCCGTCGACCGGGTGGCGGATTTGCTCTCTTCGAGCAGGCTTGTAGGAGACCTGATCGAATCGCTGTCGGCCGGCTGGGCGACGGCGCCCCTAATCGTTCCTCCACTCGCTAAGATCCTCGTCACTCCAGTCACAATGTACGCGAACTACGTGGCCATGGGTGTCATAACCGAGCGGCGCTTCAGCTTCATTTGAAAGGATGGTCAGGTGAGCAACCCGGTCCCGGCAGCCGCGCCTGCGAACGAGCGCATCCTGCTCTTCGTGCCGATGTACAATTGCGAGGCCCAGATCCCGCGGGTCGTCGCTCAGCTGACCGCGCTTCGGGATCTGCCGCAGGAGTTCGGAATCCTGTGCGTCGACAATCGCTCGACCGACGATACGGTGGAGGCGGCCCGCAACGCGCTGGCGGTTTCGGCCCCGGCCCGCTGGTACCTGCTTCGCAACGACGACAATTACGGGCTCGGCGGATCGCACAAGGTCGGCTTCGAATTCGCGCGGCGGAACGGCTACGATCACGTCATCGTGCTGCACGGCGACGACCAGGGATCGGTGGACGACCTGTTGCCGCTGATCGCCCGCGGCGAGCATCGCCGGGTGGACGCGCTGCTCGGCGCCCGCTTCCAGCCGGGCGCCAGGCTCATGGGCTATTCCGCGCTCCGCACCTTTGCGAACCGGGCCTTCAACCTGGTCTTCTCGGGCGTCGCCGGGAAGCGGTTCTACGATCTCGGCTCCGGCCTCAACATGTTCCGCACCGCCATGTTCGACGACGGCTTCCACCTGCGCTACGCGGACGATCTGACCTTCAACTATTATCTGGTTTTCGGCCTGGCCGATCACGAATTCTCCCTCCGGTTCTTTCCAATCAAGTGGCGCGAGGACGATCAGGTCTCGAACGCCAAGCTGTTCAGCCAGGGCATGCGCATGCTCCGGCTCCTTCGGCAGCGGGTGACGTCACGCCGCCGCTTCCACGCCGCCGAGCATCGGGACGTTCCCCGCGCTTCCTATCCCTCCACACTGATCGCCGAGGGGCAGGGCCCAGGCTCCGCCCGAACCCCCTGATGGCCATCCGCGACAGATTGCCGCTCCCCCTGGTGGCGGGAGCCTCGGGGATCGCCTTCCTGGCGGTGGTCGGGATGAACCTGGCGGCCCAGCGGGGGGCCGATGTGAGCTCCGGCGCGATCGGGCTGCTGGTCGTCTCCGGCCTGCTCTACCTCGCGTCCCACCTCATGCGCGCGCTTCGGCTCGCCATCATCGCGACGCCGATGCTCGGGCTCAGCTTCCGGACCGGTCTCTACCTGCACCTGTTCGTCGCCCCCTGGTCGCTTCTGCTGCCGCTGAAGGCCGACGAGCTGATCCGGCTCCACGAGCTCGGCCGGGCCGGCGGCGCCTGGACCCGCGCGATCCTCGCGGTGCTCATCGATCGCTCGATGGACGGGCTGGTGCTGATCGGGCTTTCGCTCTACCTGCTTCGCTCCGGCCATTCGGACGTGGCGGGCTTCACCGGCTTCGTCGGCCTCGGGCTCACCGCGCTCGTGCTCGCGTTCCTGATCCTTCCGATCCTGCTCGAGAATGTGCAGCGCCACGTCTTCGCGAACCATTATGGCGACAATGCCGTCCGGCTGCTCCGCTGGGTAAGCTATCTGCGCGGCCTGCTCACGGTGGCCCGGCAGACGATCTCGCGGGTCCTGCCCTTCCTCGCCCTCAGCACCTTCGCCATCTGGGGCCTCGAGCTGGCCGCGGTCTACGCCGCTCTTGCCGCCGCCGGAATCGACATGCCCAGCTTCGCGGTGCCGGCCGAAGCGATGGTCACCCGCGCCGGGGAGAGCTGGCGGGTCCTGCTGAGCGGCGGAAGCGCCGAATTGAGCCAGCCGAGCCGGGTCTTCCTCCTTGCCCTGCTGGCGGCGTGGCCCTTCGCCTATCTTGGATACCGCCGGCGCATTCGGGTAGAACCCGCCCGGGCGCGGCTTCGCGCGAGCGGACGGGGCGAGCGGGTCGCGAAGGGAGAGACAGCATGACGACCGTCTTCCTTTACGACGACCGAGCGACTCCGCCGGCGTCGGTTCACCAGATCATCGGCGCCGATCGCTTCTCCCAGGTGATGCGCCGCCGCCAGCGCCTCGGCGACATGATCGCCAAAACGGCGGCGGCCGGTAAGCTGGCCTTCCGGGCAATCTCCAGTCCCGCCGATCTCGCGGCGGCGATCGAGTGGATCGAGCGGATGGACGAGCAGGATTTCGTCCTTCGGCTGCCGGCCGCGCTGATGCCGAGCGACCTCGCGCGCTTCGAGCAGACGCTCACCAAGCTTCCCTACGCCACCGAGCCCGCCCTCTACGGCCCGCGTTTCGAGGACGAATCGGTGGCGCTGCTGCGCCGCGACGACGCGCTCGCGCTGCTGCGCACCGGCGAGGCGCGCGACCGGCGCTGGTTCCTGTCCAATTTCGAGCAGCGGGCCACGCTCATCCCCAACGCCTGCGGCTTCGTCGACCTCCGCGACGTGCGCTCCTTCCTCGGGTTCATGAGCGGGGCCACGGAGGCGCGCCAGTTCAACGAGACCAGCATCGGCGGGCCGATCTTCACCAAATCCTCGGCCGACCGGGAGAAGATGCGCGCTGAATACGGCTTTTTCCATTCGGCGCCCGAAGCCCTGAAGCGGTTCCTCGTGCCGACCTTCGACTATCGGGAAACCGAAGGCGGCGCCGCTTATTCGATGGAGAATCTGGCGGTGCCGGATTCGGCGCTGCAGATGATCCACCACAGCTTCGAGCCGCGAAGCTTCGCCACCCTGCTCGACCGCTTCTTCGAGTTCGTCGCCGCCCGGCCGCGCCGTCACGTCGGCGCCGCCGCCGTTCGGGAGAGGGGGCTGAAGGACATCGTCGGCAAGATGGAGTCGAGGCTCGACACCCTCATGAACGGCGCGCTCGGCGCCCGCATCGACGGCCTCCTGCGCGAGACCGGCCGCTGCGGGGGCCTGGAGGAGATGCGGGCGCGAAGCCGCCGCCTCGTTTCCGCGGCCATCGAGCGCGATCCGGCCGCGGATCTCGCCTTCAGCCATGGCGACCCGTGCCTGTCGAACATCCTCTTCAACCGCGAGCTCGGGCTCTTCCGGCTGATCGACCCGCGCGGCGCGGTCACGGCCGAGGACGGCTATCTCCACCCCGTCTACGACCTGGCGAAGTTCAGCCACTCCATCCTCGGCCATTACGATTTCATCAACAACGGCCTGTTCGCCTGCCAGCTCACCGAGGATCTGGAGCTGGAGCTCGAGCTGGAGGACGGCGGCGTCCCCGAATGGGCGCAGCAGGCGTTCGTCGCGCGGCTGGAGGCGGAAGGTTTCGATTACCGCACCGTTCGCGCCTGCGAGCTGTCGCTGTTCATGTCGCTGCTGCCGCTCCATTCGGACGTGCCGCGCAAACTGCCGGCTTTCTGCCTGACGGCCTGCCGGATCATCGAGGAACTGGAGAAAAGCAGTTGATTGCGACCAACAAGGTCATTGTCGTGGACATTGACGGCACGCTCTGCCCGATCAAGGAGGCGAACGAATCCTATGCCGACCTCCCGGTCGACGAGGCGATGAAGGCGCGCCTGGTGGAGCTCAAGGGCGAGGGCTGGCGGATCATCCTCGCCTCTTCCCGGGGGATGCGCACCTATGGCGGCAATGCCGGAGAGATATTGAAGAACGTGTTCCCGACCCTGTCCGCCTGGCTCGAGCGGCACGGCATTCCCTATGACGAGATCTGGATGTCGAAGCCCTGGCCCGGCCACGACGGCCTTTATGTCGACGACCGCACCGTTCGACCGCGCGAGTTCCTGAGCCACGGCATCCCGGAGCTCCTCGCCATCTGCGACCGGGACCGCAACGTCAGGGGCGCGCCGTGACCGGCACCGTCGCTATCACCATGGCCGGCCTCGGCAGCCGCTTCCGGGAAGCGGGCTACACCCGGCCGAAATATGAGATCGTCGTCGGCGGCAGGCCGCTGTTCGACTGGTCCATGATGGCGCTCAGCGCGTTCCGGGACGCCGGCTGGGCGTTCAGCTTCGCCGCGCGCGGGGAGGAGGAGCCCAGGCCGTTCCTCACCCGGCGGTGCGAAGCGCTCGGCATCCGAATGGCCGACCTGGTGGAGCTGGACGCCCCCACCGACGGCCAGGCGACGACCGCCCTCTTCCTCGCCGAGCGCGCGGAGCCTTCGCTGCCGTTCGCCATCTTCAACATCGACACCTTCGTCCGCCCGGGGGCGATGGACCCGGGCACGATCGCGCCCGGCGCCGCCGGCTGGGTCCCCTGCTTCCCGGGCCCGGGCGATTCCTGGTCGTTCGCTCGCGAAGACGAGGAGGATCGAGTGGTCGAGCTTCGGGAGAAGACCCGCATCTCGCCGCACGCGACGCTCGGGCTCTACTGGTTCCGGACCGCGGCGCTCTACCGGGAGCTCTACCGGGAATTCTTCGCGGGCGGGGCCGGCACGGAGAAGGGCGAACGCTATGTGGCGCCGATGTACAACCGTCTCATCGAGGACGGCGAGCTCGTCACCTTGAGCGTGGTGCCGCTCGAGGACGTCGGAATGCTCGGCACGCCCGATCAGGTGGAGCGCTTCGAGCAGGCGCCGCCGGCCGGCGCCCAATCCCTCTTCATAAGCGAGCGCTGACCCTTCGAACCGACGGGAGAGAGGCCGGCCAGGCTTGGCAGACACTGGCGACTTCCCACATAGGCGGGCGAAGCGAAAGACAGGGAAAGGCGGAAGTCGTGGCGACACTGGGCATGAGCGCGGCGGACAAGGAGGCGCTCGAGAATTTCCGGCGCGAGGTCATCGAACCGTCGATGACGGCCCTCGTCATCGTCGATTTCTGGGCGGAATGGTGCGGCCCCTGCAAGCAGCTGGGCCCGATCCTCGAGAAGGTGGCGGCCGACTACGCCGCGCGGGGGGTGAGGCTCGTCAAGATCGACGTGGACCGGGACAAGGTCATCGCCGCCCAGTTCCGGGTTCAGTCCATCCCGACCGTCTACGCCATCTTCCAGGGCCAGCTCGTCGCCGACCTCACGCCCGCCCGCACCGAAGGGCAGCTGACCCGCTTCCTCGACCAGATACTGGAGCAATTGCCGATCGAGGGCGAGGCCCGGCAGATCGAGGCGGAGATCGAGCCGCTGATCGCGATGGCCGAGGAGGTGCTCGCCGCCGGGGACGCGGAGCGCGCCGAGAACGTCTTCCGCCAGATCCTCGAAATGGCGCCCGAGCATGCCGGAGTGATCGGCGGCCTCGCCCGGGCGCTGATCGGCGGCGGACGCGCGGACGAGGCTCGCGCCTTGCTCGACGCGGCGCCGGAGAGCGCCGCCAAGGATCCGGCGATCGCGCGGGCGCGCGCCGCACTGGAGTTGGCGCAGGTCGCGGCTCCGGGAGCCGATACCCGCGAGTTCGAGCGGCGGATCGCCGCGGATCCGGACGACCATGAGGCCCGCTTCGAGCTTGCCGGGGCCTTGATGGCCGCCGGCGAGCGCGATTCGGCCGCCGACCAGCTGCTGGAGAGCATCAGCCGCGACCGCGACTGGAACGAGGGCGCGGCGAGGAAGCGGCTTCTCCAGCTGATGGAAGTGGTGGGGCTCGAAGATCCCTGGGCGGCGGCGCAACGACGGCGGCTCTCGGCGATCCTCTTCACCTGATGGGAAACGATTTGCCGCTCAGGCTCCCGATTTTCCCGCTCGCCGGCGCGCTGCTTTTCCCGCGCGCGCAGCTGCCGCTGCATATCTTCGAGCCGCGCTACCGCGCGATGATCCGCGATTCGCTGGCGTCCGACAGGCTCATCGGAATGATCCAGCCGCGCGGTCCGGGCGAACCGCCGCCCCTCTTCGACGTCGGCTGCATCGGCCGGATCGACGGGGTCGAGGAGCTGGAGGACGGCCGGTTCAACATCGTCCTCGAGGGCCTGGGCCGTTTCCGCGTCGTCCGGGAGGTGGAGGCCGACACCCCCTACCGCCAGGTGGAGGCCGACCGCGGGGGCTTCAACGATTCGGCCGAACCCGAGCCGCTCGGGCTCGCCCACCGCGCCGAGCTGGAGCGGGAAGCGCGGCGCTATGCCGACGCTCTGGGCTATAGCGTCGATTGGGAGGCGGTCACCCGGCTGGACGACGAGATGCTGGTCAACGCCGTCGCGCAGGTGGCGCCGTTCGACGTCGGTTCCAAGCAGGCCCTGCTCGAGGCGCGGGACATAGCGGAGCGCTGCGACCTGCTCGTGCAGTTCATGCAGTTCCAGCGGATGGTGCCCGGCGGAGCGGACGGGCCGGAGACGCTGCAATGAATCCGGAGCTGCTGGCGCTGCTCGTCTGCCCGGTCACACGGACGCCGTTGAAGTGGGATCCCGAGCGCCAGGAGCTGGTCTCCGAGGCGGCGGCGGTCGCCTATCCGGTGCGGGACGGCGTGCCGGTGATGCTGATCGAGGAAGCGCGGCCGCTATAGCTCCTCCCCGAGCTCGCCTCGGGGAGGGGGACCGCGGCGCGAAGCGTCGTGGTGGAGGGGTGATCCCCGGCTCCGCTTACCCCTCCACCGCGCTTCGCGCGGTCCCCCTCCCCCAGCAAGCTGGGGGAGGAATCAGGTTCTTTCGGCCGCAGCGGAACCGCGACGACTTCTCGGCCTGGGGTCCCGGCCTTCGCCGGGATGACGGATCCTCCGAAATTCCTCCCCGAGCTTGCTCGGGGAGGGGGACCGCGGCGCG
>DASVTN010000081.1:0-18720 GCA_036387555.1 Allosphingosinicella sp. | reverse complement strand
GCTCAGGCGGCGGCGCGTTCCTCGTCGATGATCGCGCGGGCGATCACCGTGCACTGGCCGCATTTCGGCTGACGGCCCATCGAGCGGAATGCCTGGCAGGCGGTCATGCAGCCTTGGCGCGCGGCATCGCGCACCTGGTTCTCACGGATAGCATTGCAGACGCATACGACCATCGGGATCCCCCTCGCTGTCGAGGCGAATACCGCTAATGAGAACAACTCGCAAGCGTTTTTGCGTTGCAGTCGCAATAAGTGTCGATCGCTAGGCGAGGGCGGCGTCGGCACCCATCAGCTTCGGGAAGAAGCCTTCGTGCGCCGTACGAAGGTCGTCGAGCGCGACGACATGATCGCTGTCCGGCAGCTCGAAGATCAGCCGGCGCCCACCGGTGCGGCCGAGCGGCTCGACCTCGACGTCGGCGGCATGCGCCTCCGCCAGCACGTCCATCAGCGCATGATCGTGGACGGTGACCACGTACACGCCCTGGTCCTCGGCGAAGAAGGCGCGCGGGCAGTCGAACGGCTGCTTGCGATCGATCATCGCACCGACATTGCCTGCCAACGCCATCTCCGCGACCGCGACCGCGATGCCGCCGTCGGCGACGTCGTGGACCGCGCTCAGATAGCCGGCGTCGATGCACTTGCGGATGAAGTCGCCGGTGCGACGCTCCGCCGCGAGATCGACCGTCGGCGGCGGACCCGCCTCGATGCCCTCGCGGCCATGTCGCTCGCGCAGCCACAGCGACTGGCCGAGATGCCCGGCGCGCGTGCCCACGGTCAGGATGATGTCGCCGATCCCCTTGAACGCGATCGTCGCACTCTTCGACCAGTCGGCGAGCAACCCGATGCCGCCGATCGCGGGGGTCGGCAGGATCGCGGTGCCGCTGCCGTCGGTATCGCTCTTGGTCTCGTTGTAGAGGCTGACATTGCCCGACACGATCGGGAAGTCGAGCGCGGCGCACGCCTCCGCCATCCCCTCGATGCATCCGACCAGCTGGCCCATGATCTCCGGCCGCTGCGGGTTGCCGAAATTCATGCAGTCGGTGGTGGCAAGCGGGGTGGCGCCGACCGCGCACAGGTTCCGATACGCCTCGGCGATCGCCTGCCTGCCGCCTTCGACGGGGTCGGCGAAGCAATAGCGCGGAGTGACGTCGGTGGTGATGGCGAGCGCCTTCTCCGTCCCGTGCACCCGGACGACGGCGGCGTCGCCGCCGGGCCGCTGGACGGTGTTCGCCCCGACCATATGGTCATATTGCTCCCACACCCAGCGGCGGCTGGCGAGGTCGGGCGAGGCCATCAGCTTCATGAGGTCGGCGGCGACGTCCGCGCACTCGGGCACGTCGGCGAGCGGCTCGGGCTTCGGAGTCGGCACCCAGGGCCGATCGTAGCAGGGGGCGTCGTCGGCGAGCGGGGCGAGCGGGATGTCGGCGACCGTGCCGCCGTTCCACTTGAGCACGAGGTGGCCCCCATCCGGACCGGCTTCGGTGACCCGGCCGACCACGGCGAAATCCAGCTCCCACTTGCGGAAGATCGCCTCGGCCTCGGCCTCGCGGCCGGGCTTCAGGACCATCAGCATCCGCTCCTGCGATTCGGAGAGCATCATCTCGTAAGGCGTCATCCCGGTCTCGCGGCAGGGCACGGCGTTCATGTCGAGCTCGAGGCCGACCCCGCCCTTGGACGCCATCTCGACCGAGGAGGAGGTGAGCCCGGCGGCGCCCATGTCCTGGATTGCGACGATGGCATCGGAGGCCATCAGCTCCAGGCAGGCCTCGATGAGGAGCTTCTCGGTGAAGGGGTCGCCGACCTGGACGGTGGGCCGCTTCTCCTCCGAATCCTCGGTGAAGTCGGCCGAGGCCATGGTCGCTCCGTGGATCCCGTCGCGGCCGGTCTTGGAGCCGACATAGACGACCGGATTGCCGACACCCGCGGCGGCCGAATAGAAGATCTTGTCCTGATCGGCGATACCGACGGTCATCGCATTGACCAGGATGTTGCCGTCATACGCTCCGTGGAAATTCACTTCTCCGCCCACGGTCGGCACCCCGACGCAATTCCCGTACCCACCGATGCCGGAGACGACCCCGGCGATGAGGTGGCGGGTCCTGGGGTGGTCGGGCCGGCCGAAGCGGAGCGCGTTCATGTTGGCGACGGGCCGCGCGCCCATGGTGAAGACGTCGCGAAGGATCCCGCCCACTCCTGTCGCCGCGCCCTGATATGGCTCGATGTAGGACGGGTGGTTGTGGCTCTCCATCTTGAAGATGGCGGCCTGATTGTCGCCGATGTCGATGATCCCCGCGTTCTCGCCGGGACCGCAGATCACCCATGGCGCGCTGGTGGGCAGCTTCTTCAGGTGGATCCGCGAGCTTTTGTAAGAGCAATGCTCGGACCACATGACCGAGAAGATGCCGAGCTCGGTGAGGTTCGGCTCCCGGCCAAGAGCGTTGAGGACGCGCTCATATTCCTGCGGGGAGAGGCCGTGCTCGGCGACGACTTCCGGAGTGATGGATTCGCTCATGCGAGCGCCTGTTAGCGGCGTGCGGAGGGCTTGTCAGGACTAACCGTCAACCCGGCGCAAGCCGAGACCTCGGGACCAGCGGTCACGGCGGGTCTCCCCAAGGCCCCGGCTTCCGCCGGGGCGACGGGTTCACGCCTTGCAGGTCTGGGCGCCCTTGCCGGGTGCGGTGTAGCTGACCTGATCGGAGTTGGCGCTGAGCGAATAGCCTTCGGCAGTATAAGGAGGCTGCCCGGCGGCGGCGGTGAGCATCGTGCCCGGCTGGTCCTTGGCGGGGCGCACCTGCACCGTGTCGTTCGTGTAGAAGTCCGCGTAGAGCAGGCTGTTGTCCTTGCACCTGTAGGTGCGGCTGGCCTGGATCATCGGCGGCGGCGGGAGCGCCGCCGCCTTCTTGGCGGAGGCGCTGGCGTTGGCGTTGGGATCGACATTGCCGTCGATCGTTTCATTCTCGCAAGCGGCGAGGGAGAGCAGGAGGGCCAAGGGAGCGGCGGCGAAGCGTACGGGGCTTTTCATCATATCATTCACTTTGCGAGCGCCGCATGCCCCGTCAAGCGCTTTTCTGCGAGTCCTTCGCAACAGCCGGGGTTCGACAAAAGGCGCGGCGTAAGTTACTCGTCCTTCACGCTGGCGGGGCTGGAGATCGGGAAGCGCGTGCAACGGGTCCGAATAGGCCTTACCGGCCTTGCCTTCGTGTTCCTGCTGGTGCTGCTCGGCGCGGTGTTCACCAGTCCGAGCAACGAGGCACCGATCACCCCCAATCTGATCGAGACCCAGCTTTCCGGCGGCAATCAGGCCGCGCCGGGCGCGGCCAACCAGGCGCAGCCGAAGGAACCGCTCGCCGAGCTCGGGGTCGCTCCGGGAAATGCCGACGACGACAACAGCGCCCAGCCCGCCGCCACGCCCGGCCGTTAGCCCCTGCCTCCTTCCTTTCCGTCAAAAGGCGAGAGAGGGGATTGCGCTCGCCGTTGCAGCCTTGCTTTTGCTTCCGGCGGCGGCCCCGCCCACCCCGTCGCAGCCGCGCCCTTCCGTGATGCTGATGACCGGGCTCCCGCTCGTCTGGGGGGAGAAGGGCCCGTTCGATCCGGCGTCGCGACCGGCCGCGGCCTATGTCCGGCTCAGCCGCGAATTCGATTTCCGGCCGGTGGACGTGCTCGATGTCGAGACCCTGGCGCGCGGACGGCTGCTGTTCCTTGCCCAGCCGCAGCGGCTTGCTCCCGCCGAGCTGGCCGCGCTTGACGCCTGGATCCGCGACGGCGGGCGAGCGCTGATCCTCACCGATCCCGTGCTGACCTGGCCGAGCGCGCTTCCTCCGGGCGACATCCGCCGGCCGCCGGCCGTCGGGCTGCTGGCCCCTTTGCTCCACCACTGGCGGGTGATCCTGGACCCGCCTGCCGGATCGGGGGCGGTCGAGGCGCGGTGGAACGGACGGCGGATCATCCTGCATTCGCCCGGCCGCCTTCGCAGCTCCAGCTCGGATTGCAGGATCGATCCGGAAGGCTGGACCGCGGTCTGCCGGCTCGGGCTCGGCGCCGTCCGCATCGTCGCCGACGCCGATCTGCTTCGCGACTCGCTCTGGGCGCCGGACGGCCCCGATCGCGCCGTCGCCGACAATCCGTCGGTCGTTGGCGAGTGGCTGGATGCGCTCGCGGGAACGCGGCGGCGGCGCCCCGCAAGCGCGGGCGAGGCGAACCGCATCAGGAGCCTGGCCGCGCCGGCCCTGCTTCTGGGCGCCGCGGCGGCCGGAACCGGGCTCTTGCTGCGCCGCCGCCGGAGGCGCTAATCACAGACTTATCCACAGGAACCACGGTCGCGAACAACAGCCGAACAAGGGTCAGAACAAACCAAGAAATACCCTCTGTAGGCATGAAATCCCCAAAAAAGGCATGAAATCCCCTTCCCTTAGGGGGTTCGCGATGTTATCCACGCCTTCTGATTTTTGGGGCATCTTCTCGGCTGACCGACGAGTCACGCGGCGACCTTCGTGTTTCCGTGAACGGGGGAGCTCCGTGTAAAGGAGCGGACAGGGGCGGTGGAGGTCGAGGACTTCTTCCAGGGGAGCGCGCTCAACGCGGTGGATGCCAAGGGGCGTCTTTCCGTTCCGGCGTTCGTCCGTTCCGTCATCGAGCGCCGCTCCGACTCCCGTGCGATCGTCGTCGGCGCCCATGAGATCGCCCCCTGCCTGACCGCTTACGGGCGTAACTACGCCCGCAACCTCTGGACCGACCTCGAGCGCCGCCGGCTCGCCGAGGAGGATCGCGGCGGAACGCTCGATGATCATTACGCCCGGGCGCGGCGCATGTTCGGAATGACCGAGGACGTGCCCTACGATCCCAGCGGCCGGATCGTGCTTCCGCCGATGATGCGCCGTAAGGGGCGGATCGAGGATCTCGCCCTCTTCGTCGGGATCGGCGGAATCGTCGAAATCTGGAATCCCAGGGTGGCCCTGGCCGAGGGCGACCGCGACCTCAAGGAGATCGCCGCCTGGCGTCTCGAGGAAAAGGGCCTGACTGCGTGAGCGCGGCCCCGGAAACCTTCGGCGTGCCCGCTCCGCACGTTCCGGTCCTTCTGGCCGAGGTCCTCGCCGGCCTCGCCGTCCAACCGGGCGAAATCCATGTCGACGGCACTTTCGGCGCCGGCGGCTACACCAGGGCAATAATCGAAAAAGGGGCTGCCAAAGTCTACGCCTTCGATCGCGATCCCGAAGCGATAGAGGAAGGCGGGGCTCTGGCGGCTTCGAGCGGGGGGCGCCTGACGCTTGTTCCGGAGCGTTTTTCCCGGATGCGTCAGGCGCTTGCCGCCCGCGACGTCGATACCGTCAATGGCGTCGTGCTCGACATCGGCGTCTCGTCGATGCAGCTCGACCGCGCCGAGCGCGGCTTCTCCTTCCAGGCCGACGGCCCCCTCGACATGCGGATGGGCCGGGAAGGCGAGAGCGCGGCGGACTTCCTCAACAAGGCGTCCGAGGAGGAAATCGCCGACGTCATCTACCGCTACGGCGACGAGCCCAAGTCGCGGCGCATCGCCCGAGCCATCGTCGCGGCTCGGCCGCTGGAGCGGACCGGCGAGCTGGCCGCGGTCGTGCGCAAGGCGCTCGGCTGGCATGCCGGCATGAAGAAGGATCCGGCGACCCGCACCTTCCAGGCGATCCGGATCCACCTCAACGAAGAGCTGCAGGAGCTCGAGGACGGGCTCGAAGCGGCGGAGCAGGTGCTTGGGCCCGGAGGACGGCTCGCCGTCGTCACCTTCCACAGCCTCGAGGACCGGATGGTGAAGCGCTTCCTCAAGGAGAGGAGCGGGGACGTTCCCGCCGGTTCGCGCCACCTGCCGGAGCAGGCGGGACGCCGCCCCGCCTCGACGTTCGACGCCGTCGCCAAGCCGGTCCGCGCCGGCGAGGCGGAGATCAGGGCGAATCCGCGGGCCCGTTCGGCGACGCTGCGGGTCGCCCGCCGGACTTCCGCAAACGCATGGACGAGCAGGGAAGGGATGCCCTCATGATTGCAAGGGGCTTCAAGTCGGTTATCTGGGTCGCTACCGTCGGCAGCGCCGCTCTGGGCTGCTACATGGTGTCGCTCCGGGTGGCGACCGAACGCAACGAGCTTGCCAAGGTCGAGCGGCAGATCATCGCCGCCAAGCGCGACATCCGATCGCTCCAGACCGAGCTCGGAACGCGCGGCCGGATGACTCAGCTCGAGCAGTGGAACGCGGAAGTGCTCGCCTTGTCCGCGCCGAGCTCGGCCCAGTTCCTCAAGGACGAGTTCACCCTCGCCCGGCTCTACCGCAACGATCCGACCGTAGAGGAGCGATCCGCCGAGGTTCGCCTTGCCTCCGCCGATACCTCGGACACGAAACCGGACGCGATTGCCAAGCCGGCGCCGCCTCCGGTGGTCCAGGCCGTGGCCGAGCGCCCCGCTGCGCAGCCGCCGATGATCCACCGCGCGAGCTTCACGGCGGCCGAGGTTCCGGCCAAGGCGAAGTCCGCCCCGGCTCGGCCGGAGCGCGCGCGCACCGCCGTCCCGGCCAAGGCCGACAAGCCCGCAGCGGCGCCGAGGACGGCCGCGGCCGTCCAGCCCAAGCCGGACCGCAGCGCCGAGGCGGCGGAAAAGCCGGTCAAGCCCGCTCCCCAGCGAATCGCGGCAGCCGGCGCCTCCAAGTCCGAACCGGCATCCACGCGCCCGGCCGCCAAGTCCGCCGCCAAGCCCGCCGCCAAGGGCGAAACCCTTCGGACGGCCGCGGCCAAGCCGGCGCGCGAGGCCGCCGCCGCTCCGCGCGCCGCCAAGGCCAAGGGAGGCGGCGGCAACTGATGGCGAGCGCAGCGATCTTCTCCGACCGCTATGGGGGCGCCGGCCAGCGCCCCCAGGGGATGAGCCTCACCTATCAGCGGCTGATGCTGATGATGCTGGTCTTCGCCGGCGTCACCATGCTCATTGCCGGGCGGCTGCTGTTTCTCCAGCTCTTCACCGACCGAGGCGAAGCAGGCCAGATCGGCAACCCGCTGATCCCGCCGCGCGCGGACATCGTCGACCGCAACGGGATGCCGTTGGCCCGCACGATCGACGCCTGGTCGATCGCCATCCACCCGGACCGGCTGCTCGGCAACCCGGCCGAGCTCGCCGTGAAGCTCGCCCAGCTGATGCCGGAGCGCAGCCCCGCCGAATACCAGGCGATGCTGACTTCGGGCAAAAGCTTCGTCTATCTCAGCCGCCGGGCGATCCCCGAGCTGGTCGCGGCGGTGAACGCCCTCGGCGAGCCGGCGATCGAGTTCAGCCGCGAGCCCCAGCGCATGTACCCGCAGACGGCGATGGCCGGCCATATCCTCGGCTGGACCGACTTCGACGGCAACGGGGTCGCCGGAATGGAGCGTGTGCTTCAGAACCGTCTGAGCGACCCGGCCCAGCGGGGCACGCCGGTCGCCCTCTCCATTGACGCCCGGGTCCAGGGGGTGATGGAGAACGAGCTCAGCGCGGCCATGACCAAGTTCAGCGCGATCGGCGCCGCCGGGATCGTCCTCGACATCAAGACCGGCGAAGTCATCGCCATGACCTCGCTTCCGCAGCTCAACCCCAACAAGCCCGGCCGCAACGCCGATCAGGCCGGGTTCAACCGGGCGACGCTCGGCGTGTACGAGCTCGGCTCGACCTTCAAGCCGTTCACCGTCGCGATGGCGATGGACACCGGCCACGTGAAGAGCTTCGGCCAGATGTACAATTGCCCGCGCGGGCTTGCCGCCGGCGGATTCACCATCACCGACACCCATCCTTTCGGCCGCGCCTGCAGCGTCGCGGAGATCATGGCGGAATCCTCGAACATCGGCACGGCCCAGATCGCGGCCCAGGTCGGATCGGCGAAGCAGCAGGAGTTCCTTCGCAAGATGGGCTTCCTCGAGCCGATCTCGATCGAGCTGAACGAGCGCGGCCGGACCTTGACCCCGGGCGCGAACTGGGGCGAGGTCGCGACGATGACGGTAGGCTACGGCCACGGGATCGCCGTCACTCCGCTCCATCTCGCCAACGGCTATGCCACCTTGTTCAACGGCGGCATCTGGCGGCCGACCACCCTGCTCAAGCATGACAAGAACTATCCGGTGCCGCAGGGCCGCCGGGTGTTCAGCGAGGAGACCTCCTACCGGATGCGGGCGCTGCTCCGGCTGGTCGTCACGGACGGGACCGGCGGCAAAGCCGACGCTCCGGGCTACCGGGTCGGTGGCAAGACCGGGACGGCCGAGAAGATCGTCGGCGGGCGGTACACAGGAGCCGCCGTCGTCACCACCTTCGCGGGCGTGTTCCCCATGGACGAGCCGCGATATGTGGTCGTCGCCATGCTCGACGATCCCAAGTCGACCGCCGAAACCTTCGGCTTCCACACGGCCGGCTGGAACGTCGCTCCGGTCGTCTCTCGGGTGGTCAGCCGGATCGGCGCGCTGCTCGGCGTCCAGCCGGACGAACGCCGCGACGTTAACATGACCGAGGTTCTTCAATACGTCAAAAAGGAAGGCTGATCGATGCGCCTGGCCGACCTCGCGGGAATCGGCGGCGATTCCCGGGTGACGGGCTTCGCGATCGATCACCGCAAGGTCGCTCCCGGGACGGTCTTCGGGGCTTTTCGCGGCAGCGTCTTCAACGGCGAGGACTTCATCCCCCAGGCGGTCAGTGCGGGAGCGGTGGCGGTGGTCGCCCGGCCCGACGTGCCCGTGGCCGGCGCCGCCCATGTCGCGGCCGAGGAGCCGAGGCGGGAGTTCGCCCGGCTCGCGGCGAGGTTCTTCGAACCCTTCCCGGAGACGGTGGTCGCCGTCACCGGAACCAACGGCAAGACCTCCAGCGTCGAGCTGACGCGGCAGCTGTGGCGGATGGCCGGGCACCATGCGGCCTCGATCGGAACCCTGGGCGTCACCACCGCCGACGATCGGACCACGACAGGCCTCACCACGCCCGATATCGTCACCTTCCTCTCCAACATGGCCGGGCTGGCGCGCGAAGGGGTCACTCACGCCGCCTTCGAAGCCTCGAGCCACGGCCTTTCGCAATACCGGACCGAGGGCCTCGCGGTGCGCGCGGCCGCCTTCACCAACCTGACCCGCGACCATCTCGACTACCATGAGACGATGGAGGCTTATTTCGAAGCCAAGATGCGGCTCTTCGAGGAAGTGGTAGAGCCGGACGGATCGGCGGTGATCTGGACCGACGACCCGAAGTCCGGCGACGTGGCCCGGAGGGCCGGGGCGCGCGGCCTCCGGCTGCTGACGGTGGGGCGGAATGGCGAGACCCTCAGGCTCGCGGGGCGCGAGCCGACCCAGCTCGGCCAGCGTCTGCTGATCGAGGCGCAGGGCAAGACGCACAAGGTCGAGCTGCCTTTGATCGGCGCCTACCAGGCGGCCAACGCGCTGACCGCGGCGGGGCTTGTCCTCGCCACCGGCGGCGAGCTTGGGCCGGTTCTCGCCAGCCTCGCCCGGGTCCAGGGGGTGCGCGGGCGGCTCGAGCGGGCGGTGATCACCCGCGGCGGCGCGCCCCTCTATGTCGATTACGCGCACACCCCCGACGCGATCGAGGCCGCGATCGAGGCGCTGAGGCCGCATTCGAGGGGACGGCTGATCATCGTGTTCGGCGCCGGCGGAGATCGCGACGTCGGCAAGAGGCCGCAGATGGGCGCGGCGGCGGCGCGGCTCGCCGACCTCGTCATCGTCACCGACGACAATCCCAGGAGCGAGGATCCGGCCGCGATCCGGAGCGCGATATTGAAGGGCGCGCCCGGCGCCCGCGAAATCCCGGGCCGCCGCGAAGCCATAGCCGAGGCGGTCGCGGAGTCGGGCCCGGACGACATCATCCTCCTCGCCGGCAAGGGCCACGAGCAGGGCCAGATCGTCGGCGACAGGGTCCTGCCCTTCGACGACGTCACCGTCGCGCGGGAGTGCGCGGCATGACCGGCCGGCCAGATCATCGCCCTGGAAATCGGTGCCAGGCACCGATTTGCTGGGGCAGGCTCGCTCGCCGCAATGGAAGCGAACACCTGCTAATTGATGCCGGGCACCATTTACGCGGGGAGGGGGGCGGCCGGTGAGGGCGCTCTGGACCTCCGACGAGATCGCCGCCGCCGTCGGCGGCAAGGCCCGGGGAGGATTCGAGGCGACCGGGGTCGCCTTCGATTCGCGCGAGGTCGAGCCCGGCCATCTCTTCATCGCCCTCAAGGGCGAGGCGACGGACGGGCACCGCTTCCTCGACAAGGCATTTGCCGCCGGCGCCGCCGGAGCGATCGTCTCGGAGGAGATCGCCCAGCCGCATGTCCAGGTCGCCGACACAACCGCCGCACTGAACGCGCTCGCCCGTGCCTCGCGCGCCCGCGCCTCCGCCCGGATCTGCGGAGTCACCGGGTCGGCCGGCAAGACGGGGACGAAGGAAGCGCTCTTCGCCGCGCTCGACCGCGCCGCTCCCGGCGAGGCTCACCGCTCCGTGAAGAGCTACAACAACCATACCGGCGTTCCGCTCTCGCTCGCCCGGATGCCCGTGGAAACCCGCTTCGGCGTGTTCGAGATGGGGATGAACCATGCCGGTGAGCTGGCTCAGCTCACCCGGCTGGTCAGGCCGCACGTCGCCATCGTCACCACCATCGCCTCGGCGCACCGCGAGTTCTTCGACAGCGAGGAGGCGATCGCCGACGCGAAGGGCGAGATCTTCCAGGGCCTGGAGGAGGGCGGGATCGCCCTCGTCCCCCACGACAGCCCCTATCGCGCCCGCCTAGCCGCCGCCGCCCGCCCTTATGCCGCCAAGGTGCTCAGCTTCGGCCTCGGCGAGGGCGCGGACATTCGCGCGCGCGACGTCGTGCCTTCTTCGCAAGGCGGCTCGCTGGTCACCGCAATCCTTCCGGAGGCCGAGATCACCTTCACGATCTCGCAGCCGGGCAACCATTGGGTTTCGAACGCCCTCGCCGTGCTTGGCGCGGTCGAAGCGCTCGGCGGGGATCTGGCCCAGGCCGGCCTCGCGCTCGCCGACCTGGCCGGGATCAAGGGCCGAGGCGAGCGCCACCGGATCGTCGTGGACGGCGGCGAAGCGCTCCTCATCGACGAGAGCTACAACGCCAATCCGGCCTCGATGGCCGCCACCCTGAGGACGTTCGGAGCGCTCTCCGTGCCCGGGCGGCGAATCGCCGTGCTCGGCGGGATGAAGGAGCTTGGCGAGAGTTCAGGCTCCTTCCATGCCGGGCTGGCCGGTCCGGTCGTGGACGCCGGCGTCGGACTTGCGATCCTGGTGGGCGACGAGATGGAATCGCTGGCGAAAGCCCTTGGCGCAAAGGTTAAAATAGCGCATGTGCCGGACACGGCGACGGCGATCGAGCTTGCTCGGAGCGAGGCCCGGCCGGGCGACGCGATTCTCGTCAAAGGGTCCAACTCCATCGGACTCGCCGCCCTCGTCGAGGCGCTGGCGGGCGGGAAAAGCTGATGTTTCTTTGGATTGCCGAACAGCTTGGCTTCCCGGGGGGATTGAACCTCTTCCGCTACATCACCTTCAGGGCGGGCGCGGCAACGGCGACGGCGCTCCTGATCGGGCTCATCATCGGGCCCAAGTTCATCGGTTGGCTCCGGGTCCGGCAGGGCCATGGCCAGCCGATCCGGATCGACGGTCCGCAGTCGCACCTCGCCAAGCGCGGGACCCCGACGATGGGCGGGCTGATGATCCTGACCTCACTGACCGTATCGATGCTCCTGTGGATGGATTTCAGGAACACCTTCCTGTGGGCCTGCCTGTTCATCACCGTGGGTTTCGGGCTGATCGGGTTCCTTGACGATTATGACAAGGTGACGAAGCGCCACCATGCGGGAATTTCCGGCCGCACCCGGCTTCTCGCCGAATTCGTGGTGGCGGGGATCGGCTGCACGATCATCACCTGGGGCGCCGGAACCGAACTCTACATTCCCTTCTACAACGGCCCGGTGGTCGATCTCGGCTTCGCTTACCCCTTCTTCGGAGCCTTCGTGGTGGTCGCGTTCGGCAATGCGGTGAATCTCACTGACGGGCTCGACGGGCTCGCCACGATGCCGGTCATCATTGCCAGCCTCGCCTTTCTCGTCATCTCCTACGTCGTGGGCAACGCCGTCTTCTCGGCCTATCTGGGGCTTCCCTTCGTCGCGGGCGCGGGCAATCTGCCCATCCTGTGCTCAGCGATCGTCGGCGCCGGGCTCGCCTTCCTCTGGTTCAACGCCCCGCCCGCCGCGGTCTTCATGGGCGACACGGGCAGCCTCGCCCTGGGCGGAGCGCTGGGCGCGATCGCCGTGGCGACCCAGCACGAGATCGTCCTCGGGATCATCGGCGGCCTGTTCGTGGTCGAGGCGATGAGCGTCATCATCCAGGTCTTCTTCTACAAGCGCACGGGCAAGCGGGTGTTCAAGATGGCGCCCATCCATCACCATTTCGAGCAGATCGGCTGGTCCGAGGCGACCATCGTCATCCGCTTCTGGATCATCGCCTTCGTGCTGGCCCTCGCGGGCCTGTCGACCCTCAAGCTGAGATGATCGGCCCGGCCCCCCGCGTCGTCCCGGCGAGAGCCGGGACCTCGGGCTGGAAGGGCTCGGCGGGTCTCCCCGAGACCGCGGCTTCCGCCGGGGTGACGGAATGATCGCGAGCCCCGTCTTCGCCGGACGCAAATACGCCGTCTATGGCCTCGCCCGCTCGGGGCTCGCGACCGTCGAGGCGCTGCTTGCGAGCGGCGCCGAAGTGATGGCGTGGGATCAGAACGAGGAGACTCGCGAGACTCTCAAGGACAAGATCCGTCTCGCCGATCCGCTGACGACCGCCCTCTACGGCTATGACGGCCTCGTCGTCTCGCCCGGGGTTCCGCTGAACCGCCACCCGATCGCGGCCCGGGCGCGGGAGGCGGGGGTGCCGCTGATCGGCGACATCGAACTTTTCGCACAGGCGCGGGCCAGCCTGCCGCCGCACCAGGTGGTGGGAATCACCGGAACCAACGGCAAGTCGACGACGACGGCGCTCATCCACCACATGGTCCGGACCGCCGGCCGCCCCGTCACCATGGCGGGCAATATCGGCTTCCCGATCCTGGGCCAGGAGCCGCTTCCCGAAGGGGGAGTCTACGTCCTCGAGCTCTCCTCCTACCAGATCGACCTCACACGAAGCCTCGATTGCGACGTGTCGGTGCTTCTCAACATCACCCCCGATCATCTCGACCGCTACGACGGAGTGGACGATTATGCCGCGTCCAAGGCGCGGCTGTTCGCGATGCAGTCGCCCGGGCATGTCGCCGTCATCGCCGCCGAGGACGATTACACCCGGGCCATCGCCGGGCAGATCGCCGGACGCAAGCTGCTCGTCTCCTCCGGGCAGGTGAGCGATCAGTCGCGCTGGCCGGCGCTGCAGGGGCCTCACAACGCCCAGAACATCGCCGCCGCCGTCGCGGCGGCGAAGGCGCTCGGCATCGCCGAGGAGGCGATCGCCCGCGGCCTCGCCTCTTATGCGGGCCTCCCGCACCGGATGGAGCGGGTGGCGGAGAAGAACGGAGTGCTGTTCGTCAACGACAGCAAGGCGACTAACCCGACCTCGGCCGCGCCGGCTCTGGCCGCCTATCCGGCGGTTCACTGGATCCTGGGCGGCCTTCCCAAATCGGACGATCTCGACGCCTGCGAGCCCTTTCTGGACCATGTCCGCGCCGCCTATACGATCGGTGAGGCCGGTCCGATGTTCGCGAGGCTGCTTCGCTCCAGGGTTCCGGTCAGCGAATGCGAGATGCTTTTCGAGGCGGTCAGGGAGGCGGCGGAAGCGGCCGGCCCCGGCGAGGTGGTGCTGCTTTCGCCGGCCTGCGCCTCGTTCGACCAGTTCCGGGACTACGAAGCGCGGGGTGATGCGTTTCGGGCGGCAGTGGAGGCGTTGTGATGGGCGTTGTTGCGGACCTCAAGAGCAGAAGCTCGAACCGGCTGGGCCGGTCGGATCGAAGCGCCGCTGGACGCTGGTTCTGGGAGATCGACCGGGTCCTCCTCTTCTTCGTCGCGGTCCTGATCGCGATCGGCCTCATCGCCGTCGCCGCCGCCTCTCCGGCGGCCGGGCAGCGCTTGTCGGGGGGCGGAGTGAGCTACACGCCGCTCCACTATTTCTACCGCCAGCTGGTCTGGATCATCGTCGCGCTGCCGGTGATGATCGCGGTGTCGATGCTGCCCAGGACCAAGGCCAAGCGCTGGTGCCTCGTCGGAACGCTCTTCTTCACCGCCCTGCTGTTCCTCGTTCCAATCTTCGGGGTCGAGGTCAACGGGGCCCGTCGCTGGCTCGGATTGGGCTTCGCGCAATTCCAGCCGTCCGAATTCCTCAAGCCGCTCTACATAGTCTCCATCGCCTGGCTGCTTTCACTGAAGGAACAGGATTCGAGCCTGCCGGTGGTTCCGCTCTCCGGCATCTGCACCGGCCTCATCGCCCTGCTGCTCATGCAGCAGCCCAATTTCGGCGAGACGATCATCTTCGCTTCGGCCTGGGTGATGCTTCTCACCCTCTCCGGCGCTTCTCTTCGGACCCTTGGGCTGCTCGGGCTGGCGGGCCTGGCGGGCATCGTCCTCGCCTATTTCTTCTATCCCGTCGCCACGACCCGGATCGACGCCTTCCTCTTCGCGGGCGCCGAGCACGACACCTACCAGACGGAGTCGGCGCTTCGAACGCTCACCGCGGGCGGCCTGTTCGGCGCCGGCCCGGGCGCGGGATCGCGCAAGTTCCAGCTGCCCGAGCCGCACACCGACTACATCTTCTCGGTGATCGGCGAGGAGTTCGGGATCATCGCCTGCCTCGCCATCGCGATCATCTACCTGGTGATCGTCGCCCGGGTGCTCATCCGGCTGCTCCACGAGGAGGACAAGTTCATCGTGCTGGCCGCCGCCGGCCTCGTCTGCCAGTTCGGCCTCCAGGCGCTGATCAACATGGCCGTGAACGTCCAGATCGCGCCTTCCAAGGGCATGACGCTGCCCTTCATCAGCTACGGCGGATCGTCGATGGTCGCACTCTCGATCGGAATGGGGCTGCTTCTCGCCTTCACGAGGCGGAACCCCTACCTGCACCGCTCGCCCTACGTCGTGAAATGGAGCGGGCGATGAATGGACATCCACCTGAATTCCTCCCCGAGCTTGCTCGGGGAGGGGGACCGGGGCGCAAAGCGTCGTGGCGGAGGGGAAATGCCGACTCCGAATCTCCCCTCCACCAGGCTTCGCCTGGTCCCCCTCCCCGAGCAAGCTCGGGGAGGGATGGAGGAAGACGATGCTGAGCCGCCACTACGTCCTCGCCGCCGGCGGCACCGGCGGGCACATGATCCCGGCCCACGCTTTGGCCGAGGAACTTATGCGGCGCGGGCACCGGGTCGCGCTGGTCACCGACGATCGCGGAGCCCGCATACCGGGCCTGTTCGAAGGGGTGCCGGTACATATCCTTCCGGCGGGACGCCTCGGCGGCGGACCCGTGGGGTGGCTCAGGGCGATCGGCAAGATCTTCACCGGGCGGGCCATGGCCTCCCGGCTCTACGAGACGTTCGAGCCTTCCGCGGTGATCGGCTTCGGCGGCTATCCCGCGCTACCCGCCTTGATGGCGGCGCATCGCGATGGCATTCCGACCCTGATTCATGAGCAAAATGCGGTGCTCGGCAGGGTCAACCGGATCGTTTCGGGCCGGGTCGACGCGATCGCCACCGCCTATCCCAACGTCCAGCGGCTCGCCAGGAGCCGCGAAAGCAAGACCCATCTGGTGGGCAACCCGGTGCGGGACGAGGTGCTTGCGCTTCGCCAGCAGCCCTATCCGGAGCTGACGGACGAAGGCGTGTTCCGCCTGCTCGTCACCGGCGGCAGCCAGGGCGCAACCATCCTCTCCCAAGTCGTCCCCGAAGGGCTCGGCCTGCTGCCCGAGCATTTCCGACGCCGGCTCCAGGTGACCCAGCAATGCCGGGCCGAGGATATCGAAAGCGTCCGCGCCCGCTACGCGGCCCTCGGCATCGCGGCCGAGCTCGCCACCTACATCCCGGACATGCCCGACAAGATCGCCTGGACCCACCTCGTCGTCGCCCGGGCCGGCGCCTCGACCATCGCCGAGCTGACCGTGGCCGGCCGTCCGGCCATCCTCATCCCGCTGCCGTCCGCGACCGACGACCACCAGACGGCCAACGCCCGCGAAATGGCGAAGGCCGGGGGCGCCCGGATGATCACGCAGAAGAACTTCGCTCCCGTCGAGCTCGCCAAGCAGATGCAGAAGCTCGGGCTGGAGCCGGCGGCGCTCGCCAATGCGGCGGCCCGTGCCTGGGCGATCGGGCGGCCGAACGCCGCCAGCGACCTGGCCGACCTCGTCGAGCTGACCGGGCGCGACCTCGGCGCGGATGCGCTGCCGGCGGAGGAGATGATCCTCACCCCCATTCCGAACGGAGCCTATGCCTGATGGCGGGCCGGGGGATGAAAGGGGTCGCCAAGGACATCGGCACCATTCATTTCGTCGGGATCGGCGGGATCGGCATGTCCGGGATCGCGGAGGTGATGCACATCCTGGGCTACAGGGTTCAGGGCTCCGACGTCGCCGAAGGCTATGTCGTGGAAGGGCTGCGCAAGGCGGGGATACCGGTCAAGGTCGGCCATCATCCGGACAATCTGGGCGACGCCGCCGTGGTGGTGATCTCCACCGCCATCAAGAAGGACAATCCCGAGCTGGTCTGCGCCTATGAGCGACGGATCCCGGTCGTCCGGCGGGCGGAGATGCTCGCCGAGCTGATGCGGCTCAAGTCGACCGTCGCGGTCGCCGGGACCCACGGCAAGACGACGACGACTTCGATGATCGCCGCGATGCTCGACGCCGGCGGGATCGATCCGACCGTGATCAACGGCGGGATCATCAACGCTTACGGCTCGAACGCCCGTCTGGGCACGTCCGACTGGATGGTGGTCGAGGCCGACGAGAGCGACGGCAGCTTCCTGCGCCTCGACGGCACCGTCGCGGTGGTCACCAATATCGATCCCGAGCATCTCGACCATTACGGCTCCTTCGAGAAGGTGAAGGACGCCTTCGTCGAGTTCGTCGAGAACGTGCCCTTCTACGGCGCCGCCCTGCTTTGCGTCGATCATCCCGAGGTCCAGACGATCATCCCGCGCCTTCGCGACCGGCGGGTGGTGACCTACGGCTTCGCCGCGCTGGCGGACGTGCGGGGCGAGAATGTCCGGCCGGTGCCGGGCGGCAACCGGTTCGACGTCTCGCTTCGTGACCGGTCGGGGAACGTCACCCTCATCTCCGACATGGAACTGCCCATGCCGGGGCGGCACAACGTCCAGAACGCGCTCGCCGCGATCGGAGTCGCCGCCGAGCTCGGTATCCCGAACGAGACGATCGCCCGGGGCTTCGAGAAGTTCGGCGGCGTCAAGCGGCGCTTCACGAAGGTGGGCGAGATCGGGGGCGCGACGATCATCGACGATTACGGCCATCACCCGACCGAGATCCGCGCCGTCCTCTCCGCGGCCCGGGAAGGCGCTCAGGGGCGGGTGATCGCCGTCGTTCAGCCGCATCGCTACACCCGCCTTCGCGACCTCATGGAAGAGTTCCAGGGCGCCTTCAACGATGCCGACATCGTCTACGTGGCGCCCGTCTATGCCGCCGGAGAGGACCCGATCGAAGGCGTCGATTCCGACGCCCTCGCCGACGGCCTGAAGCAGCGCGGGCACCGCGCGGTCAAGGCGGTCGCGGACGTTGAGGAGCTTTGCCTGAACCTTCGCGACCTCGCCGCGGCCGGCGACATGGTGATCTGCCTCGGCGCCGGCGACATCACCAAATGGGCGGCCGGCCTCGCCGACGGGATCGCCTGCGCGAGGCGCGAGAAATGAGCGGCCTTGGCGAAAGGGGACAGTCACTCGCCCCCCCGGCTGGCGAGCTACCGGCAAAGCCCGCGAGGCGAGTGACTGTCCCCGCGCCGCGCGGCTCGATCGAGCCGAAGGGCTCGCTCGCCGACTTCATCTGGTTCCGCACGGGCGGTCCGGCCGAATGGCTGGTCCGGCCGGACGACGTCGAAGACCTCGCCCGATTCCTCCGCGAGCTCGATCCGGCGGTGCCGGTCATGCCCGTCGGCGTCGGCTCCAACCTGATCGTTCGCGACGGCGGCGTGCCGGGGGTGGTGGTGCGGCTGCCCAAGGCGATGAGCCACGTCCGGGTCGAGCCGGGCAACCGGGTGCGGGCCGGAGGCGGCGCGATGGGGATCACCGTCGCCTCGAAGGGGCGCGACGCGGACATCGCCGGTCTCGAATTCCTGCGCGGGATCCCGGGCACCGCCGGAGGGGCGGTGCGGATGAACGCGGGCGCTTACGGCCGTGAGGTCGCCGATGTTCTGGTCGAGGCGACCCTCGTGCTTCGCGACGGCCGGGTGGAAACCTGGCCTCGCGAGCGGTTCGGCTACACCTACCGGCACAGCGCGCTGCCCGAAGGAGCGGTCGTGGTCGAAGCCCTGTTCCAGGGCGCGCCGGGCGAGCGCTCCGCGATCGGCGCCGAGATGGACCGGATCGCCGCCGAGCGCGAGGCGAGCCAGCCGCTCAGGAGCCGCACCGGAGGCTCGACCTTCAAGAACCCGCCGGGCACGAAGGCCTGGAAGCTGATCGACGAGGCGGGCTGCCGCGGCCTCATGATCGGCGATGCCCAAGTCTCTGAAAAGCATTGCAACTTCCTGCTCAACTTAGGCAAGGCGAGCAGCTCGGACATCGAGGCGCTCGGCGAGGAAGTGCGGCGC
>DASVTN010000080.1:0-12807 GCA_036387555.1 Allosphingosinicella sp. | reverse complement strand
ACGTCGATGAAAGGATCGAGGTCCACATAGCTGGGATAGACGGGGCCGTTCGATGGTGACGGAACCGGAACGCCCTTGCTTAGTTGTTTTATAAAATATTCGTTCATCTTAACCTTGGTTAATGTATTGGTTCCGTTATATAATCACAGCAGCTTCCCAAGCTGAACTATGAAATAGCAGAACCGTTCCCACTCAAATGACCGCCGTTCCGGCGAATAGTCATTGCTGCCTGGAAGAAAAATGAAAGTATATGTTAGCGGCCTCTATGGCGGAGGCAACCCGCAGCCTGGCGTCGGCATCGTTCGCTCTTTGCGTCTGGGCTATCCCAATGCAACCCTGATTGGCGTCGAATACAATAACCGGGTGTCCGGGATTCACTGGCACGACCTCGACGATCTGTGGATCCAGCGGCCCTGGGACGAGCTCGACCTCGATCTCTATGCCGAGCGGGTCAAGGACGTGCTGGACGGGGGAGCGCTGTGGATCTCCGGCAGCGACCTCGAAGCGATGTGGCTCGCCTCCGTCTTTCCCGACGGCCACCCCAATCTGCTCGCTCCGCCCGCGGCGGCGCTGAAGCGGATCGCCAAGCCGGCGGTGGAGGCCCATGAGGGGCTTCCCGTCAAGATCCCGCCCTTCGTCTCGAGCGACCTTTCGGATTGGGAGCTTCACGCATTCTGCCGCGAGCATAATTGGCGGGTCTGGCTCAAGGGCCCTTATTACGACGCGGCCCGGGTGCCCGGCTGGGACAGCTTCGTCGCCGCCCGCGCGGCCCTCACCAAGGTCTGGTCGACCGAGAAATTGTTCCTTCAGGCGCATGTCAGCGGCTACGAGGAATCGGTGATGCTCGCCGCCTACCGAGGCGAGCTGCTGGCCTGCGTGGCGATGCGCAAGCGCGACGTCACGGCCGAGGGCAAGACCTGGGCCGGCGATATCGGGCCCGTCGATGCGGCGTTCGAGAAGGAGCTTCGCCGGATCGTGAAGGAGCTGAACTGGACCGGCGGCGGCGAGCTCGAGATGGTCCGCGACGCCGCCGACCAATGCTGGCTCCTCGAAATGAACCCCCGCTTCCCCGCCTGGGTGCACGGCGCGACGATCGGCGGGCACAACCTTCCCGCACTGCTGGTGCAGGGGGCGACCGGAATGAGGGCGAGGCCCGCGGAAGCTGAAGCGGCCGAGTTCACCAGGGTCGTGCTCGAAGTCCCCGTACGCGCCGAATATCCGCTTCCGGCCCTGCCCGAGCCGTTCGCCGGAGCGGTCGGCCATTCGATGAAGCACCCTTCCGGTCTCACCTCGCTCGCCGAGCGGCTGCACAAGGCGGACGCGGAGCTGATCGGCCTGGTGAGCGAGGAGGCGGAGAAGGAGGCGGACGGCAAGCCGGACGTTCCCGAAGTCTACCTCAGCGACATCGGCGCGATGGAGCTCGACACCCTGCAGACGCCGCAATTCCTGTTCTTCGAGAAGACGGCCGAGGGCCTGTTCAAGCGGGCCGCGGCCCGCGCCCATCGCCTGAGCACCAACGAGGTGCAGGTGGTGAGCGGCTATTCGATCAAGACCAATCCCGACGACAGGCTGATCCGGCTGGCGCTGGAGAACGGCTTCTACGCCGAGTGCATCAGCCTCGCGGAAGCGCACAAGGCGATCGAGATCGGCTTCCGCACCGACCAGGTGATCCTCAACGGCCCCGGCAAATGGTGGCCCGAAGGGATGATGCCGACGGAGCGGATGCACGCCGTCTTCTGCGACAGCGTCGCCGATCTCGACCGCTGCGTGACGGCAATTCGCGCGGGCGAAATGGCGGCGAAGCATGTCGGAGTGAGGATCCGCACCCCGAATGTGGTCTCCCGCTTCGGGATCCCCCTCGACAGCCCCGAGACGTTCGGCAAGCTGATCGACGCGGTCGGCCGGCTTCCGCAGGACACCGCTTTCGGTATCCACTTCCACATGGCCAGCTCCAATATCGGAGTGGCCCAATGGTGGCACCTTTTCGAATCCATGCTGAAATGGTGCCGGTCGATCGAGGCCCTCAGCGGCCGCCGGATCGAGGTCCTCGACATGGGCGGCGGCTGGTTCCCGGACGACTGGCATTCGGACGACGAAAGCAAGTTCGAGCGAGCGGTCCAGACGGTGCGGGCGATTCTTCCCGGCGTTCGCCAGGTCGTTTCCGAACCCGGCAAGGCGATGGCCCAGCCGTCGATGGCGCTTGCAATGCGCATCCTGGAAATCCAGGAGCATGAGGACAACATGGTCGAGGCGGTGGTCGACGGCTCGATCGCCGAGCTTCCGATGTACGCCTTCCAGCCCCACCGGATCCTGCGCCAGTGCGGGACGACCGGAGCCCTCCAGCCGCTCGGGCGCGGCAAGACCCATTTGATGGGCCGGCTCTGCATGGAGCATGACATCGTCGCTTCCAACGTCTCGCTGCCGGAAGGCACCAAGGCGGGCGACATGCTGATCTTTTGCGACGCCGGCGGTTATGACAGGAGCATGTCCTATGTATTTGGCAGAGGCTGAGGCGCGGATCGACGTCCGGCCGGATTCGGGGGAACCGGCGCCGCTGCCGAGCGACCGCTGGAGTGAATTTCCCAATAGCGTCCTTTCCCACCATGGAACGGCCTGTTGCGAGATCGCCCGCCAGTGGGTGACGGCGATGGATTACGCGCAGCTCAACGGCGCGGAGCTGACCAGCGGCCCACGCTGGCTGCGCGCCAAATACAAATGGGGCCCCTCCCCCTGGCCCATGCACTGGTGCGAGGTGGTCAAGCGCAAGACGATCGACTGCGGAGCCCATGCGGCGCTCGCGACCGAGGCGTTCCGCGCCCGCGGCCTCACCGCCTTCCCGGCCCAGCTCGTCCAGCGCTATACCGCCGATGCTTCCGAGCAGTGGCAGGCCAAGTGGAGCGGCGAAGACGTGTCGTGCCACTGGCTCGACGGCGAGCACATCTATCATGAGGTGACCGCTCTCGTCCTTGCCGACGACGAGGTGAAGATCTGGGACGGGAGCGCCGGAAGCTGGGTCAGCCCGCGCCAGAGCGCCGGCTACGGAAGCCCCGTGGCCCTCCGCATCTGCGCGGAAGGCCAGTTCGGCGGGGGCGACGGCCTGCGCTGGGGCGAGCGCCGCCTCAAGCCGGGGGTGTGGGTGCAGCTTTAGGCTGCCAGGTACTGCCGGCGCGGGCGTCACCCTGAACTTAGAGTGCGACGACGATCCGGCGCGCTTCCGCGAGCGCGCCGGGACGCTGGTGAAGCATAAGCCGGTGGAGAAGCCGGAGTGAGCCACGACAGATTACTCGCAGTGCTCGCGGACGCGCGGGCGTTGCTCGCTCGACCCGGCAACGACTTTTCGTGGAGCCGTTGGGACAACGAGCGCGAAGCACTAGCCGAGATGGATCAGCTTGCCGCCGACCCATCGGTGCAAGAACTCCGAGCGCTGTTCGCGCCCACTGGCCCAATACAGGAGGTGTCACTTTCCAGCGGCTGGGGTGACGATTTTCTCCAGCTGGCTTGCCGGTTCGACGCTGCTATCGAACAGGGTTTGTAAACTGCGCAATCGGCACTCGTTTCAGGGTCCAGGCGTCCATCTCTCGGCGGGATCTCCGGACTTGATGCTGAAACGAGTTCAGCATGACGGGCCGGGACAGGTTTCCGAAGCTTGCGCCGACGGCCGTGCCGCCGCGGGCGTCACCTTGAACTTGTTTCAGGGTCCGGCGTCCATGCTCTCGGCGAGCCTCCGGACTGGATGCTGAAACGAGTTCAGCATGTCCCGTGCGGAGGTCGGCGGGCGGCCTCAGCCGCAATCGGGGTTGAAGACGTAGCCGGCGGCGCGGACCGTCTTCAGGCATTCGGGCTTTGCGGGGTCGCGCTCGATCTTTCGGCGGATCCGGGCGATGCGCGTGTCGATCGAGCGGTCGAAAGCCTCCATCTCCTTGTTGTGCGCCAGGTCGAGAAGCTGGTCGCGGCTGAGCACCCGGCGGGGATGCTCGGCGAAGCATTTGAGCAGGTCGAACTCCATCGAGGTGATCGGGACTTCGCTTCCGTCCGCCTCGAACAGCTTGCGGGTGTCGAGATTGAGCCGGCACTTGCCCATCTGTACCTCGCGGCCCATCGTCGCCGGCGCCTCGCCGCCGCGGGTCGCCCGCCTCAGCACGGCTTTTACTCGGGCTAGGAGTTCTCTGGGGTTGAAGGGCTTGGTGATGTAGTCGTCGGCGCCAATCTCGAGGCCGACGATGCGGTCGACGTCGTCGGTCTTGGCCGTCAGCATTATGATCCCGGCATCGCCCAAACCTCGAATTTCGCGGGCCAGGGTGAGGCCGTCGTCGCCCGGCATGTTGATGTCGAGCAGGGCGAGGTCGATCGGCCGGGTCGCCATCAGCTCGCGAAGGGCGGCGCCGCCGTCCGCCTCGCTGACCGAGAGGCCGTTGCGGCGCAGATATTCCGCGACGGTGGAGCGGACGTCCTCGTCGTCGTCGACGACGACGATATGGGCGGCGATTGCGGCTTCGTTCATGCTTCTACCCTTGGCTGGAGGATGGACGCGATCAGACAGCGGACCCCGACCTTGGTGAACGGTTTTTCGAGCACCGGGCGGCCGCAGCCGCGCAGGAAATCGTCCATGCTGGAGCCCAGTGTGTCTCCGGTGACGAAGCCCATCCGGTCGATCATGTGCGGCTTGGTTTCGGAAAGCCGCGCGTGGAGATCGGGCCCGCTGACGCCCGGCATCCTCAGGTCCGAGAGGATGAGGTCGAACTCGCCGCGATCGATCGCCATCAGCGCGGCGGCGCCGTCGGAGGCGACGGTGACGCTGTAGCCCTCGCGCTCGAGCAGCTCGCACAGGGTGTCGGCGACGTCGGCTTCGTCCTCCACGACGAGGGCGCGGCCTCCGCCCGAGGATTCGGCGGCGGTTTCCGCGGCGATCGGCACCGCCACGAGATCGCTCTCGGCGGCGGCCGGCAGGGCGATCCGGAAATGCGCGCCGCGGCGGCTCGGCTCGAGGGCGATGGTCCCGCCATGGGCCTCGATGATGCCGTGCGAGAAGGAGAGGCCGACGCCGGTGCCGACCCCTTGCGGCTTGGTGGTGAAGAAGGGATCGAAGATCCGCCCCTTGAGCTTGTCCGGCACGCCCGGCCCGGTGTCGGCGACGTCGAGCAGCACTTCCCCGCTCCGGCTGACCGAGGTCCTGACGGTCAGGGTTTTATCGAAAGCTTCGCCGCCCTGCATCGCGTGCTGGGCGTTGACGATCAGGTTGACCAGCACCTGATGGAGCTGGTCGCGGTCGCCGAGCACCCTGGGCAGCATAGATCCCAGAGTGACCCGAACGCCGATGCCGGCCGTTCGAAGCCCGTATTCGGCGATCTCGAGCGCCGTCGCGACGACTTCGTTGACGTCGACGAGGCTGCGCTGGGCGTCCTTCTGCCGGGCCATGGCGAGGAAGGTCTGGACGATCCGGGCGCAGCGCTCGGCGGCCGCCCCGATCTTCTTCCCGCGAACCTCGAACGGCGTTCCGACGCTGTCTTCCTGGAGCATCTCGGCCTGACCGACGATGGCGGCGAGCGGATTGTTGAGCTCGTGGCTGACTCCGGCGAGCAGCGAACCCAGGGCGGCCAGCTTCTCCGACTGGTGGAGCGCGTCGCGCGAGCGCGCGAGCTCCTGCTCGGCGCGCTTCCGGTCGGTGATGTCGACGTGGATTCCGGTGACGAGGATCGCCTCCCCCTCTTCGTCGCGGACGACGGTTCCGAGCGAGTGGACCCAGCGCGTGTCGCCGGTCGGCCAGTTGACCCGGTGCTCGAGCGATACGGTGTCCGACGGAAAGCCGTTGCGGGCGGATTCGGCGACCATGTCCCAATCGTCGGGATGGATGAAGGCCCTGAGGCTCCTCCCGTCGAGGTGCATGTCGCCGTCCACTCCGTAGAGCTCGCGCGAGCGCGCGGAATACCAGGTTTCCCCGGTCCTCGGATCGATCGTCCAGAGGCCGAGATTGGCCCCTTCCACCGCGAGCTCGAACTGCCGCCGGGTTTCCGCGAGCTCCTGCTCGCCCCGCTTGCGATCGGTGATGTCGAGATGGATGCCGGTGACCATCGTGACCGCGCCGGAAGGGTCGCGCTGCGCCTGGCCGAGGGCGTGGAGCCAGCGGATCTCGCCGGTCGGCCAGATCACCCTGTGCTCGAGCGAAACCACGTCTTCTGGGAAGCCCAGCCGGTAGGGCTCGCGCACCACCGGCCAGTCGTCCGGGTGGACGTAGTCCTTGAGGACCGCGGCGTCGATCGGCATGTCCGGGTCCATTCCCCACAGCCGCCGCGACCGCTCCGAATGCCAGACGTCTCCGGTCCGGGGATCGACGGACCACATTCCAAGGCCGGCGCCCTCGACGGCGAGGTCGAGCTGGCGCCGGGCCTCGTCGCGCTCCTCCTCGGCCTGCTTGCGGTCCGTGATGTCGAGATGGATCCCGCTGACGCTGTGGGCGATCCCGTTCGGATCGCGGTTGAGCGCGCCCAGCGAGTAGATCCAGCGGGTGGATCCGTCGGGGCAGCAAACCCGGTATTCGACCTCCACCCGGTCCTGCTTGAAGCCGTGCAGATAAGGGTCGGACACCTCCTCCCAATGATCGGGATGGACGGAGGCGCGGATGACGGCGGTGCTCATCTCGGTGTCCGGGGCGAGGCCGTACATCGACTTCGAGCGGTCCGAATACCACGTGCGTCCGGTCGCGATGTCGAAGGTCCAGGTGCCGAGCTTCGCGCCCTCGACGGCGAGCTCGAGCCGCCGGCTCGATTCGGCCAGCTCGTCGTTCGCCCGCCGCGCCGAGAGATCTCGCGGGCTCAGGAGGAAGCGGCGATTCCCGCCGATCGCGAGCGAGGTGACGCTGATCTCGAGCGGGACGACCTCGCCGCTTTTCATCCGCACGTCGACGACGACTCGAAGCCCGGTCGTCGCGTCGCCCGAATCGACATAGGCTTCGAGCGCGTCCTCATCCTCCTCACGGGACGGGTTGCGGTCGACGAGGGTCCAGATCGAACGGCCCACGACCTCGCCGCGGCCGTAACCGTAAGCCTCCTCGGCGGCGCGGTTGAACTCGAGGATGTCGCCCTTCTCGTCGAGCAGCAGGAGGCAGTTCAGCGAGGAGCTGATCACGCTCGCAACGACGCAGGCGATGTCGCCCTCTCCCGCCATCCCCATCCCCAAGACTCCCCAGCCGCGGACTATATAGCCGCGCCGGGCGGCCGCAGAAACGTCTTTTCTGTAACAATTGACACAATTTTCCCGCGGCCGCGGAATGGGCCGGACAAGTGGCGGATGCAGAAGGGCGAGGTCGCGGCGATCGACGCCGCGCCGACCAGGAGACCAGAAATGACCGCCATCAACGCCAAGAAGAGCCGCCTGCAGCTGGTGCTGCTCGCCGCGGCCGCGCTGGGATCGAGCTCCGCCGTTCTGAGCGGCGCCGTGACCGTCCTCGCCATGCAGCAGCCCGCCCACGTCTCGACGCTCGCCTGAGCGGCGCGACCTGGGAGGGATCCCAAGATGTACCATGCTTTCGACTTCAGTGATGTCCTCGCCAGCTCGGTCAAAGCGGCCTGGCAGGTCGAGGACGTCCTTCCCGCCGGAGCAAGGCTCGACTTCAGCCGCCGCTTCCTGCCGGAAGCCCCTGCGCGCACCGACGCCATTCCCTTCCTCGGCGACGACGAGAAGCGCGTCCTCAACCAGATTCGCGGCCACGAATATCTCACGATCTTCGGCCTCGTGGAGGAGTTCATCCTCCCCTTCGTGCTCGACCACGCCCGCCCGCAGCTGAACGGCGACGACCATCGGATCCGCGCGCTCCTCAACTTCGCCAGCGAGGAAGCCAAGCACATCCACCTCTTCAAGCTTTTCCACCAGCGCTTCACCGAGGCCTTCGGAACGCCCTGCGAGGCGATCGGCCCGGCGGAGGCGATCGCCGCCGAGGTGCTCAGCCACGACCCGCTGTCGGTGGCTCTGGTCATCCTCCAGATCGAGTGGATGACGCAGAGCCATTATGCCGGCTCCGTCCGCGACGACGGCACGCTCGACCCGCTGTTCAAGAGCCTTCTCAAGCATCACTGGATCGAGGAGGCGCAGCACGCCAAGCTCGACACGCTGATCGTGGAGGCTCTCGCCGACGACGGCGACGAAGCCGGAATCATGGCCGCCATCGACGGCTATCTCGCGATCGGCGCGTTTCTCGACGGCGGCCTCGCGGCGCAGGCCAGCCTCAACCTCGACGCCTTCGAGCGCGCCACCGGCCGCAAGCTGGGCGACCAGCGGCGCGAGCATCTGCAGGCGCAGCAGCACCAGGCGCTGCGCTGGACCTATCTCGGCTCGGGAATGGTCCACCCCAGGTTCACGGCCACTTTGGCCGGACTTTCCCAGGCCGCGCGGGACCGCATCGCCGCGGTCGCGCCGGCCTTCAGCTGATCACCCGTGGAGACTTCCATCATGCTCGACATCACCATCAGGCCGCCGGTAAACGGCATCGATCTCGCCGCGCTCGACCAGACGGTCGCCGAGGTCGAGCACAATCCCAGGCTCGGCCAGGTCGCCTTCCAGGTGAAGACCGAGTGGCAAGGCCAGACCCGCTCCGAAACCAAGATCGGTTCCTACACCCTCGCCGGCGAGGTCATCCCGCGCAGCTTCACCATCGTCTCGGACGAGCCGCACGAGCTTCTCGGCACCAATTCCGCCCCCAACCCGCAGGAGCTGCTGATGACGGCGGTCAACGCCTGCATGATGGTCGGCTACGTCGCCCAGGCCTCGATCCGCGGCATCACTCTCGATTCGTGCCGGATCGAGACCGAGGGCGAGCTCGACCTGCGCGGCTTCCTGGGCATCGATGAAAATGTGCCGGCCGGTTACCGCCGCCTCACCTACACGGTGTTCCTCGACGGCGACGGCACCCGCGAGCAGTTCGAGGACATCCACCAGGCCGTGATGGCCACCTCGCCCAATTATTTCAACATGGCCCAGCCCATCCAGATGGTCGGCCGGCTGGCCTGACGCGCTCCCGTCCCCCGGGAACGACTGGGCCCCGGCGGTGACAACCGCCGGGGCCTTTTTTTGCCGCGGCCGGGGGGCCGAAACCGCCCGCTTCAGCTCAAGGGTGCGCCCGGCGCATGACCCCGATCCGCTTCCTGGCGACGGTGCGGGTCGTCGTCCCGGCGATGGTCAGCGCACCCGCCGACACCGCGGTGATCTCCGGGTCGGTAGCCCAGCTGTCGGCGTAGGGATCCACATGGATATGGTCACCTACCGCGAAGGTCCACGCCGCCCAGTCGCCATTATCCCGCGCCACTGCGGTCAAACTGCTGGACTGTTGCTGCGCACTAAAGAAATGCGGGGTGTCCGGCGACATCCACCGCCCTCCTACCGAAACGACGTATCCGTTCGTCAGGCCCGCAAGGTCGATCAGGTCCGTGGTGCCGCGGCGCCCGTTCATCTTCTGCGCCGTCACCTGCCAGGAACCGGGGCCGCCCGTGCGATCGCTGATCCAGAAGACGGCCTGGTCGTCCTCGTTGAGCAGGACGCCGCCCTTGTGAATGCCGAGTAGGGACGCCTCGGCCTTCGTCAGGTTGACCGTGAAGGTCCAGACGCCGGTCGATTCGACATAGCTGTTCGAGGTGAAAAGCCCCTTGTCGAGGCGGCCGCGTACCTGCGGATTGGGGAGACGCTCCCGCGACACCCCGTTCGGCGCTTCGAGGATCGGAGCCCATTGCGGCCCCCCATGGACCCTGGCGTAGCGGCCGTCGAGCCGGACCGGCGTGTTGTTGGCTCCCCCGTCGAGGTCGTGAGCGAAGTAGGACAGATCGAATTCCCGCCCCTCGGTGGAGAGGTAGGAGGGGATGAAGCCGCCGGCCGTCGCATTGTGGGCGAAGCGCTTATAAAGCTCCGTGCCCCCGTCGTAGGGCGTGCTCTGGGTCGCGTTGAACATCTGGAAGTCGCCTCGCACCTCCAGCCGGCACGCGACCGGGAAGACCGGGCCGTAGTGATCCGCGCCGCCGCCTTCGAACGTGACCTGCATGTGCGAGGCCTGCCCGCCCCGGTTGCCGATGAAGCTGTGCGGATTGCCTCGGCCGCCGCTGTCGACGAGGTGCATTCCAAAGACCGGATTGATGAAGCGCAAATGCCCGCCGGTGCCGCCGCCGATCCCGACATAGCCGATGCGGTAGGTGCTTTCGCAGTAGAGGTTGATGAAGGTGGTCGAGCCGAGGACCGCCGGATGGTTCGAGAAATCGAACACGTTGATGCATTCGCCCATCTGCAGGTTGGTGATAGCGCCGTTGAAGCGGCCGTTCCGCTGGCCGTGGGTGGACGAGGTGAGTCCGACGAAGACGGTCGTGATGGTGCAGTCGACGACGTGGACTCCCCGCGACTGGCTGTTTCCCACGGAGATTCCGTAGACGTTGCGATGGAACGAGCAGCTGTGGAACCGCATGAAGTCGCCGTTCGCGTCATAATCGCTCGGCTGGATCGCGACGCCCGCCGTGAAGCCACGGATGCTGAGCCGCGTGAAGTCGAGGGCGCTGCTCGCGTTGGTGGCTCCATAATGGCCGTCGCGGCCGGTGGTCGGCGCCCATTTCGGCAGGGTGGAGGCGTTCGATTCGTTATAATAATCGGCTGCCTTCGAGCCCATGTAGGGATCGATCGCGATTCCGGCGCAGGGTGAGTAGCGCCTGGAGTGGAGCGTGCCGGGCCGGGCGCTGTCGTCGTCCCAATTGGCGGCTTCGAGATCGTCGGCCAAGGGTGTGCCGCTCGCATTGCCGAGCTGCTTGCCGCCGATCGGCGCGAACAGCGGGCCGGTGATCGAGAATTCTTCGAAGCGCCCCAGGAACGCGCCCGAGACGGCGAGGCACGGGCCGTCGTGATCGGACCAGATGTGGGTTCCGCCATAGCCCTGGCCGGGGCTCGTTCCCACGCCCCTTATGTGCGGGTTCACATAGCCGAAGCCGCGACCGACGTAGAGCGGCTTCGTCGTCCTGAAATCCCCCGCGCCCCAGCTCAGATGCTGGTTGCGCCTGTTGTACCGGCCCCAGAAGAACGTAAAATCGAGCAGCGCCTGCAAGGCGGCGGTGTCGTCGTTGTCAGGCGGGACATAGGGATCGGGATCCGGCGCTCCGGCGGCGGGGAAAGCGACCCCGGTGGACTCGTTGACGTAGGCGCCCCCTCTCGCGCCGAACATGTAGGGGTCGGGCTGCTGCTCGGCGATCTCGAACCAGGAGCCGGCGCCGTCTTTCTTGCGCCAGCGCATCTCCTCCTTCTCCACGGCGGCGGTCGCCTCGGCCAGGGTCCGGCCGCCACTGCCGTTGTTGTACGCGGCCGAGATGATGTCCCGCCCGTTGCTTGAGATGGCGTTCTGATCGGCCGCGCGAACGTAACGGGCGGCACCCTTGCCGCGCTCGAAATAGCCGGACGTGTGAATGAGGTCGGTCCCTGCGGGAATCGTACGCAGGTGAAGGTCCTTGAAAAGTCCGGCGTCCATGATCGTCTCCGTTGCTCGCACCCGGAAAATTCGGGGGAGAACGGATTGGGAACATACGAATTCCTACATTACAAGCGCCGGCAGGCCCGAGGGTCTTCCGCGCCTTCACCACAATCCTTCGGATTCCGCTTTCTCTCTCAGCTCCGCCAGCGCCTTCAGAACATCTTCCCGGGCGCGAGCGGCCTTCATCCAGCGGGGGAGGCGCGCCATCATCGTCAGTCCGGCAACAGGGCCGCGCTGGCGGTGCTCCGCCCCCAGCCAGCGTTCAAGCGCTTCCAAATGCTGCTGGTTGTAGACGATCAGGGTGTGCGCGCCGATCCGCCGGCGCAGGTAAGGCGTACCGCTGGGCCAGGAGCGAAAGAGGCGCAGGGCGGAATGCGCTTTTCGTACATCGAGCGGCTCGATCGGCACCGCCGGATAGTCGCCGACATGACCGCAGGTCGGGCAGACGATGCGGACGTTCAATTCGTCCGAGCCGCCGCCCCGGACCGGGGGCCCGTGGTTCGGGATCGGTGCGCCGCACGACCTGTTGTCGCATTTCGGGCTGTTCTTCGAGGTCATGACCGCCTTGAGCCTGCGCCGGCCCTGTTTCGGGCCGCCTTCGACGAAAGCGCAGCGGGTGCAGCTCAGTCGGCGGCCGGCCAGCCGCGCCGGACCGTCGCACCGGGGGCAGTGTACCCACCGGACGTCGGCGATCTGCCACAATTTGAAGCCGGGATCGACCGCCCGGGAGTTGGGATCCGCCATCACTCGCTTCCAGGCTTCGATCGGTGCGCCGGTGAGGATGTGGCACCGGCGGCGATCGTCCGCAATCCGGAGGCCGACGGCGGACGCTGAAGGACCCTACCGGCTGTAACAATTGAAACCAATTTCAACTTGGGGCGCAATCCGCCAGCCACAGCGCTCCGCCAGAAGGGTCTCACCAGCCGGGGAGGCTGGAGCCAGGCAGGGACGGTTTGAGTAACTGTACCGTCCACGAGGATCTTCCTCATCCTGCCTGGCGCCGTCCTTCCCGGCTGCGGACCAGGTCCCGCCCGAGCCTTCGAGCGGCGCCCCGGTCCGGAAGAAGCGCAACCAACCATGAAATCTCCGCCCCGGCCGTTGCCGGCGCGGTCAGGGAGTAGATTGAAATGAAGACCGTTCTGTATGCGTTGGCCTCCGTGGCCGTTCTCGCCGCCGCCGCCGCGCCGGCTTCGGCCGAAGGTTTCCGCGCCGAAATCCATGGCGGCTGGGACCATGTCCGCGGCGACGGCCCGGGCAACAACAACGACGGCAGCGACAGCGGGATCGTCTACGGCATCGGCGCCGGCTACGATTTCGACATCGGC
>DASVTN010000079.1:0-14368 GCA_036387555.1 Allosphingosinicella sp. | reverse complement strand
CCGCTTCGGCCGCGGCGGCGACCTGCCCCGCCTCGGCCGCGGCGACGGCCCGGGCGCGCTGGTTCTCGGCTTCCTCGGCGATCAGCTGCTTCTCGCGCCGCGCCAGCTCGACCTTGTTGGCGAGCTCGTTCTCGGCGATCGCCCTCTCCTTTTCGACCGCAAGTGCCCGCCTCTCGAACATAGCCTCGTCGGCTTTCTGCTGGAGGGCCTCGAAGGTCGGCGTCTGCAGTGCCCGCTCCAACTCGCTCGACGGAGCGATGCTGCTCAGCCGCACGGTGATCGTCTCGACCCCCATCTCGCTGAGCGCCGGCGAGTTGACCAAGGCGGCCTCGATCCGCTGGCGGAGCGGCTCGAGCCCCGCGTCGAGGAGATCCCGAACCGGCGATTCCATCAGATACTGGGCCGCAGCCTGGTGGGCGAGGCCGCCGAAGCGGCTTTCGATCTGATCGATCGGATCGCCATTATGGGAGCCCGTGAAGAGCCCGATGGTGAAATCGACCCGCTCGGCGAGCCGCTGCGGATCGGCGACCCGCCAGCTGATGCGGCCCTGCACGGCGACGTCCTGGAAGTCCTTGCTCCGCCCCTTGACGAACAAGGCGGTGTCGCGGTCGTCCATCGGCAGCTCGGCGATGCTGGCGCGCTGGGGCCGGAACCAGAAGGCGAGGCCGCGGCCCGCCCGCACCACTCGTCCCGAGCGGTAGCCGATGACGTAGCTGCTCGCCTCGCTGCGCAGCAAGGCGGCGAAACCGAAATTGCGGATGGTGGCCATTGATCAGGTCCTTTCTTCAGCGCGGATCGTGTCGATAGAGTTCGGCGGGTCGAAAACCGGTGCCGGCCTCCCGGCGACCGGTCGCGATGAGGCGGCCGCTATCGAGCAGCCGGCGCCGGAACGCGGGCTTGTTCAGTGGAAGTCCAAGGATCGCCTCATGCACCTGCTGCAGCTCGCGCAGGGTGAAAAGCTCCGGCAGGAGGGCGAAGGCGATGTCGGAATAATCGAGCTTGCCGCGCAGGCGCTTGACCGCGAGGCCGATTATTTCGGCGTGGTCGAAGGCGAGCGGAAGACTCCGTCCGTCCTCGCCGAGGGCGCTCGCCGGCCCGCCCGTCTCCCCTTGCCAGGCGACCTGGACCTGCGCGAGCCTGAGGTCCGGGGCGCAGGTCAGCGCCGGTCCGAATCTCTCCTCCGGCAGAAGCGCGAAATAGGCGACGGTGATCACCCGCCCGCGCGGGTCTCGCCGCGGATCTCCGAACGTGTAGAGCTGCTCGATCCAGGCGCCGGCCATGCGGGCCTTGTCCGCCAGCACCCGTTCCGCGGCCGCGTCGAGGCCTTCCTCGATCCCCACAAATCCGCCCGGGAGCGCCCACTTGCCCGTTTCGGGCGCCTGCTCCCGCTTCTGCAGGAGCGCCGCGAGGCGGCCGCCGCGAACGGACATGAGCACCAGGTCGGCCGTGACCGAGGGTTTTTCATAGTTTTCGAAGGCGTGGCGACTCATCTCAACTCCTTATGCGCATACTACTTATAAGTATGCTGAACATAAGTCAAGGGGGCGCTCCCGAATGTCGAAGTTCCGTGCACACGCATCTTCCGTGCCGGTGGCCCCCCGGCACCGACCTTGCTGGGCGACAATGCCGGGTCGCCCGTCAGGCTTCGCGCCCCTGCATCGCCGAGCAGGCGTCGCGCCGGCCCTTTGTTCTTTCAGAAAGTTGGGAAGATGCCTTCGCGGCTCATGTGAAGGCGCCGGCGACCCGGTGCTTCACGTCCGGATCGGGGATGATCCGGTAACGCGCTTCGATCAGACTGTAGATCCCGAACAGGCACAGGCCCGCGGCGACGGCCGCCCGAAGCGAGTCGGGAAGGCTGGTCAGTGCGTCGCCGAGCGCTCCGGCCTCCTCGGCCTGGTGATGGCGGGTGGCGTTGAAGACCAGCCATCCGGCGGCGAGGAAGATCACTCCGCGCGCGGCATGGCCGCCGGTGCCGGCGGCGATCACCCACCATTTGTCCTTCGCTTGCGGCGCCAGATGTTTGCAGAAGCCCCGCTTCGCCGCGATGACGAGCTGCGCCGCCCCCGCGACGGCGAGGATCGCGGCGACCGCGTAGAGGAGGAGGTCGCCGCCCGGAAGGCTCATCGCCGCCGCCGCTCCGCTCTCGGCGCTGTCGCTCGAATCGCCGCCCGAGCCTCCTCCGGTGGCGAGCTTCGCCGCCGTGAAGGCGAGGCCGAGATGGATGAGGCCGCTCAGAGCGCCCGCCGCCCGGCCGGCAATCCCCTTGGCGTCCCTGCCCTTGTTCTGGGCGTCGAAGACCGCGTCGGCTACCCGCCAGATCCCATAGGCCACGAACCCGAGCGCAAGCGCCCCGAGGACGAGCCCGCCGGCTTCGCGGGAGACATGCTCCAGCGCCCCGCCCGCATCCTTCGCCTGCCCCAGCTTCAGAGCCAGATAGCCGATGATGAGATAGAGCAGCCCCCGGGCGGCGAAGCCCACCCGGGTGAGCATCATGAAATTGGGGGAGACGCTTGACACGGAGCCGTAACGTCCGCGCAACGGCGGACGTTCCACCCCCCACTGGCGCGAAACCGCGCTTTCTGGCAGCGGGGGGCGACGCAGCAGACGAAGGAATCCGGCCGAATGGACTTCGACCTTACGGAACGGCAGGCTTTTTACCGCGACCGGGTTCGCGAGTTCATCGAGACTCGGATTCGGCCGAGGAACAAGGATTACAAGGACCAGCTCAATGCCGGCGACCGCTGGCAGCCGATCGAGGTGATCGAGGAACTCAAGCCCGAGGCGAAGGCGGCGGGCCTGTGGAACCTGTTCATGCCGCCGGGCCAAGCGCTCCGTCACGTCGACGAGAGCTTCGAGTTCGAGGGCACCCAGCTGACCAACCTCGAATATGCGCTCTGCGCCGAGGAGATGGGGCGGATCGGCTGGGCGAGTGAGGTCTTCAACTGCTCCGCGCCCGATACCGGCAACATGGAGGTCTTCCACCGCTACGGCACCCGCGAGCAGAAGGAGCAGTGGCTGCGCCCGCTGATGAACGGCGAGATCCGCTCCGCCTTCTTGATGACAGAGCCGGGCGTCGCCTCCTCCGACGCGACCAACATCCGGTGCGAGATCCGCCGTGAGGGCGACGAATATGTCCTCAACGGCCGCAAATGGTGGTCGTCGGGCGCGGGCGATCCGCGATGCAAGGTCGCCATCGTCATGGGCAAGACCGACACGGGGGCCGAGAAGCACCGCCAGCAGTCGATGGTGCTGATGCCGCTCGACGCGCCCGGAGTCACCGTCGAGCGCGCCCTCACCGTCTACGGCTATGACGATGCGCCCCACGGCCATATGGAGATCGAGCTCAGGGACGTTCGCATCCCGGCGTCGAACATGCTGCTCGGCGAGGGCCGCGGGTTCGAGATCGCCCAGGGGCGGCTCGGGCCGGGCCGGATCCACCATTGCATGCGCACCATCGGGGTCGCGGAGGAAGCGCTGAAGGCCATGGTCCAGCGGCTCCAGTCGCGGGTCGCGTTCGGCAAGCGCCTGATGGAGCACAGCGTCTGGGAGCAGCGAGTGGCGGCGGCGCGGATCGACATCGACATGTCGCGCCTCCTCTGCCTCAAGGCCGCCGACATGATGGACAAGGCCGGCAACAAGGCCGCCGCGGCCGAGATCGCCATGATCAAGGTCTATGCCCCGAACATGGCGCTGAGGATCATCGACGATGCCGTTCAGGCCCATGGCGGCGCCGGCGTGAGCCAGGATTTCGAGCTGGCCAAGAGCTGGGCGGGGATCAGGACGCTGCGATTGGCGGACGGGCCGGACGAAGTGCATAACAGGGCGATCGCCCGGATCGAGTTTTCCAAGCATGCGGTGTGAGCGCGGATTTGCCTCCCTGCCGCGAAGCGGTGGGGAGGGGGACCGCACGAAGTGCGGTGGAGGGGCCGACAGCGCCGATGGCCCCTCCACCATGCTTCGCATGGTCCGCCTCCCCATGAGCTTCGCTCACGGGGAGGACCAGCCCGCCCTCAAACCGCATGCTTGGAGAACTCGATTCGGGCGATCGCCCGGTTGTGCACCTCGTCCGGCCCGTCGGCCAGCCGCAGCGTCCTGATCCCCGCCCAGCTCTTGGCCAGCTCGAAATCCTGGCTCACGCCGGCGCCGCCATGGGCCTGGACGGCGTCGTCGATGATCCGGAGCGCCATGTTGGGGGCGTAGACCTTGATCATCGCGATCTCGGCGGCTGCGGCCTTGTTGCCCGCCTTGTCCATCATGTCGGCGGCCTTGAGGCAGAGGAGGCGCGACATGTCGATGTCGATCCGGGCGGCGGCCACCCTTTGCTCCCAGACGCTGTGCTCCATCAGGCGCTTGCCGAACGCGACCCGCGACTGGAGGCGCCGGACCATCGCCTTCAGAGCCTCTTCCGCGACCCCGATGGTGCGCATGCAATGGTGGATCCGGCCCGGCCCGAGGCGCCCCTGAGCGATCTCGAACCCGCGGCCCTCGCCGAGCAGCATGTTCGACGCCGGGATCCGCACGTCCTTGAGCTCGATCTCCATGTGGCCGTGCGGCGCGTCGTCATAGCCGTAGACGGTGAGGGCGCGCTCGACGGTGACTCCGGGCGCGTCGAGCGGCATCAGCACCATCGACTGCTGGCGGTGCTTCTCGGCGCCGGTGTCGGTCTTGCCCATGACGATGGCGACCTTGCAGCGCGGATCGCCCGCTCCGCTCGACCACCATTTGCGGCCGTTGAGGACATATTCGTCGCCCTCGCGGCGGATCTCGCACTGGATATTGGTCGCGTCGGAGGAGGCGACGCCCGGCTCCGTCATCAGGAAGGCGGAGCGGATCTCGCCGTTCATCAGCGGCCGCAGCCACTGCTCCTTCTGCTCCCGGGTGCCGTAGCGGTGGAAGACCTCCATGTTGCCGGTGTCGGGCGCCGAGCAGTTGAACACTTCCGACGCCCAGCCGATACGGCCCATCTCCTCGGCGCAGAGCGCATATTCGAGATTGGTGAGCTGGGTGCCCTCGAACTCGAAGCTCTCGTCGACGTGGCGCAGCGCCTGGCCCGGCGGCATGAACAGGTTCCAAAGGCCCGCCGCCTTCGCCTCGGGCTTCAGCTCCTCGATCACCTCGATCGGCTGCCAGCGGTCGCCGGCGTCGAGCTGCGCCTTGTAATCCTTGTTCCTCGGCCGAATCCGAGTCTCGATGAAATCGCGAACCCGGTCGCGGTAAAAAGCCTGCCGTTCCGTAAGGTCGAAGTCCATTCGGCCGGATTCCTTCGTCTGCTGCGTCGCCCCCCGCTGCCAGAAAGCGCGGTTTCGCGCCAGTGGGCGACGGAACAGCCGTCCTCCGGCAGACGTTACGGTTCCGTGCCGGATGCTTCCCGAAACTTCCTGTTGCTCACCCGGGTCGGCTTCGCCGCCCGCGGCCTGCTCTATCTGATCATCGGCTATCTCGCGCTTCAGTTGGGGCAGGTGGAGGATGCAGGGGGCGCGCTTGAGCATGTCGCGCGCGAAGCCGGCGGGCTGGTCCTCGGAGCGCTTGCGCTCGGGTTCGTCGCCTACGGGATCTGGCGCCTCGCCGACGCGGCTTTCGACACTCAAAGAAAGGGCAGCGACGCCAAGGGCGTGGCCGGCCGGCTGGCGGGTGCGCTCAGCGGCCTCATCCATCTGGGCCTGGCCTTCACCTCGGCGAAGCTTGCGGCGGGGGGAGGCTCCGGCGGCGATTCCAGCGACAACGCCGAGAGCGGAGCCGCCGCGGCGATGAGCCTCCCGGGCGGCGACCTGCTCCTCTACGCGGCAGCGGCGGTGCTGGCGGTGGCGGGCGCGGCGCAGCTCCTCATCGCCGCGAAGCGCGGCTTCTGCAAACATCTCGCGGCCGAGGCCCGGGATCGCTGGTGGGTGATCGCGGCCGGCATCGGCGGCCATGCCGCGCGCGGTATCATCTTCCTCGCCGCCGCCTGGCTCCTGTTCGGCGCGGCCGTTCACCATGAAGCCGAGGAAGCGGGCGCGCTCGGCGACGCCTTGACCAGCCTGCCTGCATCGCTCCGGGCGGCGGTGGCCGCCGGCCTGTGCCTGTTCGGGCTCTACAGCCTCATAGAGGCGCGATATCGCATCATCCCCGACCCGTATGTGAAGCGCCGGGTCGCCGGCATCTTCACCTGAGCCGCCGGCCGAACGAACGCGCTTGACGGGAGGCCGCCTTTTGAGGACTCTCCAGCGCCGGCGGGGCGTGGGGGAGAGGGCATCGTGGCGGGGAAGGACAAGCAGGTCAGCGCCGCCGCGGAGGCTCTGCGCGGTCTCGCGGACCGGTCTGGGGACGCGGAGCAGCGGGAAGAGCTTCTCAGCGTCGTGAAACGGATCGAGGGCCGGATCCCGCGGCTCGCGAAGGCTTCCAAGGAGGGCCTCAGGCCGGAGCTCCTCGACCGGGTGCAGAAGATCAGGATCGCGAGCGGCTCGGACGATTTCGGCCAGGCTCTGCGAAACGGCCATTTGTTGCTGAGCGCGCTGCCCGGGGACGACGACCCCGAGCCTAAGTTCCCCTGACCGGACGGATCGCGACCCATGCTGGGAGGCCTGCCGAAGCTGTTCGACAAGAATTTCGTCATCGGCTTCCTGCTGCCCGTCGCCTTGGCCGTCTTCGCCTTCGCCTGGCTGTTCCCGCAGTTCGGATTCCTCCAGCCGCTGCGCAAGCCGGGCGTGGAGGAGAAGTTGCTCGGCGAGCTGACCTATCTGCTCCTGCTGACCTACGGGCTGGCGCTGATCCTGATGATGGCGAACACCTTCCTCCACCGGCTGCTCGGCGGCTATGTCGCTCCGGTGTCCGGCTTTTCCGGCTGGCGGCTCAAGGAGAACGAGCGGCGCGCGGTGCTGATCGCGGAGCTGGACCGGCTCGGGACCCGCCGCAAGGCCGAGGGCGGGGATTTTCCGGCCGAAGACAAGGCGAGGGTGAAGCAGGTCCTGCGCGAGCTTGCGCAGCAATTCGCGCCGGCCCCGGCGGAGGTGCGGCCGACCCGCTTCGGGAATGTGCTCGATTCCTTCCAGAGCTATCCGTCACAGCTTTACGGGGCCAGCGCCCCGGCGGTGTGGCTTCGACTCATCTCGGTCATCCCGAAGGAGTTCCGGTCCGAGCTCGACGATTCGCGCTCCCAGGTGAATTGCGTTCTGAACCTCTTCTTCATCGTCCCGGTGGTGGCCGCGGCCGCGGCGGCGAAGGTCCTGTTCGCGACGCCCTGGGCCAAGGTTGCGGCCGCCGCCGCCGATCGCGACTTCGGCGGCCTGGAGCCCGATTATCCGGTCCTGATCGCGCTCGCGGCCCTGCTGCTGATGCCCGCCCTCTACCGCTCGGCGGTCGACCGCGCCGCCGCCTGGGGCGGGATGGTGAAGGCCGCGTTCGACTGCTTCTTGCCCAAGCTCGCGGGGCAGATGGGCTATGCCGACGCCGCGTCCGGCGAGGCGCGAAGCCGCTTCTGGAAGGAGTTCAGCGCCTTTGCCGTCTATCGCCAGGCGATGGATCCGGGCGCCTACCGCCTCGCCGGGGCGAAGGAGCCGCCGGCGCCTCCGCCCGCCGCCAAGCCCCGCCTGCTGCCGCCGCTCCTCGAGGTGGCCCCGGCGCCGCCGCCCGCGAGCGGGGGCGACTGACCGGCGGCGTGGGCGCTTCGCCGTGTCCGACGGAGCGCCGGGCGGAGGCCGGTTGACGCTTTCCCGCCGCCGCGCCATTGACGTTAACGTAAAGCGACAGGAGCCGCTCGTGACCGACCTCGACACCTTCCGCGCCGAAACCCGCGCCTGGCTGGAGGCGAATTGCCCCGCCGAGATGCGCGAGCCGATGCGGGACGAGAGCGACGCCTGCTGGGGCGGGCGCAGCGCCGTCTTCAAGAACGAGGCCCAGAAGCTGTGGATGGAGCGGATGGCGGAGCGCGGCTGGACCGTGCCCGACTGGCCGACGGAATATGGCGGCGGCGGGCTTTCGCCGGCTCAGGCCAAGATCCTGAGGCATGAGATGGCCCGGATCGGCGCGCGCAATCCGTTGATGAGCTTCGGCATTTCGATGCTCGGCCCGGCGCTTCTGAAATACGGCACGGAGGCGCAGAAGAAGCGCTTCCTCACGGAGATCGCCCGGGGAGAGATTCGCTGGTGCCAGGGCTATTCCGAGCCGAACGCCGGCTCCGACCTCGCCTCTTTGCAGACGAAATGCGAGGACAAAGGAGACCATTGGCTGGTCAACGGCCAGAAGGTGTGGACCAGCTACGCCGACAAGGCGGACTGGATCTTCTGCCTGGTGCGCACCGATTTCGAGGCGCCCAAGCACAAGGGGATCAGCTTCATCCTGTTCGACATGGCGACGCCCGGAGTGTCGACGAAGCCGATCCTGCTGATCTCCGGCTATTCGCCCTTCTGCGAGACCTTCTTCGACGACGTGAAGGTGCCCAAGGATCAGGTGGTCGGGGAGGTCAACAAGGGGTGGGACGTTGCCAAGTATCTGCTCGGCCACGAGCGCGAGATGATCAGCGGAATGGGCCTGGGCGGCCAGACGGGGAGCCTCGGCGAGGCTCTTGCCGATAGCGTCGGCCGCGACGAGAGCGGGCGGCTCGCCGATCCGGTGCTCCGCGCCGACATCGCCCGCTTCGACATCGACGCAATGGCCTTCCGGGCGATGTCGGAGCGCTTCATCGACGAACTGAAGGTGGGCATGGCGCATCCCGCACAGCCCTCGATGATGAAATATGCGGGCACCGAGCTGAACAAGGCCCGGCACGAGCTGGTCATGGCGGCGGGCGGGTCGAGCGCTCTCGAATGGGAGAGCGACCGTTCCAGGAAGGGCAAGTCCGCGCGCGAGTGGCTGCGCACCAAGGCCAATTCGATCGAGGGCGGGACCAGCGAGGTCCAGCTCGGGATCATCGCGAAACGGATCCTGGATCTGCCGGGAGCATGAGAGGGAGTGGGGGCGTGAGAGAAAGGCGTCATCCCGGCGAGAGCCGGGACCTCAGGGAGAAGGGGCGCCATCGACTTTCACCCGCTGGGACTCCGGCTTTCGCCGGGGCGACGGATCGGCGCCCTTCACCCCACGAGGCCCCGGCTTTCGCCGGGATGACGGAGTAGAAAATGCCGCTCTACCTCACCGAAGACCAAGTCATGCTCCGTGACACCGCCCGGCAGCTGATGGCGGACGAAGGGTCGATCGCCAAGCAGCTGCGCAAATATCGCGACATGGGCTGCAGGGACGGCTTCGGCCATGCCTTGTGGAAGCAGCTGGCGGAGCTGGGCTTCACCGGGATCCTGATCGGCGAGGCCGAGGGCGGGCTCGGGCTCGGCCATGTCGAGGCGGGGATCGTGCTGGAGGAGATCGGGCGCAACCTGACGCCCTCGCCCTTCCTGGTCAGCGCGGTCGCGGTGGTCGAGGCCTTGAAGGGCACGCCGCATGGAGCGCGCTGGTTCCCCGGCATCCTCTCGGGGGACACGGTCGCGGCGCTGGCCGTGGACGAAGGGCCCAAGCACCGGCCGGAGGCGATCGCCATGCGGGCCGAACGGGCGGGCAACGGCTTCAGGCTGACCGGACGCAAGCAGTTCGTCGTCCAGGGCGCCTCGGCGGACGTGATCGTCGTCGCCGCGCGCACCGACGAGGGCGTGACCCTGTTCGCGGTCGAGCGGAATTCGAAGGGGATCGAGGTCGAAGGCGTCAGGCTCGCCGATTCCAGCATCGGCGCCCGGCTCGACTTCCACGGGGTGGAGGTGAATTCCGACGCCGTCGTCGGCGACGTCGGCGGCGGAGCGGAAGTGCTCGGCCGGGTGCTCGACGCCGGACGGGCGGGGGCGGCGTCGGAGATGGTGGGCCTCGGCTCGGCCGCGATGGCGATGACGGTCGATTACCTCAAGCAGAGGAAGCAGTTCGGCCGGCTGATCGGCGAGTTCCAGGTGCTCCAGCACCGCGCCGCGCACCTTTACTCCGAGCTCGAGATCGCGCGCTCCGCGGCGATGAAGGCCCAGCAATTGCTCGACGAAGGCAGCCCGGAGGCGGAGGCGATGGTCAGCGTCGCCAAGGCCAAGGCGGGAAGGGCGTCCACCCTCGCCGTCCAGGAGGGCGTACAGATGCACGGCGGCATCGGGATGACCGACGAATATGACATCGGCCTCTACATGAAGCGCGACCGGGTGCTGAACGAGCTGTTCGGCGACTCGAACTACCATGCCGACAAGCTGGCCCGGATGAAGGGTTATTGACGGACTCGTCACCCCGGACTTGATCCGGGGTCCGCCTTCTTCCCAGCACTGGTCAAAAGAGAAGGTGGATGCCGGATCAAGTCCGGCATGACGATCAACGGAGACGCGAATGCCCCTCGATCCCGAATCCTTCGACCTCCTCCTCGCGACCGTCCGCCGCTTCGTCCGGGAGCGGCTTCGCCCGCTCGAGGAGCGCGTCGACCGCGAGGACGAGGTCCCCGCCGAGATCGTCGCCGAGATGCGGGAGATGGGGCTGTTCGGGCTTTCCATCCCGGAAGGATATGGCGGCCTCGGCCTGACCATGGGCGAGGAGGTGCGGGTCGCGCTCGAGCTCGGGCGGACGACGCCCGCCTTCCGCTCCGTCTTCGGGACCAACGTCGGCATCGGCAGCCAGGGCCTGGTGATGGCGGGGAGCGAGGCGCAGAAGGCGCAGTGGCTTCCCCGGATCGCGAGCGGCGAGATCATCACCAGCTTCGCGCTGACCGAGCCGGGGGCCGGATCGGACAGCGCCTCGGTCCAGACGAAGGCGGTTCGCGACCCCGGATCGGGGTCCGGGTCAGGCTCCGGCGTCTACCGGCTCACCGGCACCAAGCGCTACATCACCAATGCCGACAAGGCGTCGCTCTTCACCGTCATGGCCCGCACCGGTGAGCCCGGAGCGAAGGGAGTCTCGGCCTTCCTGGTGCCGGCGGACCTTCCCGGCGTCAGCGTCGGCAAGCCCGAAAAGAAGATGGGCCAGCAGGGCGCTCATGTCTGCGACGTCAATTTCGACGGCGTGCCGGTGCCGGCCGCGAACCGGCTCGGCGAGGAGGGGGAGGGGTTCCGGATCGCGATGCGGGTGCTCGACCGGGGCCGGCTCCACATCGCCGCGGTCTGCGTGGGGATCGCCGAGCGGCTGATCGCCGATGCGGTCTCTTATGCCGCCGAAAGGAAGCAGTTCGGGAAGGCCATATCCGAGTTCCAGCTCATCCAGGCGATGATCGCCGATTCCAAGACCGAGACGATGGCCGCCAAGGCGCTGGTCCTGGAAGCGGCGGCCTTGAAGGACACAGGGGAGCCGATCACGCTGGAGGCGGCGGCCGCCAAATATTTCGCGAGCGAGACGGTGGGGCGGGTCGCCGACCGGGCGGTGCAGATATTCGGCGGCGCGGGCTATATCGCCGACTACGGGATCGAGCGCCTGTACCGGGACGTGAGGCTGTTCAGGATCTACGAGGGGACCAGCCAGGTGCAGCAGCTGGTGATCGCAAGGGAAGTGATGAAAAGGGGCGGCTGACCTCCCCTCCCTGAAGGGAGGGGCCGGGGGTGGGTCCGAAGGCGGCCGAAACTCCCGAGTCGGCGAAGAAGTCTCGCTGCGCTCGCCTACCCACCCCCAGCCCCTCCCTTCCAGGGAGGGGAGGTTCAGCGCCGAACCATCAAATTCATCCGCGCCGCGGCGATGGGCTTGGCCGGGTCCTGCTGCCAGGCTCGGGCCTCGACATTGGCCACCCGGCCGCCGAGCCTCGTCACCACCGCGGAAGCGAAGGTGTCGTGGTCGGTTCCGCCGCGCATGAAGTCGACGCTGACGTTGATCGGGCGGGCGCTCGCCCCTTCGCCAAGCGCCTCGTAGAGCGTTCCGAATGCGGCGAACTCGAGCAAGCCGGCGATCGCGCCGCCGTGGAGGAAGCCGGGGCGGCCCACGACTTCCTCGCGGAACGGCATCACCCAGACGAGGGCGCCATCCGCGGTGCGCTCGGTGCGCAGGCCGAGGAGCTCGGCATAAGGCGGCAGCGGGGTCATGGCGACCGTCTAGCCTCGCCGTCATCCCGGCGAAAGCCGGGACCTCAGGGAAGGTAGTCTCCGAGGGTCTCCCCGACGTCCCGGCTTTCGCCGGGATGACGCAAGGTGGGCCAGATCGCCGGGCTCGTCGATATCCCGAAGCGTCTCTCCTACCTGCAGCGACCAGCCTAGCCCTTCGATCTTGCGCATCGTCTGTTCGGCGACCGCCGAGGTGCTCCAGGCGATGCCCTGGAAGACCGAGCCCTCGAACCCCCTCAGCCCAAGCAGCGCATAGCCCCCGTCATGGGCGGGGTGGATGACGGCGTCGTGATCCTCCAGCGCCGCCGCCGCCGCCCGCAGCCGGTCGCGGCCGAGCTCCGGGCAGTCCGCTCCGACGAGAAGCGCCGGCTCCTCCCGAAGCACCCGCTCCGCCGCCCGCGCCAGCCGCTCGCCGAGACCGCCTTCGCCCTGCGCCGTCAGCGCCAGCCCCGGGCGGGGTTCGAGCCACTCCGTCGCATCCGGCTCGCCGCAAAGCTCAACCGCATGGCCGGTGGCCAGCGCCTCCTCCAGAGTCCGCTCCAGCATCTCCCGAGCCAGCCTTGCCGCCCCTTCCGCGCCCAGCGCCGGGATCAGCCTGGTCTTCACTCGCCCCGCCACCGGCGCCTTGGCGAAGATGACGATTCGGGTCATCCGAGCCGCCAGGCGTGATAGCGCTCCAGCCAGGCGAGAATCCGCTCGGGCTTGTGCGCCTTCTTCCATTCGCCGGCGGCATATTTGTTGGCCTCGGCAAGCGTCGGATAAGCGTGGATCGTGCCGAGGATCTTGTTGAGGCCGAGGCCGTGCTTCATTGCCAGCACCAGCTCGGGGAGCAGCTCGCCGGCCTGGGGTGCGACGATGGTGGCGCCGATCAGCCGGTCCTTGCCGGGCTGGACGAGCAGCTTGACGAAGCCGCGGTTGGCGCCTTCCGCCAAGGCGCGGTCGAGGTGCGTGAGCTCGTAGCGCACCGTCTCGAATTCGATTCCCGCCTCCCGGGCGGAAAGCGCGTTGTGGCCGACATGGGCGACTTCGGGATCGGTGAAGGTGACCCAGGGCAGCACCCGGTAATCGGCGCGGAAGCGCTTCAGGTGCCCGAACAGGCCGTTGACCGCCGCGAACCAGGCCTGGTGGGCGGCGAAATGGGTGAACTGGAAGGGGCCGGCGACGTCCCCGACCGCGTAGATGTTGGGGAAGCGGGTCTCCAGCCAATCGTCGACGGCGATCGTCCGCCCGGTCTCGATCCCGAGATCCTCGAGCCCGTAGCCGGTCAGCCGCGCCTTTCGCCCGACCGCGACGACGATCTCGTCGAAGGGGACCGCGTCCTCGCCGGCGGCTGAGCGGACGACCAGGGTCTTGCCGTCGATCCGGGCCGCGTCGTGGCCGGTGCGGATGTCCACGCCCTCCTCGCGAAGCACCGCCTCGACCAGCGTGGAGACCTCCTCATCCTCCTTCGGCAGCAGCCGTGGCCCGTGCTCCACCTGCGTCACCTTCGCTCCGAGCCGGGCGAAGGCCTGCGCCATCTCCGTCCCGATAGGGCCGCCGCCGACGATCGCGATCCTTTCCGGCACCCGCTCGCGGCCGCGCAGCGCCTCCCACATGGTATCGCTGGTGAGGAAGCCGCTTTCCGCGAGACCGGGGATCGGCGGCACCGCCGGTTCGCCTCCGGCGGCGATGACGATGGCGCGGGCGGTGAGCCGTTCGCCGCCGTCGATCTCCACCGTCCAGGGGTCGACCAGCCGGGCGTGGCCCTTGCGGACGTCGACGCCCAGCTTCGTGTAGCGCTCGACGCTGTCGGCGGGAGCGATGTCGGCGATGATCCGGTGGACCCGCTCAATCACTTCGGCGAAGCGGACTTCCGGCTCCGACGAAGCGACGCCGTAGGCGGCCGCGGTGCGGATCTCGTGAGCCGTCCGGGCGCTTCGGATAAGGGCCTTGGAGGGCACGCAGCCGGTGTTGAGGCAGTCGCCGCCCATCTCGCCTTTCTCGATCAGGGTCACCTTCGCCCGCACCGTCGCACCGATCAGGGCGGTGACGAGGCCGCCGGCCCCGGCGCCTATGACGATCAGATTGCGGTCGAATCGGCGCGGGCGGCGCCAGCCCCGGTAGATCCGGCGGCGCCTCCACCACCTCACAAGCGCCTTGGCGAGGAGCGGGAACAGGCCGAGCAGGACGAAGGAGCCGATCAGCGCGGGCGAAAGGATGTCGCTCGTCCTCTCGATCGCCGCCAGCTGGGTGCCGGCGTTCACGTAGACGATCGTGCCCGGGAGCATGCCGACGAGGCTGACGAGGGCGTAGGTCACCAGCCGGATCGCGGTCAGCCCCATCGCCAGGTTGATGAGGAAGAAGGGAAAGGCGGGGATGAGGCGCAA
>DASVTN010000078.1:0-6334 GCA_036387555.1 Allosphingosinicella sp. | reverse complement strand
CAACGGGTTCGGCTAGCGATTCGGTAATCATTCCTATGCGATAGGGCGCCTCATCACGCCGATCCTGGGGGCCGAAATGCACGAACTCCGCTCAACGATCCTTTCCGGAGGGGCCAAGCCGGACCTCGTCGCGCGCAAGGCGAAGACGAAGGCCGAGAGCGCGAGCGGCGGACTGACCAGGGTCGCGATCAAGCGGCAGGAAGCCCGGGTGACCGACCAGCGGCTCGAGGATCGCCTCCGCGGAATCGTCGAAAGCACGACGATCGTCTTCCGGCGGCGGCGGCAGGATGTCGCCGTGGTCAACGTCTCCTCGCGCGGCGCCATGATCCGGGGCGATATCGAGCCCCGGATCGGCGAGAAGATCGAGCTTCTGTTCGACGGCAGGACCCGGACCAAGTGCATCGTGCGCTGGGTGCGGGAGGGACGGATCGGCCTGGAGTTCGTGGACGAGACGATCCTGTGGACTTCGGACCGTTCGAACGGGCCCGTCTTCCGGCCCGAAAAGTCCGAGCCCCGGACGGCGGTTCACGCCGTGGCCGAGCGCGAGCCGCGCCAGAAGCTGCTTCGCGCGGGCACGCTCTACTGGAGCGGGATCTCGATCCCGGTGCGGCTTCGCAACATCTCGGGCGGCGGCGCCCGGGTGGAGAGCGGCCGCGACCTCTGCCCGGGCGCCGAGGTCGAGCTCGATCTCGGTGAAGCGGGGTTCCAGATCGCGGAGGTGCGCTGGTCGAGGGACGGGCAGGTCGGATTGAAGTTCGTCGAGGCTTTCGACATCGAATCGCTCGCTCCGGCGCATCAGGCGGAGCGGCCGGCCGAAGTCCTGAAGCCCGCTTATCTGGAGACCGAGCTGCAGCCCGATTCGCCATGGGCGGCGCGGTTCGAGCGCTTGTCGCTCACCGATCTCAAGCCGGTCGATCCCGAATAGGGCTCAACCGACGCTGGACAGCCAGTATAAGGCGAAGCCGATGAACAGGACGCCGAACAGCGCCATCACCAGGTAAAGCGGCCCCGGCTTCGTCGTTTCCAGCACGCATTCCTCCGGCTTCTGAGGGTTGTAGCGCACCGCCGTGCTCGCCCCCACCGGATAGGGCGCCAGGGCCGCTTCCGCCTTCTTTCGTGCGGCGCTGCGGTAATTGCCGAAGCGAAGCCGCTTTCCGGTCATTTCGCGGCCGCCGGCCGAATAGGCATAGGTCACGATGGGATTGTACCAGGTGCTGGTGCCGCCTTCCCGGTCGGTGGATTCCTCCTCGATCACCTCGCTCGAGATCACCCGGCCGGCGGCGGTGGGCCAGCTTTCCGCGGCCTTGGCTCGAGAGACGGCGCGGAAATGGGCGTAACCGAAACCCGCAACCCACAGGATTCCGGCCAGCAACAGGCCGAGACCCACATATTCCATCCAAAATCCTCCCGTTCTTCCGCCGGCATTGAGCATCGGGACCCGCCCGGCGTAAAGCCCCCAACGAGGAGGAACGTCATGCTCAAGCCGGTGATCGCGGCCCTTGCCTTGGCCTGGGCCGGAGCGGCCCTGGCCCAGCCCGATTATGCCGCCCGGCTGCGCGAGGGCGACGTCGAGCTGCGGGACTTCCGATTCGCCGCCGGCGAACGCAGGGCCTCGCTCAGGATCCACTATGCGACACTCGGCACCCCGCGGCGGGACTCGAAGGGCGCGGTGACGAACGCGGTGATGGTGCTCCACGGCACCGGCGGGAGCGGGCGCCAGTTCCTCCAGCCGCAGTTCGCCGGCGAGCTGTTCGGCCCCGGGCAGCCGCTCGACATCGGCCGCTATTACGTGATCCTCCCGGACGGGATCGGCCACGGCAAATCGGCCAAGCCGAGCGACGGGGAGCGCATGCGATTCCCGAAATATGATTATGACGATATGGTCCAGGCCCAGCGCCGGATGCTGGTGGAAGGGCTCGGAGTCACCCGCCTGAGGCTGATGATGGGGACGTCGATGGGCTGCATGCACATCTTCGTGTGGGCGCAGAAGCATCCCGATTTCGCCCGCGCGCTGATGCCGACGGCCTGTCTCCCCACCGAGATCGCCGGCCACAACCGGATGTGGCGCAAACTGGCGATCGAAGGGATCAGGAGCGATCCGGCCTGGGCGGGCGGAAACTACACCGCCCAGCCGGCGCAGGGGCTCCGGACCGCCGTCAGCGTGCTCCAGATCGCGGGCTTCGCGCCGCTCTACCTGCAGAAGGCCTATCCGACCCGCGAGGCGGCCGACGCCTATGTCCTCGACCGGGTGGCGAAGGATCTGCCGACCCGGGACGCCAACGACCTCATCTACCAGCTGGAAGCGTCCAGGACCTACAATCCCTGGCCCGGGCTCGAGCGGATCCGGGCGCCGATGACGTGGATCAACTCCGCCGACGACTTCATCAATCCGGCCGACTACGGGATCGCCGAGGACGCCGCCCGGCGCCTGAAGACCGGCCGCTACATCCTCATCCGGGCGACCAGCGACACCCGCGGCCACGGCACGCATACGTGGGCGAAGTTCTGGCGGCAGGACCTGATCGACCTGCTGGCGCGGACGGAGGGCTGAAATTCCCCCTCTCCCGCGGGAAGCGGGAGAGGAGAATGGGCCGCCTTAGCTTCGCCGCGTTCGCGGGTTATAGGGGCGGAATGCAGGATACGCTTCGAAGCCTGGTTGCGGCTGAGCTGGCCGAGCCTGTCGACCCGCGCGTGGGCGCGATGGCGGCGGCGCTGGCGGCCCGATATCCGGGCGCGGCGCGGGCCGTGCTGTTCTACGGTTCGTGCCTGAGGCAGCGCGAGCTGGACGGGCTGATGCTCGATTTCTACCTGATCGTCTCCGATTATCGCGCCGCCTACGGGCGAGGGTGGCGGGCGCCGGCGAACCGGCTGATCCCGCCCAACGTCTTCCCGTTCGAACATGACGCGCTCGTCGCTAAATATGCGGTCCTGAGCGAGGCTGATTTCGAGCGGCTGAACGGCCCCGAGACGCTGTCGGTGTCGGTCTGGGCCCGCTTCGCCCAGCCTTCGCGGCTGGCATGGAGCGCCGACGCGGCGGCCGCCGCCGCCGCCGTCGAAGCCGTTGCCCGGGCCGCGCCGACGCTGCTCGGCGCTGCCCGGCCGTTATGGGAAGGGGACGACCCCCTCGACCTTTGGCGGCGTGCATTCTCGCTGACCTACTCGGCCGAGCTCCGGGCGGAGCGGCAGGGGCGGGCGGTGTCCGTCGTCGAGGCCGATCCGGAGCGTTACCGCCGGTTCACGCCGCCGGCGCTCGCCGCGGCGGCCCTCGATCTCGCGGCGCCGGTCCCCGAAGCCGAGCGAAGGCGCGCCCGCCGGCGCTGGGCGGCTCGGCGGCGGGCCGGCAAGGCGCTGACCGTGCTTCGGCTCGTCAAGGCCAGCGGCACCTATGCCGGCGGGATCGATTACCTGGCGTGGAAGATCAACCGCCACGCCGGCACCAAGATCGAGATCCGGCCGTGGCAGCGGCGCTGGCCGCTGATCGCCGCTATCGGGCTGCTGCCGCGGCTGCTGAAGCGGGGGGCCATTCGCTAGGCCGGCGGGCGAGGGCGCCGGCGACGGCGCCGGCGAGGGCCGCGACGGTGAACGGCTTCCTCAAGATGTCGTGGCCGCTCAATTCCTCGCTGCCCGCCTCGCCGACATAGCCTGTGACGAAGAGGATCGCGGTGGAAGGCCAGCGCGCGGTGGCGGTCCGGACGAGCTCGGGGCCGGTCATCTCCGGCATCATGATGTCGGTGATGACGAGCTCGATCCGGCCCGCCTCGCGCTCGAGTATCTCCAGCGCCTCGCGGCCCCCGGCGCAGGCGATCGGCCGGTAGCCGAGCTCCTCGAGCGCTCCGACCGTCGAGCGGCTCACCCGCGGATCGTCCTCGACCACCAGGATCGCCGTTCCCTCCGCGCCGCGCGCGGCTTCGTCCGGCGCTTCGGGCGCGGCGGCGGAGCCGGTCTCCACCTCCTGGTTCGAGCGGGGAAGGTAGAGCGAGACCGTCGACCCGACCCCGACGGTCGAGTCGATGATCACGTCGCCGCCCGATTCCCGGGCGAAGCCGAAGATCTGGCTGAGCCCGAGGCCGGTGCCCTTGCCGACCGGCTTGGTGGTGAAGAAGGGCTCGAACACCCGCTCCACCACTTCGGGCGGCATTCCGGAACCGGTGTCGGAGACGCTGATCCGGACGAATTCGCCGGCGCCAAGCTCGCCCACCTCGCCGGCGCAGGTCGTCACATTGTCGACACTGATCGCGATCTGCCCCTCCCCCTCCATCGCATCCCGCGCGTTGACCGCGAGGTTGAGGACGGCGTTCTCGAGCTGGTTGGTGTCGACGCTGACGTTCCAGGTTTCGTCGGGGAAGCGGGTGCGGACGGTGATCCGCTCGCCGATCGAGCGGTCGATCAGGTCGAGCATGTCCTCGACCAGGGCGGCCGGGGCGGCGGCGACCGGAAGCAGCGGCTCCGCCCGGGCGAAGGCGAGCAGGCGGCGGGTCAGCGCGGCGGCGCGGGTCGCCCCCTCCATCGCGTTGTCGAGGTGGAATTCGACTTCCCGGCGCGGTCCGGTGAGCTTGCGCCGCGCCAGATCGAGGCCGCCGACGACCACCGCCAGCATGTTGTTGAAGTCGTGGGCGATGCCCCCCGTCAGCTGGCCGACCGCCTCCATCTTCTGGACCTGGCGAAGCTGAGCCTCCGCCGCTTCGCGCTCGGTCGATTCCGCCTTGAGCTGCTCATAGGCCTGGCTGAGCTCGCGGGTCCGCTCGCGCACCGCCTCCTCGAGCTGGCTCGCGCGGTTCGCCTCGCTGTCCGCCTCCCGGAGCGCCGCGAGCCGGCCGCTGATCGCCCGGAAGGCGAGCCAGCCCAGAATGATCGCTCCAAGCCCGATCGCGACGGCGAGCCACCCCAGCCATTCGGTAAGCTGATCGGACCGGGTGCCCGACACACGGGTGGCCGCCATCCGGCGGCGAAGATCCTCGCGCTCGGCGGTGGCGATCTGGGCGAGCGTGTTGCGCAATTGCTGTCCGGTCGGAGTCCTTGCCGCTCCGTAGAAAAGCGAGATGCCGCCGCTCCCGGCCTTGGCCTGGGCGGCGACGGCGGCCGGAGCCAGCTCTCGCCCGCGAGTCGCGAACAGCTTCTCCAGGGTCTGGACCCGGGCCAGCTGCTCCTTGTCGCCGCGCACCTGCCGCCTCAGCTCGGCGATCAGCTGCTGCGCCTGGCGCCACTCGGCGCCGTAGACGCTGCCGCTGGTCGCGACGTCCTCGTCGAGCACGTAGCGGCCGAGCGCCGCTTCGGCGCGGGCGACGGTGCCGTCGACCGTCCGGGTCAGAAGCATGACGTCGTAGCTGTGGCGCTCCGAAGCGAGCGCCCGATCGCGCACTTCGTTCGACGAGGTGACCATCAGCATGAGGGCGACGAGCAGCAGAGCGGCGAGCACCGCGCCCGCGCTCGCCAGCACTCCGCGCCATGCCCCGGAAGTCCTTTCCTCGGACACGGCGTACATGTCCTCGCCCGCCATGAATGCGAGTCTAGACCGAGCGCGATGCGGATGGAAAGAAGGTTCCAGGGCGCCCGGCTCGATTCGGCGCGCTTTAAAGGACGATGGTCGTGCCGGAACTCCCCCCCTCCCAGGCAGCGCAGGAAGAGAGTGGGAGTGAGCGCCTTGAACGAGCCTGAAGCCGTTTCCCTTCGCGAAGCCACAAGGGTCTGGGCGAGGATCGCGCTGCTGAGCTTCGGCGGGCCGGCCGGCCAGATCGCGGTGATGCACCGGATCCTGGTCGAGGAGAAGCGCTGGATCGGCGAGGCGCGGTTCCTGCACGCGCTCAACTACTGCATGCTGCTGCCGGGGCCCGAGGCCCAGCAGCTCGCGATCTACGTCGGCTGGCTCCTGCACCGCACCGCCGGCGGCCTCGTCGCAGGATCCCTCTTCGTGCTGCCGGGCTTCCTCGCCATCATGGCGCTCAGTCTGGTCTACGCCGCCTACGGCAACGTCGGCCTCGTCCAGGCCCTGTTCTTCGGCCTCAAGGCCGCCGTGCTGGCGATCGTGCTGGAGGCCGTGGTCCGCATCGGCAGGCGGTCGCTGCGGAACCGGGTTATGGTCGGCATCGCCGCCGCGGCCTTCGTGGCGATCTTCCTCCTCGGCGTGCCGTTCCCGCTCATCATCCTGGTAGCCGGCTTGGTAGGCTACCTCGGCGGCCGGGCCCGGCACCCGGCCTTCCTCGTCGCCGGCGGCGGCGGGCACGGCCCCGCGGGGGGGATGGTAGTGGCCGACGCCGACACGGCGCTCGGCGAAGCCCTCCCAACCCACGCCCGGCCCGGGCTCGCCTGGTCGCTCCGGGTTGCGGCCGTCTGCCTG
>DASVTN010000077.1:0-10929 GCA_036387555.1 Allosphingosinicella sp. | reverse complement strand
CGAGGCGGGGTTCGGTCATCAAAGGGTTCCGGTGCTGCTGGTGAAGTGCGCGCGACCTAGCCGTGCCTCCCGGCGGGAACAACCGTCATTGCTTCACCGTGCGCGCAGTGACATGTCGTCGGCCATGCGCCGTACGATCCTGCTTTCAGTCCTCGCCCTTGCCGGCTGCGTTCCGACCCCCGATCCGCAACCCCTGCCCGGGCCTGCGCCGGTCACTTTGGGCCCGCAGCCGCAGGGGGGGCTGATCGGCCTTACCGCGGGCGATCTTGCGCAAAGGTTCGGCACCCCCGCGCTGCAGATCCGTGAGGGCGTCGGGTTGAAGCTCCAGTTCCGCGGCGGGGACTGCGTGCTCGACGCCTACCTCTACCCGCCGCCGGGCGCCGCGCTGCCCGAGCGGGTAGCCCACGTCGACACCCGCCTGCGCTCCGGCGCGCGAGTCGACCAGGCGAGCTGCGTCGCGCGGTTGCGGCCATCTTAGATCCTCCCTCGCGTCAGGGGGAGGTGGCAGCGCGCAGCGCTGGAGGAGGCGGCATCCACGGCCAGCTTCCCACTCCACCACCGCGCGCCGCAAGGCGCTCCCTCTCCCCCCTAAGACACGCTCGTCGGAAGGATTTCCCGCGCCGCCCAGTCGGCCGCTTCGGCGACCACCGGGTTCGGGTCGCGTGACAGCGCGGACACGAGCGGCAGCAGCGCGACATCCCCGCTATTCCCCGCCGCGACCAGGCAATTGCGAACGAACCGATCGCGCCCGATGCGCTTGATCGGGGAGCCGGCGAACAGCTCGCGGAAGCTCGCATCGTCAAGCGCGAGCAAGTCCCCCAGCCGCGGCGCCGCGAGCTCGGCACGGGGGATGAACGCGCGGTTGGCGGCTCCCGCTTCGGCGAAGCGGTTCCACGGACAGGCCGACAGGCAGTCGTCGCAGCCGTAGATGCGGTTGCCGATCGGGGCGCGGAACTCGAGCGGGATCGGCCCGTCATGCTCGATCGTCAGATAGGAGATGCAACGCCGCGCATCCATCCGGTGCGGCCCGTCGAACGCCTGCGTCGGGCAGGCGTCGAGGCAGCGGGTGCAGCTGCCGCAGTGAACCCCCTGCTCCGCCGGCGCATCGGGCGCGAGATCGAGGCTGGTCAGGATCACGCCGAGGAACAGCCAGCTGCCGTGTTCGCGGCTGACGAGGTTGGTGTGCTTGCCCTGCCAGCCGAGGCCCGCCGCCTCCGCCAGCGGCTTCTCCATCACCGGCGCCGTGTCGACGAAGACCTTGAGCTCGCAGCCGGCCTCCTCCACCAGCCAGCGGGCGAGCGCCTTCAGGGCCTTCTTGACGACGTCGTGATAATCGGCGCCCTGGGCATAGACCGAAATCCGGCCGAGGTCCGGCTGCCTGGCCAGCGCGAGCGGGTCGGCCGCGGGGGCGTAGCTCATGCCGAGCGAGACGATCGAGCGAACCTCCGGCCACAGTCCGGCGGGGGAGGCGCGCCGCTCCGCCGTCTCCTCCATCCAGATCATGTCGCCATGGGCGCCCTCGGCCAGCCACTGGCGAAGACGCTCGCCGCTGCGGGGCGCGGCGTCGGCTCGAGCGAAGCCGATTGCGCAAAAGCCCAGCTCCCGCGCCTTGTCTTCCAGCCTGATCCGAAGATCGGTCAGCTTCGGCTTGCCTTCGCTCATTCCCGCTCGCTACCACAAGCGCGCAAAGGGGGCACGCGTGGCGAGTGGCTTAGCTATTGAGGCGAAACGGCTCTTCAAGGCCTTCGACGGCAAGATCGCGGTCGACGGCATCGACCTGGCCGTTCCGGAAGGCAGCATCTACGGAATCCTCGGCCCCAACGGCGCCGGCAAGACGACCACCTTGCGCATGCTGCTCGGGATCATCGATCCGGACCGCGGCGAGCGCTCGCTCCTCGGCCATGCCCGGCCTATCGAGATCGCCAGCCAGGTCGGCTACCTTCCGGAGGAGCGAGGCCTCTATCCCGCCATGACGGCGCGCGAATCCGTCGCCTTCATGGGAGCGCTGAGGGGCCTCCCGCTCGCCGTCGGCCGGATCCGGGCGGAGGAGATGCTGACCGCCAACGGCCTCGGCGACTATGTCGACAAGCCGATCCGAAGCCTTTCCAAGGGGATGGCGCAGACGGTGCAATTGTTCGGCACCATCGTCCACCGGCCGAAGCTGATCGTTCTCGACGAGCCTTTTTCAGGCCTCGACGCCATCAACCAGGGCCGGCTCGAGCATCTGATCCGCAACGAGGCGGCGGGCGGAGCGACGATCATCTTCTCCACCCACGTCATCGCCCATGCCGAGCGGCTGTGCGAGCGGATCGCCATCATCGCGGGCGGCAAGGTCCGCTTCGAGGGCAGCGTTTCGGATGCGCGCGACCGGCTCCGGCCCCAGGTGCGGCTTCGCACGAGGGTCGCCGAGGGCGCCTGGCGCTCCGCGCTGCCGCCGGATTCGAAGCTCGAGGACGGCCTCTGGTCGTTCGAGCTTCCCCAGGCGGGGATCGAGCCGCTGCTCAGGGCCTTGATCGACGGCGGGGCGGGGATCGAGGATCTTTCGATCGAGCGGCCGGGCCTTCACGACGCCTTCGTCGAAATCGCCGGCGAGCAGGCGGCGCGAGAGCTTGCCGACAGCGCCGTGGAGACATCGGCATGATGGGATTTTTCCACTCCGCCTACGTGATGGCCCGGCGCGACTTCGTCGCGACGGTCTGGTCGAGAACCTTCCTGTTCTTCCTGCTCGGGCCGCTGCTGATCATCGGCCTGTCCTTCCTCTTCGGCAGCCTGAGCGGCCGAATGGCCCGCCAGGACGTTCACGCGACCGTCGCGGTTGTCGCCGGGCAGGCCGATTTCGAGGCGCTCACCGCCGCCCGCGAACGGCTCAGTCCCGGCTTCGGGACCCGCGCCTTGCCGACCCTGGTCCGCGAGGCGCCGGCCGGCGACACCCAGCGCCAGGTCCAGGCGCTGCTGAGCAGTCCCAGCAAGCGCCTCCTGGCGGTGCTGACGGGAGGGCTCGACCGGCCGGTGCTCACCGGCGCGATCAGCGGCGACGGCGTCATCCGCAAGCAGATGTCGCTGATCCTCGACCAGGCGCGTCAGGAACGGGCGCTCACCGCGGCCGGCCGGACGGCGGCGCCGGTCGGCGTCGAGGTGGTGGAGACCGACCGTACGGAAGGCGCGCTCGCCGCCTCCCGGGCGATCACCGCCCGGGGCGGACAGCTCGTCCTCTTCATGCTCACCGTCCTCCTCGCCGGGATGCTGCTTTCCAACCTGCTCGAGGAGAAATCGAACAAGATCATCGAGGTGCTCGCGGCGGCACTGCCGATCGACGCCATCTTCGTGGGCAAGCTCGGGGCGATGCTGGCGGTCTCGCTGGTCGGAATCGGAGTGTGGGTGAGCGGCGCCCTCGTCGGGCTGGCCTTCCTTCCGCAGCAGCTCGGCGCACTGCCGGAGCCTTCCGTGGGCTGGCCGCTCTTCATCCTGCTCGTGCTGCTCTACTACAGCGCCAATTACCTCCTGCTCGGGGCGCTCTTCCTCGGCATCGGGAGCCAGGCCAATTCGGTTCGGGAGGTGCAGACGCTGTCGATGCCGGTCACGGTCGGGCAGATGCTGATCTTCCTCCTGGCCTCGGTCGCGGTTGGCGCCTTCAACAGCCCGCTCGGCCTCGCCGCCGCCATCTTCCCGTTCAGCTCCCCGCTCACCATGATCGCCCGCGCCGCCCAGACGGCCGAGCTCTGGCCGCACCTTCTGGCGCTGGCGTGGCAGGCCTTGTGGGTGTGGCTGACGATCGTTCTCACGGCGAAGCTGTTCAGAAGGAACGTGCTGAAATCGGGCGGAGCGGGTTCAGGCCGCCTGTTCCGGCGGAAGAAATCTGCCTCCCCATCGTAAGATGGGGAGGGGGACCATGCGAAGCATGGTGGAGGGGTAGCTGGCGCTGACCTTAGCGGATCGCGCGCGAACCTCCGCACCCGTGCCTTCTACCCCTCCACCACCCCTCGGGCGGTCCCCCTCCCCATGCTCCGCATGGGGAGGCAATCAGGCCGGCGCATCCCCCACCTGCTGGAACAGCTCCAGCTTGATCCCGTCGCAGTCGAGGATCCAGGCGAACTTGCCATATTCCTCGTCCTGCCGGCCCAGGATCGCGATCCCCTTCGACTCCAGCTGGGCGATCATCGTGTCCAGGTCGTCGACCCGCAGGTTGATCATGAACGACGCGGCGCTCGGCTCGAAATAATCGGTCGACGCCTTGAAGGGCGACAGCAATGCATACCCTCCGGGGTCGCCCGCGAACGGGAAGGCCGCGCCCCATTCGCCGCCCACGCCGAGCGTCTCCTGGTACCAGCGGGCCGTCGCCTCGCTGTCCTTCACCTTGTAGAAGAGCCCGCCGAGCCCCGTCACCTTAGCCATGGATCGCCTCCGCCGCTTCCTTGAGTGCCTTCATCGCGAGCTTGTACGGGAAGGGGCCGTGGCTGATCCGGGCCACGCCCGCCGCCGCTACCGCCGCCGCTTCCGGCGCGCCTGGAAAGGCCATGAAATTCACGGGCAAAGGCGAGGCCGCGCAGATCTGCGCCAGCTGGTCGAGATCGACGAGGCCCGGTACGAAGAAGCCGCTCGCTCCCGCCTCCGCATAGGCGCGGGCGCGGGCGATCGCCTCGTCGATCGCGGCCGGCGCGTGGCTCGCCGCCTTCGTCTTCAGGAAAATGTCGGTCCGGGCGTTGATGAAGAAATCGGGCCCGACAGCCGCCCGGGCGGCCCCTATCCGGGCGGCCTGCGCCTCGACCGGGTGAAGCCCCTCCCCGCCGATCACCTGGTCCTCGAAGTTGCAGCCGATCGCCCCCGTGTCGGCGAGCCGCTTGATGTTCGTGGCGACCGTTTCGGGCTCGACCCCATAGGCCCCTTCGAAGTCGATGGTGACCGGAAGCTCGACCGCCGCCGCCACCCTCTGCGCATTGGCGATAGCGAGCGTAAGGGGCAGCGCCTCGGCATCCTGGAAACCATGAGCGGCGGCAACCGAAGCGCTCCCGGTGGCGACCGCCTTCGCCCCCGCCTCGGCCACCGCCCGAGCGCCTCCCGCATCCCAGACATTGTACAGGATGACCGGATCGCCCGGCCGGTGCAGCGCTGCGAAAGCCCTCGCCTTGTCGCTTTGCGCCGGCATCTCACCCACCCTCCGTCATTCCCGTGAACGTGGGAATCCCGCTTTTCTACAACCCGCGTCAAGGGAGAAGAGGAATTCCTCCCCGAGCTCGCTCGGGGAGGGGGACCGCGCGAAGCGTGGTGGAGGGGAAATACGGACTCGGCTTTGCCCCTCCACCACGACGCTTCGCGCCACGGTCCCCCTCCCCCAGACAAGCTGGGGGAGGATTGATTGCTTCCTACCTGGGAGCCCGCCGCGAGCTGACGATTCGGCCGGCGGTGTCGGTTACGACTTCGAGCAGCTGGCCGCTGCGGTCGCGTACCGTGCGCACGGTCTGGCCGGCCGAGTTCACCGTCTGCGACACCGCCGTCAGCCCGGACCCCGCGAGGTTGAGCAGCTGCCCGTTCCTCAGCGCATTCCCGGCGATTCCGCCGACGGTCCCCACCGTGTTGTTGGCCACCCCGCCCACGGTGTTCACCGTGTTGTCGACGGTCGAGAGCAGCTGGGTCACCAGCTGGGGATTGTTGTCGAGCGTCTGCAGCGTCCGTTCGATGATCGCGCGGACGTTGTCGAGCCGGACGACCAGGGTGGCGGTCGCCTGAACGCCCTTGATGCCGATCTTGACCTGATCGATGCTGGCGTCGGCGCCCGCCGTCAGCTTCAGGAGATTGGCCAGCCGCGCGTCAAGCGCGATGTGGACCTGGAGGTTGTTCACCTCGATGTTGATCTCGTCGATCGACAGATTGGGGATATCCAGGAGGACGTCCGGCTGGTCCTGACCCTGCGACACCGCCTGGGCCAGCGCCGTCGACTGCGCGCCGCGCGTCTGCGCCGGGGCTCGCCGGTCCTGGCGGTCCTGGGCTGCGGCGGGGGAGGCGAAGACGGCGAGCGCGGCGGCCGCCGCGAGCAACGGATAAAGACGCATGTGGATACTCCCTGTTGACGGGAGCGAAACGTTACCGGGGCGTGCCGGTTTCAGCCTCGGCGTCTATTTTGACGCCCTGCTGGACCGAAGCTTCGGCATGGAGGTCGACGGTGACGTCCCGGAGCTCCCTGCGCCCCTGCGCCTTCGGCTCGACCCTGACGTCGACCCGGTTGCCCGGACCCTGCCCGCGGACCTCCAGCCTCGCCTCGCCCTTCTGCTCGATGGTGACGGACCGGGCGCGAGCGGTGAAGTTGAGCTCGATGTCGGGGGGCGGCGCGGCGGCCTGGAGGAGGAGGAAGAGGATCATGGAGGGCTCAACGGTTGCGATGGAGCGGCGGTTTCATCTTCAAATCCTCCCCTGCAGTTGCAGGGGACGGGGACAATGCGAAGCATGGTGGAGGGGCATTGCTGACTCCGAAGAACCCCTCCACCGCGCTTCGCGCGGTCCCCCTCCCCCGGAAATTCGGGGGAGGATTTAAGATCCTAATGAACGAACCTCGCCACCACGTCCCGATACGACCGGCTCACCTTCACCTGGCTTCCGCTCTCCAGCACCAGGAAGCATTCGCCGTTGGTGTGCGGCTTGACCTGGCGGACCTGGTCGAGGTTGACGATGCAGCTCCTGTGCACGCGCTGGAAGCGGCGCGGGTCGAGGCGCTTCTCGAGATCCTTCATCGTCTCGCGAAGGATGAGCGTGTTGTCGCCCGTGTAGATGCACATATAGTCGCCGGCGGCGTCGATCTTCTCGATGGAATCGACGTCGACGCGGAAGATCTGGCCGCGATCCTTGATGTTGATGAGCTTCTCGTAGCGGTTGGAGCTCGGCGCATCCTCGGCGGCGTTCGAGACCTGGTCCACCGCCTCCGGAGCCACCTCGGCCAGGACTTCCTTGAGCCGTCCTACCTCTTCCGCGCCGCGCTTCTCCGCGAGCCGGTTGCGGACCCGGTCGAGCGTGTCGGCCAGGCGGTCCTCCTCCACCGGCTTCATCAGATAGTCCACCGCCTGCGCCTCGAAGGCGCGGATGGCGTGGTCGGAATAAGCGGTGACGAAGACGAAGAGCGGCGGCTCCACCTCCATCAGCCCCTGGATCACCGAGAAACCGTCGAAGCCGGGCATCTGGATGTCGAGGAAGACGAGGTCGGGCTTGTTGGTCTTGATCGCGCGAATCGCCTCGCGGCCGTTGGAGCAGGTTTCGACGATGTCGACGTCGTCATGCTTCTCCAGGCGCAGTTGGAGGCCCTGGATCGCCAAGGGCTCGTCGTCCACGAGAATCGTGCGGATCGTCATTTCGGTTCCTCGGTAGGTTCAAGCTGGTACGGGATTTCGATGGTAACGCGGAAGCCGCCTTTAATGTTCGATTCAGTCTCGAAACGATGGTCGGCGCCATAGGCTTGCGCCAGACGGTCCCGAATGTTCGCCAGTCCGACTCCGGTCGATTGCTGCGCCTTCACCCAATGGTCCTCCGCCCCCGGACCCGTGTCGCGGACCGTGAGGATCACCCTGTCGATGTTGAGCCGGGCGGTGACTTCGATGTCAGCGCCTTCCTCCTGCGGAGTCACCGCATATTTGATCGCATTCTCGACGAGGGGCTGGAGGAGCAGCGAAGGCAGCCGGGCGCGCGACACGGTAGGATCGATGTCGAAACGCGGCCTCAGCCGGTCCTCGAAGCGCATTTTCTCGATTTCGAGGTAGAGCTTCAGGGTCTCCACCTCCTGCGCCACCGTGACGGCGCCCGTCAGATCGTTGACCAGGGTGTAGCGAAGGAAGGATGAGAGCCGCGACAGCATGGCGTTGGCCCGGTCGGTCTGCTTCAGAAGCACCAGGGTCGATATCGAGTTCAAGGTGTTGAACAGGAAGTGCGGGTTGAGCTGGTAGCGGAGCATCGCGAGCTGCGCCGAGCTCGCCTGGTGCTCGAGCCTCAGCAGCCGGTCGCTCTGCTCCTCGAGCAGGAGATAATAGTTGATGCTGTAGTAGAGGGCCGACCAGGCGACGAGCAGGGTCAAGGTGAGCACGATCGAGCCGAAGAATTGCAGCCCCTCGGGCGTGATCCCCGGTCGGACGAACGTCGCGTGGCTCCACGTCTCGATCGCCGAGAAAGCGGCCGATGCGACGAGGACGATGGTGATCGAGCTCACCCAGGTGAGGATCGGCCGCATCTTGATCAGCCGCCGGTAGGCCGAAGCCATCAGCAGGGTCAGCGAATAGCCGGTCGCGGTCAGGAGCGTGATGTGGATGACGAGGCTGAAGCCGAAATTGTTGGCGATCCCCGACAGCGTCCTGAGGAAGAAATAGCCCGCCCATCCGGCCGACTGCAGGATCCAGAAGGCGCGATTCTTGTCCTCGAAGAAAGGCTGCTGCTGGAGCCTGAACGGCTTCCAGCCACCACCTGCGGTTCGCCGGGGAACCCCCGAATTCGCCTGGACTGCGCTACTTGACACCGCCGCCAGCTCTATAGCGATTTCGAGCTGAAAGAAATCATTCAGCGACTCGGAAATCGCGGCATCAGGAACCGGCTCGCGCGGGCTCCGCCCCGGAGCCTGGGCGAGCGGGCAAAACCAGGATCGACCAGTCGCCCTCGTCGGCCACCCATTTCCTCACCGCGAGGCGCACTTCCTCCGGAGTCATCGACTTGTAGTCGTCGAGGTAGGTGCGGCTATGCTCGATCGTATAGGGCTCCCGCGACCAGTCCTCCATCGTGCCCATCCAATAGGCGTTGCTCTTCAGCCGGCGCTCGATGCCGCTGACGACCGGATTGATCGCCCGCTGCCATTCGTCGGCGGATGCCGGGGTCCGGGCGAGCTCGGCGACGATCTCCCGGGCGAGGCGGAAGAAGAGGTCGGCCCGCTCGGGCCTTATCTCCGAGCCGGCGAAGAAGAAGCCCCATTCGGGAAACCGGTAGGAGGTCTGAACGGTGGCGGAAGGCGAATAGCTGGCGCCTTCGGAGTCGCGGAGCCGCTCCATCAGCCTCGCCCCGGCGATGTTCGCGGCGAGGGATAGGGCCCGGCGCTCACGCCGCCCCTCGGTGCCGCCGAAGGTCGTCCAGCCGAGGGCCGCATAGGCCTGGTTCGGATCGCCCTGGTGGGTGAAGCGGATCGGCTCCTTCGAAGCCCGGGGCGGCCGCACCTTCAGGGACTGGGCGGGCGGCCTCACCTCGGGGCGCGGGGGCAGGGCCGCGACCGTCTTCAGCATCGCCGCAACGGCGGTCTCCAGGCCGACGTCGCCGACGACGACGGCCTCGATCGGCCCCTGCGCCAGCAAGGGGGTCATGAAGGCGACGAAATCCTCATGCCGGATCCGCTCGATCTCGGGCCTGTCGAAGGGCTGCCAGCGTGGGTCTCCGCCCCGGGCCACGGCTCCGAATTCCCGGCCCATCCGCGAGGCGGCGGAGGAGAATGCGAGATCGTAGCTTTCCAGCGCTCCGGTCTTGGAGCGCTGGAACAGCGCCGGGTCGAAATGGGGCGCCACGATCTTGGTGGCGAGCAGGCGCAGCTGGTCGCCCAGCTCCTCCGCCCGGGTCGAGCCGCGAAGGACCAGCGCCTCGTCGTCGATGTCGAAGCTGATCGACAGCCGCCGTCCGGTCATCAGCCGCTCGAGCCCGTCGAGATCGAACGGCCCGACCCCGGTGGAGCCGAGCAGCGGCCCAAGCCAGGCGAGCGACTTGCGGTCCGCCGGGAGCCCGGCGATGCCGTGGCCGAACCGGAGCGAGACTCCGACGCTCCCTTTCTCGTAATCCGTCTGCTTGAACACCAGGCTTGAGCCGTTGGCGAAGCGGACGATGGTCGCGCCCATGTCGGCGATCCGCTGGCGGGAAATCTCGCGTCCCGGCGGGCCGAGCGGCGGCAGGTCGTCCATGCTCACCCGCCGCTCGGCCGAGCGCTCGGCCGGCGCCGCCGCCTGCGCCGCGGCGAGCGCCTCGGCAAGGCCCGTCACCGGCGCCGGCGAGAGCATCGCCAGCCTCGGCCCGTCGCCCGCGAACATGTCCTTCATCTCCGCCTGGACCGCCTCGGGCGTCATCGAAGGGGCGATCTCCTCGAACAGATCGAGCTGCACCTGGGCGGTCGAGACGACGCTGTTGCCGTCCAGGGCCGCGATCAGCCGCGCCGCCCGCTGCTGCGAGCGCTGGGTGGGCTCGCCCTGCACCGCGGCCCGTCCGGCGGTTCGGATATTCTCCATCTCCCGGGCGATCTCGCTCGCGCTCGGCGGGCTCTTCAGGGCGTCGGCGAGGATCGCATAGGCTTGGCGCAGCGCCTCCTGCCAGCGCCCCTCCTTCGCCATCACCGAAATCTGGGTGTAGTCGGCGATGTTGACGCTGTTGTCCGACTGCACCTGGGCGTTGAGGAAGGCGGCCTCGCCCCGGGCCTTGGCTTCGAGGCGGCGGTTCAGGATCCGCCGCGCCAGCGCCCGGGCGAGGTCCCTCTGCTCGCGCGCCTTGCTCGGCGGGATCGCCCGATAGGGGCGGATCCAGCTCAAGGTCGCGAAATGGGGGGAGCCGGGGTAGCTGATCGCCGCCGTGCGCTCCTTGACGTCGGCGATGCTGCCGTAATCCGGCTCGCGCGGCGCCGGTCCCGAAGGCTTCCACCCGCCGAAGCGTTGCGCGATCAATTCCTCCATCAGCTTCGGGTCGGCGTCGCCGACCATCACCAGGGTCGCCCGGTCGGGCCGGTACCAGCGCTCGTAAAAGGCCTTGAGCCCGGCCGCCGTCGCGCCTTTCAGCGTCGCCTCGGTCCCGATCGTGTCGCGAGCCGCATATTTGAGGCCGCCGAAGAAGAGCGGCATCATCATCTCGCGCAGCTTGACGCTGATCTCGGTGCGGCGGCCATATTCGGAAAGGACCACTCCGCGCTCGGCGTCGACGATCTTGGGGTCGAACAAAGCGGTGTCG
>DASVTN010000076.1:0-19559 GCA_036387555.1 Allosphingosinicella sp. | reverse complement strand
TCCGACCACAGCTCCGGAAGCAGGATCGTGCCGGCGACGATGTAGAACAGGGAGACGCCGAGCGCCGCCCACAGGCCCAGCCTCGCCGTCGGCCGCCAGGCGATGGCGCAGGCGACCGCGATGTCGGTGAGCGCGCCCGCGATCACGCTCGGCTCGCTCAGCGCTCCGCCGCCGCCCGCGAGCATGTAATGCGTCGCCCGCTCATAACCCGGGCCAAGCGAGATCAGGCCCGTCAGAAGCCAGAACAGCGCGAAGGTGCCGATGGCCACTGGCTTCAGCAGGTAGAGGCGCGAGAACCAGCGCTCCTGCACGGAAGCGGGGTTGGCCGCCAAAGCGCCCGCCAGCGACTGCGGCTCGATCCCCGTCGAGCGCCGCCATTCCGCATTGTCCCCGGCCGCGCCCCGGCGGATCTCGCGCCCCGGAGTGGTCCGGATCGGCGGCCGCCAGCCGAGCCGGGCGAGCGCATCGCCCGAGCGATAGGCGATCCCCATCAGCCACCCGGGAGCGGTGAAGCTTCGCGCCGGCTTCCAGCCAAGCCAGCTTCGATAGGCGGCGACGATCTCGTCGAAAGCGAGCCGGTCCGGCCCGGCCAGCTCCAGCGCAACGCGCGTGGCCGCCCCCGGCGCGAGCAGCCGCGCCACCGTCTCGGCGACGTCGTCGAGCTGGACCACGTCCACCGGCCCCGCCTCCGCCGGGCGCAGGAAGACCGGAAGCGAGGCCAGGCCGCGGAACAGGGCGCTTCCGCCATAAGCGGCCCGGCCGACGACGACGGAGGGGCGAAGGATCACCCAGTCGAGCCCGCTCGACTCCAGCGACTCCTCTCCTTGCCGCTTGCTCCTCGAGAAATCGGTGATCCCGCCGCGGTCGACGCCGATCGCGGAAAAGAGGATGACCCGCCGCACGGCGGCCGTTTCGCAGGCGCTCCAGAGGGCCTTCGGCATCTCGATGTGGATTTTGCCGGGGGAATCGCGCGGGGTGTCCTGGAGGACTCCGGCGCAGTTCACCACCGCCTCGATGCCGGAGAGATGGGGCAGCCAGGCCTCCGCCGTGGTCGCCTGCCGAAGGTCCAGCTTCACCCATCGGTCGACCGGCACCCGCCGCGCCGCCGGGCCGCCGCCGCGGCCGACGGCGACGATCTCGTGGCCGTCGCGCTTCAGCCGGGCGGCCACGGCCGATCCGATCAGGCCGCTCGCGCCGATGAGCAGTATCTGCAAGCTGGACTCCTCGTTACGCCGCCGCGATCAACCATGAGGCGAGGGAGGCGTTCCGTCTAGTTCCTCCCCGAGCTTGCTCGGGGAGGGGGACCGCGCGAAGCGGGGTGGAGGGGAGATTGTGACTCCGCACGGCCCCTCCACCACGACGCTTCGCGCCGCGGTCCCCCTCCCCGAGGCAAGCTCGGGGAGGATTTGCTCATTCATACCTCAGCGCGTTGATCGGGTTCGACCGGGCGACCTTGAGCGCATGCCCCGCGATCGTTCCGACGGCGATCACCAGGGCGAGCAGGCCCGCGACCAGGAACGGGGTCGGCCCGAGGCTGATCCGGGCGTCGAAGCCGTTCAGCCAGTCGCGCATCACCCACCACGCGACGGGCCAGGCGATCAGGTTGGCGAGGATCACCGGCTTGGAGAATTGCCAGGCGAGGAGCCGGACGATGTCGCGGCTGCGGGCGCCCAGCACCTTCCTGATCCCGATCTCCTTGGTCCGCCGCTCGGCGGTGAAGGCGGCGAGCCCGAACAGGCCGAGGCAGGCGACGACGACGGCGAGCAGCGCGAAGCCGGCGAAGGTCTTCGCCCGCGCCTGCTCGGCCTCGTAGAGCTCGGCGACGATGTCCTCGCTGAACTCGGCGTCGAACGGGGCGTCGGTGGCGATCCGTTTCCAGATGCGCTCGATGTCGGAGCGGACCCGGTCCGGCGCGGGGCTGTCGTAGCGGACCATCATCTGGCCGTAGGCGGCCTTGCTGATCCGGAACATGATCGGATCGATCGGCTCGCGGATCGAGCGGAATCGGGAATCGCGCACCAGGCCGATGATGTTGACTGGCACGAGCCCATATTCGTCGTCCGCCAGCGAAGCCTTGAACTGCTTGCCGACCGCATCCTTGGGCTCGCGAAAACCCATCCGCTTGGCGGCCAGCTCGTTGACCACGACATTGACTCCGCCCCGAGCGATCTGCGCCCTGATCGCGTCCGGCTGCTCTGGGAAAGGCAGCGAGGCGTCGTCCATCGGCCGGCTCTCGTCGAAGCTGCGGCCGGCGAGAAGCTCGATGCCCATGGTCCTGAAGAAATCATGGTCCACCGCATAGGTGCCGATGTTCACCGGCTCCTGCCGCCCCGGCACCTGCACCCCGGCGTTCATGCTGGTCCCGGTGGCGATTCCGATATTGGTCCGCCCGACCGACACCACGCCGTCGACCCGCGCCACCTCCTGCTTGAGCGTGTCGGCGAGCGGGATGAGCTGGCGCCGGCCGATTCCTTCGACCTGCAGCAGCCCCTGGCGCTTGTAGCCGGGATCGGCGGTCTGCGCGTAGGTGGTCTGGGCGTAGACGATCGCCGTGCAGATGATGAGCCCGATCGACACCGCGAACTGGGCGATGACGAGGATGTTGCGAAGCCGCCCCGAGCCCGCGGCCTCGGCCGAACTCTTGTTCGCCTTCAGCACCTGGGCGGGCTGGAAGCGCGACAGGTAGAAAGCGGGATAGAGGCCGCCGGCGGCGCCGACGACGAGGACGAGAAGGAGGATGGGCAGGAGCAGCCCGCCCGAGCCCAGATAGGTGATGCCGAGTTCGGCATCCAGGAAGCTAGAGAAAGGCGGCAGCAGCAGCTCGACCAGGGCGAGGGCGACGACCATGGCCAGCGCCGCGACGAGGACCGATTCGCCGAGGAACTGGACGATCAGCTGCTTGCGGTTGGCGCCGAGCACCTTTCGAAGCGCCACTTCGCGCGCCCGCTGGCTGGCGCGGGCGGTGGCGAGATTGGTGAAGTTGACGCAGGCCATGCCGAGGATGAGGGCTGCGACGATCCCGAAGGTGATGATGGTGCGCCGGTCGTTGCCCGGAGTCGACGCGCCGCTCTGCGCCTCGCCGAGATGCACGTCGCGAACGTTGACCAGCCTGTACTCCTGATCGTCGCCGGCATTGTACTTGCGGCCGCCGAAATCCTCGTCGGGGATGTTGCGCTTCTCCCAGGCAGGCAGCTGGGCGTGGATCGCCTTCACGTCGGTTCCGGGCTTCAGGGCGACATAATGCCATCCCGACTGCCAGCCCCACTGGGTGAGGAAATCGGGCTGCTCGGCGTAGAAGCTGGCCGGATCGTAACGGACGATCATGTTCCAGCGCATGTGCGAGTTCCTGGGCAGGTCCCTGAACACGGCGGTGACCCGGTGGTCCACGGCCTTGCCGCGCAGCATCAGGGTCAGCGTCTGGCCGACCGGGTTCTCGGCTCCGTAGAGCTTGGCCGCCTGGGTTTGGGAGAGGGCGACGGAGCCGACCTCCCTGAGCGCCGTCGCGCGGTCGCCTCTGGCGAGCGGAAGCTGGACGACGTCGAAGAAGGGCCCGTCGACGAAGGATCCGTTCTCCACCGCGATCGCCTCGCCGCGGCGGATGACCGTGAAGCCGCCGCCGCCGGCGTAGACCATCCTCTCGACCTGCGGGAAATCCTTCTTCAGCGAGGTTCCCGAGACGTAGGAGGCCATCTGCAGCTTGAGCTCCTCGCCCGTCTGCCGGTCGTGGTAGAAAGTCTGCAGCTGGTAGACGTTCTCGCCGTTCGCAAGCCATTTGTCGTAATTGAGCTCGTAGCGCACGTAGAGCAGGATCATCAGGCACGCGGCGAGGCCGAGCGCGAGGCCGAATATGTTGATGAAGGCGTAGGTCTTGTTCTTCGCCAGAGCGCGGAAGCCGACCGTCAGATAATTGCGCCACATAGGTTGCGTTCCTACTCGTAACGGAGGGCGTGGATGGGGTTCGACCGCGCGACCCGCAGGGCGTGGCCCGCGATCGTCCCGATGGCGATGACGAGGGCCAGCAGGGCGGCGAGGAGGAAGGGCGTCGGGCCGAGCGGGATCCGGGCGTCGAAGCCGTTCAGCCAGCCACGCATCACCCACCAGGCGACGGGCCAGGCGATCAGGTTGGCGATGATGACGGGCTTCGAGAATTGCCACACGAGGAGCCGGACGATGTCGCGCGAGCGGGCGCCGAGCACCTTCCTGATCCCGATCTCCTTGGTTCGCCGCTCGGCGGTGAAGGCGGCGAGGCCGAACAGGCCGAGGCAGCCGACCAGGACCGACAGCAAAGCGAAGCCGGCGAAGGTCTTCGCCCTCGCGTCCTCGGCTTCGTACAGCTCGGCGACCACGTCCTCGCTGAAATCCGCCTCGAACGGCACTTCGGTGGTGATCCCCCGCCAGGCCGCGTGCAGCTTCGAGCGCATCGCGCTGGGATCGCCCTTGTAGCGCACGACCAGCCACTGGTGGCCGGCGTCGGAATTTATGAACATGATGTCGTCGAGCGGCTGGCGGACCGAGCGGAACCGCGAATCGCCGACCACCCCGACGATCGTGACGGGGACCAGCCCCAGCTCGCTCTGGATGAGGCCGGCCTTGACCTGCTTGCCGACCGCGTCCGCCGGGTTGGCGAAGCCGAGCCGCCGGGCGCCCGATTCGTTGACGACGACGTTGCCGCCGCGGGCGGCGAGCGCCCTTTGCTGCTCCGGCGTGGGCGGGAAAGGAATGGTCATGTCGTCCAGCGGCCGGCTCTCGTCGAACCAGCGGCCGGCGACGAGCTTGAGCCCCATCGCCTTCATGAAGCCCGGATCCACGATATACTGGCCGATCAGCACGGGCCTGGGATTGCCCGGCACCATGACGTTCGTATTGTTCGCGCCGTCCGTCGCCACGGCGATGGTGCTCCGGCCGACGGCTTCCACGCCCTCCACGCGCTTCATCCGGTCCGCGATCGCCTTGCCGGAATTGATCAGCTGATAGCGGTTGAGGCCGTCGATCTGGACGAGCTGATCGCGATCGAAGCCGGGATCGACGCTTCGGGCGTAGCTGGTCTGGAGATAGACGATGGCGGTGCAGATGATGAGGCCGATCGAGACCGCGAACTGGGCGACGACCAGCGCTGCGCGCAGCCTGCCGGTGCCGTCGCCCTCCGAAGCCGATTTGTTCGCCTTGAGCACCGTCGCCGGCTTGAACCGCGACAGGAAGAAGGCCGGGTAGAGCCCGCCGAGGCCGCCGACGAGAAGCACCAGCGCGAGCATCGGCAGGGCGACGCCCTCCTCCCCGAGATAGCTCAGCGCGATGTCGGCCTGGAGAAAGGCGGAGAAGCTCGGCAGCAGAAGCTCGGCCAGGGCGAGCCCGATCACCATCGCCAGCGCCGCGACCAGGATCGATTCCCCGATGAACTGGACGATCAGCTGGCGGCGGTTGGCGCCGAGCACCTTCCTCAGCGCGACCTCGCGGGCGCGCTGGCTCGCGCGGGCCGTGGCGAGGTTGGTGAAGTTCACCATCGCCATCGCCAGGATCAGCAGCGCGACGATCGCGAAGGTGAGGATCGTGCCGCGGTCGTTGCCCGGCGACATCGCCGCTTCCTGGCCATCGCCGAGGTGGACGTCGGCGACGTTGACGAAATGCCAGTCGCCCGCCTCGCCGGCATTGAAGCGCGCCTCGCCGCTATTCTCGTCCGGGATGTTGCGTTTCTCCCAGGCGGGCATGCCGGTCCGGATCGCGCCGGCGTCGGCGCCGGGCCGGAGCTTCGCGTAGACGTAGCCGCCCTGGCAGCCCCAGCAGGTGAGGAACTGCGCCTCCTGGGCCATGTAGCTGGGGAAATCGATCCGGACGAGCGCGTTGGCCCGGAAGTGGGAGTTCCTCGGCACGTCCTCGAAGACTCCGCCGATCCGGTAGTCGAAGCGCTTGCCCTTGCTGATCACGGTCATGGTCCGGCCGACGACGGCGTCGGTCCCGAAGCGGCTCACCGCCTCGCTCCGGCTGAGCATCGCCGTGTTCACCTGGGCGAGCGCGCCGCGGCTGCCGTGAAGAAGCGGAAGCTCCAGCACTTCGAGCAGATTGTCGTCGACGTAGAGATAATCCTCGGTCGAGCTGGCCTGGCCGTCCTTGAGGAAGACGGGCGCGCTCTGGAGGGCGTAGACGGCCTTCTCGACCTGCGGGAAATCCTTCACCAAAGCGCCCTTGGTGGCGAACGGCGCCATCTGCAGCTTGGCTTCCTCGCCCGTGCCCGGATCGCGGAACCATGCCTGCACCTGGAAGACGCGGTCCGAGTTCGGCAGCCATTTGTCGTAGCTCATCTCGTAGCGGACGAAGAGGAGGATCATCAGGCATGCCGCCATTCCGATCGCCAGGCCCGCGATGTTGATGAAGGCGTAGGTGCGGTTCTTCGCCAGCGCCCGGATTCCGACGGTGAGATAGTTGCGCCACATGGCCGGGCTCCTATTCGTAGCGAAGGGCGTGGATCGGGTTCGCCCGGGCCACCTTGAGCGCGTGGCCGGCGACGGTGCCGACGGCGATGGCGAGGGCGATCAGGCCGGCGAGGACGAAGGGGCTGGGCCCGAGCGCGATCCGAGCGTCGAAGCCGTTCAGCCAGTCGCGCATCACCCACCAGGCGACCGGCCAGGCGATCAGATTGGCGGCGATGACGGGCTTGGAGAATTGCCAGGCGAGAAGCCGAACGATGTCGCGGATTCGGGCGCCGAACACCTTTCGGATCCCGATCTCCTTGGTCCGGCGCTGCGCCGTGAAGGCGGCGAGGCCGAACAGGCCGAGGCAGGCGATCAGGATCGCCAGCAGCGAGAAAGCGGCGAAGAGGAAGGTCCGCGCCCGTTCGGCGGCGTAGAGCTCGCGCACGATATCGTCGACGAACCGGGCTTCGAACGGGATTTCGGGTTCGAAACGCCGCCAGACCCTGGCCAGCCCGGCCATCACCTCGCCGGGCCGGGCGGCGGAATAGCGGACCATCACCGCCTGATTGGCCCGCTTAGGCTCGTAGGCGTAGACGATCGGATCGATCGGCTCGCGCGCCGTCCCGAACCGGCTGTCCTCGACCACCCCGGCGATGGTCGCCGGCATCATCACCGATCCGTCATAGGCGATCTCCATCGATCGCCCGACCGCCGCCTGGGGATCGCGATAGCCGAGCTTCGCCGCGGCCGAGCGGTTGATGGCCACCGTGATGCCGCGCTCGGCCAAAACCTCCGGAGGGCTGTCGATCCGGTCGGTGGCGAAGCGGTCGCCGAGCATCCGCCCGGCGAGCAGCCTGATGTCCATCGTCTGGAGGAACTCGCCGTCTATGCCCTGATAGCTCGTGGTGACGAAGTCGGTCGCGCCCGCCGCCCGGGTCAGCCAGGCGGTCTTCTCGGTGGAGCCGAGCTCGAGGCCGGTGCGCCCGACGCCGGTGACTCCCGGGATCGAAAGCAGCGCCGAGCGGGCGGCCTCATATTCGGAACCCTGGGTGAAGCGCCAGGCATTGGCGATCCGGACCAGGCCGTCGCGGCGGAACCCCGGATCGACCGTCTGAACGAAGCGCGTCTGGGACCAGATGACGGCCGTGCTCGCGATGAGGCCGATCGCGATCGCGAACTGCACGACGACCAGGGCCGAGCGAAGGCCTCCGCGCCCGGCGAGATCGCTCGAGCCGCGGTCGGCGCGCAGCACCTGGGCGGGCCTGAAGCGGCTCAGGTAGACGGCCGGATAGAGGCTGCACGCGATTCCGGCGGCGGCGAGCAGCGCCAGGGCCGGGAGCAGCATCCCCGAGTCGCCCAGATAGGCGAAGCGCAGGTCGGCGCCGAGCAGGTGGGCGAGCCAGGGCGTCGCAAGCTCGACCATGGCGAGCGCGAGCAGCATCGCGGCGGCGCAGGCGAGGAAATTCTCGCCGACGAACTGGGCGATCAGCTGGCCGCGCCGCGCGCCCAGGACCTTGCGGAGGGCGACCTCGGGCGCCCGCCGGGCGGCCCGGGCGGTCGTCAAGTTGACGAAGTTCATGACCGCCATTCCCAGCGTCAGCAGGGCGACGATGGTGAAGGTGGCGAGGGCGCGCGGATCGCCGCCCGGCGCGATCGCCCGGTCCTGGGCGGAGCCGAGGTGGACGTCGCCGATCGGAACCAGCCGGAAATCGATCACGTCCGACATCGAGGCCGCCTTGCCCTCGATGATCATCGGCGCGATCGCCCGCTTCTCCCATGCGGGAAGCGCGGCGTTGACCGCCGCCGGGTCGGCGCCCGCCCGAAGCTTGACGTAATGCTGCTGGTCGAAACTGCCCCAGCCGAGCATCTCGGGGGGAAGCCCGCTCAGGTCGCGGCGGAAGACGATCCCGATCTTGAGGCTGGTGTTGCGCGGCAGGTCCTTCAGCACGCCGGTCACCCGATAATCGCGCTTGCCGGGGCCGGCGCCCAGGCTCAGCCGCTTGCCCAGGGCGTCGGCGGTGCCGAGCTGCCGGATCGCCTCGCTTTGGGTCAGGACGATCGAGTTCGTGTCCGGCAGCGCGGTCGCCGCCGAGCCCTGGGCGAAAGGCAGTGGCAGGACGTGGAAGAATTCGGGATCGACGGTGGTCGCTTCGATGAACATCGGCTGCCCGGAATGCTCCGTCACCGTCTTCCCCGAGGCGATGGAGGTCACGGCCTCGATCTGCGGGAAGCCGGCGATCAGCGCGTCGCGCAGCGGCAGCGGGCTTGCCTGCGATTCGACCGCGGGCAGGGCCGGCGGGCGGATCGTCGTCTGGACCTGGTGGATCCGGCCGCTGTCCGGCAGCCAGGAATCGTAGCTGCGCTCGTAATGGACGTAGACGAGGATCAGCAGCGACCCGGCGAGGCCGAGGGCGAGCCCGCCGACGATCGTCGCGGCATAGGCGCGGTTGCGGCCGAACGCGCGGAGGGCGACCTTGAGATAGTTCAGCCAGAGGGCCGCCATCGCGCTAGCGCCGCCGCCCGGCCGCGCCGGGGCGGCGGGCGACGATCTTGATCTCGGTGATGCCGCGCTCCGGGATCAGCCGGTCGACGTCGATCGCCGTCCAGGCCGGATAGGGCGCCTTGACGTGCCGCTTGTGGACCGCGGCGATCGCCGGCATCTGCGCGGTGACGTCGGTGTGGAAGCTGGTGATGTCGACGACGTCGTCCCAGCTCGCGCCGGCGCGCTTCAATATGGCCCCGATCTGCCCGTAGGTGCGCTCATAGGCCGCCTCCAGCGTCTCGCCCTCGCGCTGCCCCACGACGATCCCGCTGAGATAGATGGTGTCGCCGGCGATGATGGCGTCGCTATAGCCCCACTCCTCCTGGAACTTCCGGCCCTGCGCGTTCTCGCTCATCAGCACGGTCGAGCGCTGCCGCTCGCCCGCCAGCGCGGGGGTGGCGGTGGCGGAAATGAGGAGGAGGAGGAGAGGCCAAGCCCTCATTCCTCCCCCAGCTTGTCTGGGGGAGGGGGACCGCGGCGCGAAGCGCCGTGGTGGAGGGGCAATGCGGACTCCGCATTGCCCCTCCACCACGCTTCGCGCGGTCCCCCTCCCCGAGCAAGCTCGGGGAGGATTTGAGTGCCGCCCCCTCACGCCGCCCGGCGCCGTTCGATGAGGATCCGTCCGTCGAGCATGTTCACCACCCGGCCGGCATAATCGGCATGGGCCGGCGAGTGGGTGACCATGACGATGGTCGAGCCTTCGCGGTTCAGGGCCTGGAGCATCTTCATCACTTCCTCGCCATGCTGCGTGTCGAGGTTGCCGGTCGGCTCGTCGGCGAGGATCAGCTTGGGATTGCCGACGAGCGCCCGCGCGACGGCGACGCGCTGCTGCTGCCCGCCGGAAAGCTGGCTCGGCCGGTGCTTGGCGCGATGGGCGACTCCGACCTTGTCCATCACCGCCTCGACCCTCTGGCGCCGCTCCGAAGCCGGCACGTCGTGGTAGAGCAGGGCGAGCTCGATATTCTCGCGGACGCTGAGCTCGTCGACCAGGTTGAAGCTCTGGAAGATGAAGCCGATATTCTTCTTCCGGAAGTCGGCGAGCTTGCTTTCGGGAAGCCCGGCCACCTCGGTTCCGTCGAAGACGTAGGAGCCGCTGGTCGGGCTGTCGAGCATTCCAACGACGTTGAGCAAGGTCGATTTGCCGCAGCCCGACGGTCCCATGATGGCGACAAATTCGCCGTCGGCGATGTCGAGGTCGATGCGGTCGAGCGCCGTGGTCTCCACCGTCTCGGCGCGGTAGACCCGCGACAGTTCACGCATGCTCAGCATAGCTTTCTTCGCTCCTTCAGGCCTCGAGGTCGAGCCGATCCTTGTCGGCGAAACCGGTATAGGGTGAGGTGATGACCCGCTCGCCGGGCTCCAGCCCCTCGAGCACTTCGATGTAATCGGCGTTGCGCCGGCCGAGGCGCACGTTGCGCTTGACCGCCTCGCCGCCGCCGGGCGCGACGACGAAGACCCAGGCCCCGCCGGTCTCGTTGTAGAAGGCGCCGTTGGGGATGAGCAGGGCCGGCGCCGGATCGCCGAGCGTCAGCTTGGCCTGCAGCGTCTGGCCGCGGTTCAGCGAAGGCGGCTCTGCGCCGACGAAGTAGAGGTCGGCCTCGAAAACGCCGTTCTTCACCTGCGGATAGATCTTGGCGACCTTGACCCGATAGGCCTTGCCGCCGGATTCCACGCTCGCGGTCTGCCCCGGCTGGACCCGCCCGAGATAAAATTCGTCAACGCTCGCCACCAGCTTGTTGCGGCCGGCGCTGTCGACCTGGCCGAGCCGCTCGCCGCGGTTCAATGACTGGCCGACCTGGATCGAGAAGGCGGTGAGCTGGCCGGAGACAGGGGCCCTGAGGTTGAGCGCGTCGAGGGTGCTTCGGGCGATCGCCAGGCTTCCGCTGAGCGAGGCGTTGGACGCCCGCAGCTGGGCGAGCTGGCTCGACTGGAGCCGCTGATTGACCGCCCGCGCCCGCCTCAGGACCTCGGCCCTTCGCTGGTTGGAAAGATATTCGTCGCGGCTGTCGTTGAACACCTTGGCCGGAATGAAGCCCTTCTCGACCAGCGGCTTCTGCATCTCATACTGGCGCCGGGCCTTGTCGGCGGCGAGCTGCGCCTCGATCACCGCGCGCTCGTCGCCGATGCTGGTCTGGGCGAGCGCCAGCTCCTGGCTTCGCATCGAGTTGACCTCGCGCGAGACGTCCGACTGGCTTCTGAGCAGATTGAGCTGAAGATCCGAGTTGGTGAGGACCGCCAGGAGCTGGCCCTTTTCGACCATGGCGCCGTCCTCGACCATCACCTGCTCGACCCGGCCGCCCTCGACCGCGTCGAGATAGACGGTGACGAGGGGCTCGACCCGGGCCCTCAGGGGCAGGAAATCGTCGAAGGTGCCGCGGCTGACCGCCGACACCGTCAGCCGCTCGGCCGCGACCGTCTGGCTCCCGGCGCTCGGGGCGAACCACCAGAAGAGCAGGGCGAGCAGGAGCAGTCCCGCCGCTCCGAGCGCGATCTTGGCGCGCTGCGACAGGCCGGTCGAGGCGACGACCTTGTCCATGCCGGTGCCGCTTTCCGCCCGCGATTGACTATCCGTGGATTTGATCCTGATCACGCTCATCCCAACCTCATGCCGATCCGCCGGCGAATCATCCTGCCAAACGTGTTCGATTCCGGACAGGCCTGTACGGCGGCGGACAGGATCACAGCAGTACGCTCGCGCAGCCCATGACGAGATGGGCGCTTCCGTCGTCGCACGCGGCCGCCGCCGAAGCGGCCGGCGCCTTCGCCGCGGCGATGCTGACCGGCTCCAGGGCCGCCATCGGCAGAAGCAGGGTGATCGCGATGCACAGCAAGGCGGTGAGCCAGGTCTCGATCCTACGCATTCTCTCTCTCTCCCGAACCCCAGGGCCCTCTCCCCGATCCTCCAGCATGAGGCGTGCCAATCGCGGGAAATGGCGGTTTTCGGCGATTATCGGCGACTGCCGAGCCGATCCGGCCCGTCCACTTCCGGACGGGGGAGTCCGTCCCCGGACGCGGCGCCCGGTGCGCGGCCCCATTGGCACGATTATTGTTTGTCCGTTCCCGGACAGGCGGGTAGGAGAAAAGGCGTGGCAGGGGAGGGAAAGCCGTTCTGGCGGTGCATCGTCATCGACGACGATCCCGACATCCTGCTCTCGGCCCGGCTGCTCCTTCGCGACCTGTTCGACGAGGTCGCCACCTTCCAGTCGCCGGAGGAGGCGATGGGAGCGGTCGCCGGCGACGGCGCCGACGTGATCCTGCTCGACGCCAATTTCGGCCGCGGCGCCACCAACGCCGCCGAAGGCTTCCACTGGCTCGGCGAGATACTGGCGACCGATCCGCAGGCGGTGGTGGTGATGATCACCGCCCATGGCGGCGTCAACATCGCGGTCGAGGCGATGAAGCGCGGCGCCACCGACTTCGTCTCGAAGCCCTGGTCCAACGAGCGGCTGCTCGCCACCGTGCGCACCGCCGCGGCGCTGCGCACGTCGCGGCAGGCGGTCGTCGCCGAGCGCAAGCGCGCCGTCGCCATCTCCGCCCCTGCCGCCGGCGGGGAGACTCCGCTGCTCGGCGCGTCGCCGGCGATGCGCCGGGTCTATTCGCTGATCGAGCGCGCCGCGCCGACCGAGGCGAACGTTCTGATCCTGGGCGAAAACGGCACCGGAAAAGAGCTCGTCGCCCGCGAGCTTCACGGCAAGTCGCGTCGCTCGGGCAACGTCTTCGTCTCCGTCGATCTCGGCGCCGTTGCCGAGAATTTGTTCGAATCGGAGCTGTTCGGACATGTGAAGGGGGCTTTCACCGACGCCCGCGGCGACCGCATCGGCCGCCTTCAGGCGGCGGACGGAGGCACCCTCTTCCTAGACGAGGTCGGCAATCTTCCGCTTCACCTCCAGCCCAAGCTCCTGACCGCGCTCGAGCAGCGCCAGGTCACTCCGGTGGGCGCCAACAAGCCGATGAAGATCGACGTCCGGGTGGTCGCCGCGACCAACCTGCCGCCCGATCGGCTCGCCGACGAGAGCCTGTTCCGGCAGGATCTGCTGTTCCGCCTCAATACGGTGGAGATCGAGCTTCCGCCGCTGCGCGAGCGGCGCGAGGACATCCCCCTCCTCGTCGAGCATTATGTCGCCTTGTATGCGAAAAAATACGGCAAGCCCGCGCGCGCCCTTCCCGCCGAAGTGACGGGGGCTCTGGTCGCCTACGAGTGGCCGGGCAACGTTCGTGCGCTCCGCCACGCCTGCGAACGCGCCGTCATCCTCGCCGGCAACGGCGCCTTCACCTTCGAGGATTTCTCCCTTTCCCGCTCCACCACCCCGCGGCCGGCGGCGACGAGCACGCCGCCCAGCCTGAGCCCCGACCTCAACCTGGAGCGCGCCGAAAAGCAGATGGTCGAGGAGGCGCTCAAGCGGCACGCCTACAACATCTCGCTCGCGGCCCAGGAGCTCGGCCTGACCCGGGCCTCGCTCTACCGGCGAATGGACAAGCATGGGCTTTGAGGCCGCTCCAGTTCCTCCCCGAGCTTGCCTCGGGGAGGGGGACCGCGCGAAGCGCGGTGGAGGGGTAGTCGGGAGGTGGGATTGCCCCTCCACCAGGCTTCGCCTGGTCCCCCTCCCCGAGCGAGCTCGGGGAGGAACTTCATGGCCCCGCCCCCATGGGCTTTAGGAGCCGGTTCATCGCCGGCCTCGGCTGGCGTGCGGCGGCCCTGCTCGGCACCGTCTTCCTGTTCGTCGCCGCGCTCGACGTCGAAGGCCTCGGGGTCGCCCGCCTGCTCGCCGCGGCCCTCTGCCTGTGGGCGCTCTACGAGCTGTGGCGGTACATCCAGCGCACGAACATGGAGCTGGCCCGCTTCCTCGAGGCGGTGCGGCTCGGCGACCTCTCCCAAAGCTTCGCCCACCGCGCGGACGGCAGCGGCTTCACCGACATCGGCGAGGCCCTGGACGAGGGCATCAGGAGCCTTCGCGACGAGCGGCTGCGGCTGACCGAATCGAACCGCTTCTGCGAGGCGGTGCTCGACGACGCGCCGGCGCCGCTGATGACGGTGGATGCCGACGGCCGGGTCGAGCTCGCCAACAAGGCCGCCCGGCGCCTGTTCGTCCGGCACCAGGGGGTGAGGATCGAGGATTACAGGATCTACGGCGAGACGTTCGCGGCCGCCCTGAGGGACGATGCGATCGGCAAGCCCCGGCTGCTCCCGCTGATGATCGACGAGCTGCCCCAGACCGCGATGGTGAGCGCCGCCTCCGTCCATCGCCTGGGCGGAATGGTCCGCGTGGTCGCGGTCCAGCCGATCCAGGGCGAGCTGAACGCGGTCGAGATCGCCGCCCAGAGCGACCTGGTGCGGGTCCTCACACATGAGATCATGAACTCGATGACCCCAGTCACCTCCCTCGCCCAAACCGCCGCCGGGCTGATGGCGGAGGTGGACAAGGGGGACGATCCGCTGGTGGCGGATGCCCGGGCGGCGGTGGAGACGCTTGCCCGCCGCGCGGACGGAGTCATGCATTTCGTCGAAAGTTACCGCCAGATCAGCCGCACCCCCGTGGTCCGGCGCCGGGCGTTCGAAGTCCTGCCCTGGGCCCGGGAGCTGGAATCCCTGTTCCGGGCGGGCGACGGCGCCGAAGGGGTCGCTTTGTCTCTCGACGTCACTCCCGAGCGGCTGACGCTGGACGCGGATCCCGATCTCATGTGCCAGGTCCTGATCAACCTGCTGCGCAACGCGGCGGAAGCGGCCCGCGAGCATGTCGCCTCGCCCGCCGTCTCCCTGTCCTTCGCGGCCGTGGCCGGCGCTCGAGTTCAGATCGAGGTCGCCGACAATGGCGCCGGTGTGCCGGAGGCGCTGCGGCAGGAGGTCTTCCTCCCCTTCTTCACCACCAAGGCGAAAGGGACCGGAGTGGGGCTCAGCCTCGCCCGGCAGGTCGTGCTCGCCCACCGCGGCTCGATCGGCCTCGGGACGAGCGACAGCGGCGGGGCGCTGTTCAGGATATTGCTGTGAACCTCGTCATCCCGGCGAAAGCCGGGACCTCAGGACCAGAAGTCTTAGGGGGTCTCCCCGAGGTCCCGGCTTTGGCCGGGATGACGCGTATCCTCCCAGAGCTGCTCTTCCGGGATCGAATCGGCGAGGCTCAGCCCGTCCAGGATCCTCGCCGTCTCGTCGCGGACCATCAGCATCACGCGGTGGAGCCGGCACTTGTCCTCGCTGATGCAATTCTTGCAGGTCTCGTGCCGGTAGCGGCTGGCGCAGGGCAGGAGCCCGAGCGAGCCGCGGGTGAGCCGGACGATCGAGCCGTAGCTGATCTCCGCGGGCGGCCTCGCGAGCCAGTAGCCCCCGTCGCGGCCGCGGCGGCTGGCGACCAGCTGCTCGCGGATCATCTGCGAAAGCATCACGGTCAGGAACTTGGGCGGGATGTTCTGCCGGGCGGCGATCTCGCTCAGCTGGACCGGACCCTCGCCATAGCGGTCGGCGAGGTGAAGGAGCGCGCGGATTGTATAGCGCGTTCGTTGAGAAAGCATCGAAGCTTCATGAACCCTGCCATGCGGGTTGGCAACCGCCCGCCGCCGGCGCCTATCGGTTGGAGCCGGCCGCCTTGCGGATGAAATGGCCCGCCGAGACTCCGCGGAGCAGCGCCATGCGGTATTTCCGGGTCGTCGCCGGCTTGTGCCACCCTTCCGCCGGCATCTCAGCGACAAGGCTGCGCATCATCTTGTGGTCGACGGTGCCGCCGGCCTCGCTGCAGGCGCCGATGCGCTCGAGCTCTTCGCCGACCTCCTCGCGCCCCGCCACCAGGCCCTCGTGCCAGTCGGCCGCCTGGTACCCCTTGAGGGATTCGTTGACGACCGCCGCCGGAAGCCGGTCGGCGAAGGCGGTCCGGGCCAGCGCCCGCCGGATACCGTTGCGCAGATACTGGTCCGGAGGCACGGCGAGGCAGAACTCGACGAGCCGCCGGTCGGAGGTCGGGTCGCGCACGTCGACGCCCCAGCCGGCCAGATGTCCCTTGTTGTAATTGCCGACGTCGACCCGCCGCAAGGTCCACAGGCGGGCCTCCAGTGGATCCCGCCGCGGCCGGTAGCTGACGTCGAGCCCCCGCTCCAGGGCCCTTTCGGCGATCCGGTGGGCTTCGGCCGAGTCCGGGCTGATCGCGGTATAGTCCGTCAGCTTGCGGCCCTTGCCGCGCATTCGGCCGATCGCGTGCCACAAGGGCGTCGGAACGAACGGTCCGAGCGTCTGCGCCGCAACGGTGCCGACCCGGGTTCCCTTGCGGACCAGCGCCAGCGATTCCCGAGCCAGCCTGAGCATCCGGCCGCTGGACAGGAGCTGGGTGAGGAGGGGCATCCCGTCGTAGCTGAAGCTGCTGTTGCCCCGGGCGCCGCTGAGCAGGACCCGAAGCCCCCGCTCGCGGGCGACGTCCATGATCCTGTGCATCCACACCGCGTTGCACAAGTTGAGGACCGGCCGCTCGTAGACGAAGAAATAGCGGTCGAGATCGGCGAAGGGGGAGCCGCCGTTGCGGACGACCACATGGTCCATGTTGCGGTAGAGGGCGGCGACCTGGGCAGCATGGGGTATTTCGTCGGTGAAGGCGTTCCTGACCTCGCTGCCGTCATAGCCCTCGCGCGGCGCCCCGGTGAATGCGGTCACCCGGCCGCCGCCCGGAGCCATCAGCCGGGCCGCGGTCGCGGCCACGGCGCTGCTGTCGAGCCCGCCGCTCAGGTGGGCGGCGACGGCGGAGCCCGTGCCTCGCAGCCTCGCCTCCACGGCCCGGTCGAAATGCTCTCGAAGCGCCTCGGCATAATCCTCGGGGCCCTTCAGGCCGAGCGGCTTCAGCGCCGGCTGCCACCAGCGCGAGGCCCGAAGGCCGTCGCGGGTGACCGAGACGATCTCGCCCGAGCGCACTTTCTCGACGCCGCGGAAGAAGGTTTCCGATCCGTCCTCGGGGATGAGCGCCAGGAAGCTCGCGACCGCCTCGCTGTCGGGCGCGGGCGGTATCTCCGGCAAAGCGTGCAGCCCCTTGGGCATGGACGCGAAGGCGAAGAATCCGTTTCCGCGGGCATAATGGAGCGGCTGCTGGCCCATGAAGTCGCGCGCCAGGAGCAGGCGCTGCCGGCCCGGATCCCAGAAGGCGAAGGCGAAATCGCCCTGCAGCCGCTCTACCGCCGCCTCGTCCCAGCGCTCGAGCGCCCGCAAGATGAGCGCCGAGTCGGGCAGCGCCAGGCCCTCCCCGCGGGCAATGCCCAGCGAGTCGCAAAGCTCGTCGCGATTGTCGAGCCGGGCATCGGCGACGAGGAGAGTCGAACCGGCAGCTCCGGAAGCCACGCGTCGCCCGTTGCGATCTTCCGCGAACAGCCCTGACAGACGCTGGCCCAGGGAAATGGCGCCGTCGCTCGCGACAGCGGGCGCCTGGACGCCATATATCTGCTGTGATCGGAGCATCCGCTCGCACGCCGCCTGGGCGCCGGGCCGCTGATCGAGGCTCCAATAGCCGGCGATCGCCGTCATTCAGGACGAATTTCGACCAGACCGTCGGCGGCAAGCTCGTCCAGAAGCTCCTTCAGCTGGGCCCGGCAGGTCTGGACGTCGACGTCGAATTCGCGCACCAGCTCCCCGGTCAGCTCCGAGAACAGCTTCGGCTGCTCAATCAAGGCCCAGATTCGAGTCGCGGTGCTGTTGAAGCCGTAGCAGGTGCCGTTGTCGATATGGAGCGCGACCAGCTCCCCGTCGACCTCGGTCTCGATCATCTCTCCGCGCCGTGTCACCAGCAGATCTTCGGCCAAGCTCGCCTCCTCGTGCATGTGGCCGTCCCGGCGGGCGGCGCGGGACGATCGCGCCGCGTCGCTTGACGGCCTGCTTTTGCGTGAGACGCTCCCATACCGGCTAAGCGGCCGGGCGCGCAACCTCGCACGCCGGGATTTGTCACGACTTGTAAGGGTTTGACAGTTCGGCCCGCAATCGGTACCGCGATGGTTCTCCAATTTTGTACAGGGTGACACAATGACCGTTTCGCGTGAAAATCTCCAATTGGTCACCGAGGGAAATGCTGGTCAGCGCGAGTGGATTCGCCCCGCGGTTCAGCTGCTTTCGGCCGGCAGCGCGGAGGATTCCTCCGGACCCGCCTTGGACGCCATCATCAATCCTTCCTGATTCGACTATCGGATCGAAGTGACCGCCGCCTGACCCGCGGCGGCATTTCTTTGTCCGCGGCAGATCGGACGGACGACGCGGCGGCGGTTCGGGAATGACGAAGGGGGGCGCGGCCGACGGTCGCGCGCCCCTTGTTTGCATTATCCCCGCTTAGAGTCTGGGCCGCTGAGGTGTCCTTTCCAGGCGAAGGCTCGGCCGCAGTCGACTGCCTATGCCGCTGGTCCCGGCCTCGGCTTTAACCCGTCATCCCGGCGAAAGCCGGGACCTCGGCAAGACCCGCCGAGACTTCTCGCACTGAGGTCCCGGCTTTCGCCGGGAGGACGGGGGACGGCCGCGCCCCCTGCCCCTACAATATGAAGTCGCTGCTCGTGATCGGGTCGGGCGGGTTGATGACCAGGACGACCTCGAAATCGGACACGCCATCGCCGTCGGTGTCGCCCGAGACCTCCCAGACCGGACCGCCGAGCGAGATGTTCCTGAAGCGAAGTTCTCCGGCCGTGCCGCTGAAGGCGGCGCTTCCGATGAAGTTGAAGGCCTGGTCGCCCGCGACGAGCGTGTTGGCGTCGATCCTCGACAGATCAATCAGGTCGCCGCTGTTGAAGTCCTGGATCCCGTCGCGTTCCGTCGAGTTCGACTCCGCCACGCTATTGTAGCGGAAGATGTCGTTGCCCGCTCCGCCGGTCAGGGTGTCGCCCCGAAGCCCGCCCATGATCAGGTCGTTACCGGCACCACCGGTGAGAACGTCGATGCCCGCGCCGCCGAAGAGCCGGAAGCTTCCGTTGGTTTCGTCCGAGCCGTTGAACGCCAGGCTTTCCTCGGATCCGAGCGTGCTCGCGTTGACCGTAAAGATCGACCCGGCGGCAAGCAGATCATTGTCCCAGGTGATGCTGTAGTCGAACTCGGTGCCGCCGCCCCGGGCGTAGCGCTCGTCCGCCGCCCCGGTCACGGTTAGGTTCTCGATGCCCGCCAGGGCGCCCACGAAGCCCGCCTGAGTAAAGTCGATCGTGTAGTTGCCGCGAAGGAAGAGGCCGTCGTAACCGGCTCCGCCAACGACCTTATCGCCCGCGGAGAAGCGGTCCGCGGCGAAGAAGAAGATGTCATTGCCGGTGCCGGCGGTCAGATCGTCCTTGCCTCGGCCGCCGTAGATGACGAACTTGGCGTCGGTCTCGGCGGATCCGTTAAACGTGAAGTCCTCGCCGGCGAGAAGCGCGCTGCCGTTGATCCGGACCTGGCTGCCGGCCGCGAAGTTGGCGTCGGCGGTGGTGAGGACATAGTCGTAGAGGTTGTTCCCCGGATCGCCGAACGCCTTGTTGGTGCCCGCCAGCATCGAGAGGTTCTCGATCCCGGTGACCGAGCCGTCGAGCACGAGACCGCCGCTGTAATCGCCCTGAAGGACGAGCGTGTCGGCGCCGGAGCCGCCGTCGACGTTGTCGTCCGCCGTCAGCGCGCCTCCGAAATAGAAGATGTCGTCGCCGGCATC
>DASVTN010000075.1:0-12221 GCA_036387555.1 Allosphingosinicella sp. | reverse complement strand
GCGGTGGCGCCCTTCTCGTTCTTCAGCATCTTGCGAATGAAGCTCATTTTCCGGTCTCCTGTTCCAAAGCTTTGGAAGTCCACACTTCCTGCCCCCCCTGTCCATCTGGGCGGACATTGCCCGATCTAAGCGATGGAAGTTTCCAAAAGGTTATCGGCTTGCGGACTTTTACGGATCAGCGAACGGCTTGCGTGACGTTCGCCGAAACATTGCCCCACATGCTCGTCGTCTGGCCGGCGACGGCGTTGAGGCCGCCGATCATTGCCAAAACGATGAGTGCGCAGATCAGCGCATATTCGGAGGCGGTGGCGCCCTTGATGTCGCGGAGCAGCTTTGCAATGAAGATTCGCATCGGCCTTAATTCCCCACATTCGGCATCACGGCATCCCCTTTCCTAAGTGGGTTGCGTTAACGGAGTCCTTCCGCTGACCCCCGATCTGCAAAAAAATCCGACACTCACCGTGGTGGCGGCGGCTTTGGTGGACGGGGATGGACGGGTGCTCCTCCAGCGGCGAGCCCCCGGCCGGGCGATGGCGGGATTGTGGGAATTCCCCGGAGGCAAGGTCGAGCCGGGCGAGCGCCCGGAGGCCGCACTGGCACGCGAGCTCGAGGAAGAGCTGGGGATCGCCGTCGAGACGGCGGCGCTGAGCCCTGCCGCGTTCGCGAGCGCGGACAATGACGGCCGGCACATGCTCCTGCTTCTCTACCTGTGCCGCCGCTGGCTCGGCGAGCCGCGCCCGCTCGATGCCGAGGCGCTGCTGTGGGTTCGGCCGGCGGAAATGGCCGGGCTGCCCATGCCGCCGGCGGACGAGCCGCTCATCCCTCTGCTGGACCGCCTGATCTAACGGGCGGCTTCAGGGCCTGTGCCAGCGACACCTTCGCGCTGCCCCGCGCGGCCGGCTTCGGCTGGTCGGGGGAGGGGCTCCAGCCGAGCAGGTGGAGGATCTCGAACCGCTCCGCCGTCTTTTCACCGTCCTCGCCGAAATCCGCGATCGCGGCGGCCAGCGCATGGCGGGAGAGCGGCCGGAGCGAGCGCGCGGCGAGGATGTTGGTCGAGCCCATCGCCCTCAGGTCCCCGACCAGGCTCATCAGCGAGGAAAAGCGCACGTCGACGCCCTGAACGTCGACCACGGGAAGTGCGAAGCCGGCCCGCACCAGCAGGTCCCCGGCCGCCCGCACGTCGATCTGCGGATGGACTCGCGCCGCCGCTCCGCCCTCGACGGAGTCCGCCGCGAGCATCGCGCGCTTGAGCCGGGGCAGGCTGCCCGAGCCGGCGAGCGCGCCGAGGAACAGCCCGTCCGGGCGAAGCGCCCGGCGAATGAGGATCAGAGCGCCGGGCAGGTCGTTCACGGCATCGAGCGCGCCGACGGAGACGACGAGGTCGAAGGCGCCGTCCGCGAAGGGCAGCCGATCCTCGTCTCCGACGACGCCGCCCACCGCTCGGGCGAAGGCGGCGCCGGGGTCGCAGGGGGTCACCTCAACGCCGCGCTCGCGCAGCCGCCGGGTAAGGTAGCCGCCGGCGCAACCCAGATCGAGCGCTCGGCGGAAGTCGCGCTTCACGAAGTCGAGCCGCTCGATCAGCTCGTCGGCGGCGAGCCGGTGAAGATAATCGGCCTCGCCGAAGCGCGAGGCTGCCCGGTCGCGCCGAAGCCGCCGAAGCCGCCGGTCGAATGGAGCGTCCTGGCTCATCCGGTTCGCGTTAGGGCCGAGGCGCGCTCCCGTCATGCTGAACTTGTTCAGCATCCAGGGACAAGCCGGCGGACGGTGGAGAGCTGGCGCCGAGGCAAGTTCAGGCCGACGAGGAGCTTACGAGCCGGCGCCCTTGCGGCTGAGCTTCAAAATATAGCCCTTGCGCGCCTCGAGGTCGCTCTGGACGGAGAGGTAGAGGGCGCCGCTCTCGTCGGCGGCGATGCCCTGGATGTTGGCGAGGCTGCCGCCGAAAAGGGCGACGACGTTCAGCCCGTCGTCGGGCGTGTAGCGGAACAGCTTGCCGTTATCGCTGTCGGTGATGAACAGGGAGCCGCCGGAGAAGCGCAGCGATTCCGGCGAGAAGCCGCTTCGGTCCGCGACGACGCGGTGCAGCCTTCCGTCGGTCCTCAGCAGATACAGCACATTTTCGCGATTGTCGGCGATGTAGAGGTTGCCTGAATCGTCGAAGGCGAAGCTCTCCGGCTTGGCGATCCGCTTCTCCGGGCCGACCAGCACCGAGACGCTTCCGTCCGGCCTCACCTTGAGCACCCGGTGGCTCGGCGCGTCGCCGACGATCAGGTCTCCTTGCGGCGACAGGCCCAGGCCCTCGGTCGAGGGCAGCCCCCGGCGCGGTTCGACCAGCGCGGTGGTGGCGCCGCCGGCATCCGTCCGCCACAGGCCGCCGCGCGTGTCGTCGGTGAAATAGGTGTTTCCGGCGCTGTCGCGGACGAGATCCTCCGGCGAGGCGAGCCCCGCCTTCGCGTCGGCCAGGATCGAGGGCCTCGTTCCGGGCCGCCATGCTCTGACCGCGGACCCGCCCTCGTCGGCGACGTAGAGGGTGCCGGCCTGCCAGAGCAGCCCGTCGGGGGACCCGAAGCCGTCCTTCTCGCTCGCCACCACCTGCGCGCTCCAGCCGGGCTCCACGGTCAGGACCATGGCCTCCTGGTCGAGCTTGCCGCAGCCGGCCAAGGCTAGGGCCAGGGCGACGAGGGTGAACCGCTTCATGTTGTCAGCGCCCCGCGACATGTTCGACGATGGCCTCGCCCGTCCCGGCGAGGTCGCGGACGTTGGTGAGGACGTTCGTCGACTCGAAGGCGACGAAGAAGAGCAGGGCCGCCGCCAGCGCCTCGTGGCGCAGGGTCCAGCCGGCCACCGGCTCCAGCGCCCAGCGGCGGGTGCGCCGAGCGGCGAACTGGATGGCGAGCAGCACGCCGACGCCGATGCCCGCGCCGGCGGCGATGTCGAGCGGCGAGTGCATTCCAAAGACGATGCGGGGAAGCAGGATGGCGAGCGCCGTCCAGGCCAGGGCGATCGCCCCCGCGCGCCTCGAGGCCAGGAATATGCCGAGCGCCAGAGCGGCGAAGAAGCCCGCATGGTCGCTTGGAAAGGAGCCGAGGTCGTTCTGCTCGATCTCCCCGCGCGTGAGGGCCCGGTAACGGTTGCGGACGCCGCCGTTCAGCGGCTCCCGATAATCGAGCTTCCGGGTTTCGACGAGCTCTCCGTCCTCGAGATGCCACGCCTGCTGGGCGTGGACGAAAGGCCGGGGCTGGAAGAACCCGTCGGCGATCGTCTTGGTCGCCGCCATCACGAAGAGCAGCGATGCGATCGTCACGAGCAGGGTCGACCGGCGGCGGCGGATGTCGGCCTCGTCGCCTCCGGACCACCAGGCGTAGACGAAGCAGGCGCCGATCGGCCCCGCTTTTACCAGATTGTTGTCGAGCGGCAGCGAGACGATCGTGTCGAGCAGCCACGACCGGCCGGCCATGCCGTTCAGCAGGAGGTAGAGCCAGTCGCTCAGGCGGATGATGGGGTCCATCGCTCAAGCCCCCCCGGCCGCCGGGCGCCGGCGAAGCCGCTGACGCATCTCGCCGGCGAAGGTCAGGGCTTCGCGTTCCCCGCCCGGCGGCCGGCCGCTGGCCCACCAGAGGCCGATCAGGAAGATCGGATAGGCGACGGCCCCGACCGCCATCCCGCCGGTGAGGTCGATGATCGAGCTTCCGCTGTCCGGGCCGAGGAGGCGAACCGCCGCAGCCATCGCCGCCGCCGCCGCGAAGGGCCGGAAGACGTGGAGGCCGAGCGCGAAGGGATTTTGGCCGGAATAGCGCGCGATGACGGCGATCCCGCTGACGAGGACCAGAAAATTGGCGGCGAAGGCGGCGAACGCCACCGTCGTCGCGTCGGGCTTCACCGCCGCCGCCCCGGCGACGGTGACGGCGAGGCAGAACGCGCCGGCGCCCGACATATAGGCCGCCTGCCGGGCGAAACCGGCCGCCTGGAGCGACGAGGCGATCACCTTGTAGACGGCATAGAAGGCCGAATAGACGGCGACGATCCTCATGAAGGGCGCCGCCGCCTTCCACTCCGGGCCGAGCAGCAGGTGGATCGCGCTTTCGGCCGTGGCGGCGAGGCCGAAGCCCATCGGAGCGGCGATCATCGCATAGACGCCCAGGATCTGAGCGGTGCGCAGCGGAGCGTCGCTGAGCGGCTGATCGTTCCGGGCCACCGTGACGAAGGTCACCCGGTTGAGCGCCGTCGCGATCTCCTGGGTGAATATCTCCGATAGATCCTTGGAGACCGAATAGAGACCGATGACGTGGGTGCTGCTGAAGCGGCCCATGACCAGCCGCTCGATCTGCATCTGCACGGTCTGGGTCACCGCATGGACGAAGATCCACAACGAGGTGCCGAGCAGCTCCGCCCGCCGCTTCAGCGACAGCCGCGGACGATAGGGGTGAGCCATGTAGGTGGCGATCGAGAAGAAGCTGTTCTGGGCGACGAGGCCGATGACCAGCGCCCAGTAATTGCGGAACCAGAAGGCCGCGGCGATGGCCACCACGAAGGAGGCCAGGCGCGATCCGATACGCATCTTCAGGTCGCGTCCGAAAGCCAGCTTCCGGTCGAACTCGACGATCCCGATATTGGCGACGCCCAGGGCCACGAAACGGAGCGAAAGCACCGCGAGCACCGCGGTCAGCGCCGGCTGGCCGTAGACATGGGCCATCAGGGGAGCGCTGACGAGGGCGAGGACGCCCATGGCCCCGAACACGATCAGCTGGATCGTCCAGGCCGTGTCCAGATGCTCCCGGTCCCACTCCTTGATGCGGAGCAGGGCTTGCCAGAGGCCGACCGCTCCGAGCAGCTCGACTAGCGCCAGGGTGGCGACCGCGAGGCCCATGATGCCGAAATCCTTGGGCTCCAGCAGCCGGGCGAGGATGAAGACGGAAATGAGGCCGATGAAGCGCATCAGCCATTGCAGGGTCACGGCGAGGACCGCGCTCCGGTAGAGCGCGTTGCGGGTGGGCGGTTCGCTCACTGCGGCATCTCAGGCGGGCTGCCGGCGCAGCGGCGCGGCTTCGCCAACGCCGGGCTGCGGGCTGGAACGATAGCTTTGCTCGACCACGCTCGCGAGCCGGGTCAAGGCGGCGGCGATTCCCGGAAGGGCCTCCGGGCCGTCTCCGCCGCGGCCGGGCAGGGTCACCACCTCGGCCGCGAAGTCCGGCGACATCTGGCGCAGGCGCCACTCCATGTCCTCGTCGAGCAGGATCAGGGCGTCGGCGCGCTCCAGCTCTCCCACGGACAAGGCGCTTGAGCTGTGTCCGGCGAGATCGACTCCAAGTCCCGCCGCGGCCGCGGCGGCGCAAGCGCTGGGGAGGAGGCCGCGTCTCGGCACGTAGCCGGCGGAGCTGACCTCCACCGGCAGCCCCGCCAGCCGAAGCCGGAGCAGCCGCTCGCCGAACGCGCTTCGGCAGACATTGTCGCGCCCGACGACGATCAGCCGCAGCGGCCGCCCCTTGGCCCGCTCGGATATGCTTCGAACCACGTCCTCGAAACGGATACGATGGCGGCGGAGGCGGCCTGGCAGCCGCCTCAGCAGGGCCTGTCTGGCGCGGGTCGCGAGGGTCCGGCGCTCCTCTCGCCAAGGCTCGGGATCGTCCCGCGCCCAGGAATCCGCCGTCCTCTTCGCCAGCAGCAGAGCGATCGCGGTCGACAGCCCGGCCGAAGCGGCGCGGAGCCGGTCGAAGCCTTCCGCGGCTTCGAAGCGATTGACGACCCGGTCGAACTCGCCCGTGAGATCGGCCTTGAGGAAGCCGGCGTCATAGGCGCCCCTGCCTTCGCGGCCGTGGACGGCGAGGTCCCACCACAAGGCCGGGAAATCCGCACCCGCCGCGACCGCCAGCGGCAGCGAGCCCCAGAAGCGGGGATTGACCTCGAGCAGCACATGGCGGCCGGAGCGGCGGTCGAGCCGGAACTCGAACATGGCGGCTCCGCTCAGACCGGCCGCCGCCGCCATCGGCTCGGCCGCGGCCAGCAGGCCCGGATCGGCGGGCTCGCTCACCCGCTTGGTGCTGGCGCCGGTTTCGGAGCTCTCGTGCAGCCGCCGGTGCTGATAGGCGAAGAGGATCCGGCCGTCATGGGCAAGAACCGACAGGCCGACGCCCACTCCGGGGAAGAAGCTCTCCGCGACGCAGCCCTCCCAGGCGCCGGAGCGCAATTGCCGCTCCAGCTCCGCGAGGTCGCGCACGACCCTGGCCGAACGCTTCGTTGCGATGTCGCCCAACGCATAGGAGGCGCGCGGCTTGAGGACGAGCGGCAGGCCGAGCGCTTCGGCGAGCGCCGACGCCGTCTCGTCCCCGCCGAGCAGCCTTCCCCGGGCGACCTTCACCCCATGGGCCTCGGCCAACGCCCGGGTGTTCGCCTTGTCGCTGAAGATTTCGAGCGCGCTTTCGTTCGCGATCCCGATCCGCTCGCGCCCCAGCGCTTCCGCGTGGTGGCGGAGCATGAAGAGCCCGCTGTCGCTGGTCGGAACGATCTTGAGGAAATCCTGCTGTGCGATGAGCCGCGCCAGCGCCGTTTCCCAGGCTTTGGGGTCGAGCGGATAAGGCGGCAGGCGGTGCGACTCCGCGATGTAGCGCGACTTCAGGGCCGGCGACGAAAAGTCGGACGGCGCGGCATGGACCTCCACGCCCCGCCGCCCGAGCGATCGGGCAATGGCAAGGAAGGCGCGAAGGTCGTCGCCCAGCAGAAGCACGCGTTCCGGCATTTTCCTCGCTTCGTCTCGGGTCCCTTGAGGCCGCTATGCGCCGCCGCGGGTTCAAATATCCCTAACGAGCGGGGAAGAATTGGCGCCGATGGATTGATGCCGGAGGCCGGCCGCGCCAGACTGGGCGCATGCCTGCTCCGGCCGCCGCCTTCGCCCGCTCCGCGCTTCGCCAGATCGTCGACTTCGCGCTGCCGCCGCGCTGCCCGGGTTGCGGCTCGATCACCAGCGAGCCACATCTTTTCTGCCTCGACTGCTGGGGCTCGCTCGCCTTTCTGGGTGAGCCCTGCTGCGCCCGGTGCGGCCTGCCTTTCGCCTTCGACTCCGGAGAGTCGGCGCAGTGCGGCCGCTGCCTCGCCGATCCGCCGCCCTTCGACCGGCTCCGAGCCGCCGTCGCTTATGGCGAGGTCTCGCGGCGGGCGGCGCTGAAGCTCAAATATAGCGGCCGCCTCGGCCTCGCGGAGACCCTGGCGCATTTCATGCTCCGGCATGTGCGGGCAGGGGAGGGCGACGCCCTACTGGTGCCGGTTCCGCTTCATCGCTGGCGGATCTGGCGGCGCGGCTACAATCAGGCGGCGCTGATCGCCTCCGCCCTCGGCCGCCGGAGCGGCCTCCAGGTGGAGCTCGGCCTCCTCAACCGCACCCGCGCGACTCCTCCGCTCAAGGGCCTCGGCCGGCGGGAGCGCGCCCTTGCGGTCCGAGGGGCCTTCCGGGTGCCGGCGGTGGCGAGGCCGAGCGTCGCCGGCCGGCATCTGCTTCTCGTCGACGACGTCTATACCAGCGGCGCCACCGCATCGGCCTGCGCGCGCGCCCTGAAGCGCGCCGGCGCCGCCTCGGTCGGAATATTGTGCTGGGCGCGAGTCGTCGGCACGGACTCGCCGTGAACCTATCGCCGCGCGCATTGTTCTCCTAGACGAACCTCTTACCCCCAACCCCCAGCAGGAGCTGATGATGGCCCGAGTCGAGATCTACACCAAGTTCGGCTGCCCCTATTGCGCCCGAGCCAAGCGGTTGCTCGAGGAAAAGGGCGTCGATTACGAGGAGTTCGAGATCAACTCCGTGCCCGGGAAGCGCGACGAGATGCTCGGCCGCGCCAACGGCCGCACCACCGTCCCGCAAGTCTTCATCGACGGCCGCCATGTCGGCGGCTCCGACGATCTCGCCGAGCTCGAGAGCAGCGGCCAGCTCGATCCGATGCTCCAGGGGGCCGGCGCGGAGGGCTGAGCCCGCCGCGGCGCTTCCGCTCTTGCGCCGGGCGGCCCGGCCCGGCGCGTCTTTCCCTTCGAGCAGGGGCCGCTTTGTCCTGAGGCGCCGGACAGGGCCGCTCGGGCCGCGGCCTCAGCGGTTCGGCACGGCCGCTCCCGCGAACGGATCCGGATTGGCGCTCGGCTGCGCCGGCGGCAGCGCGACCGCCGGCGGCGGGACCGGGACGGGCCGGGCGGAATAGACCGGCGCGGCAGGTTCGTAGCCGCCCTGGACCATCGACTGGATCCCCGCGGCTATGGCGGGCGCGCCCAGAAGGATGAAGCAGCCGACGATCACTCCGGCGCCCCGGCGGAGGTCGATCCGGCCGGAGAGCATCATCAGGCCGATCCCGGCGACGCTGATCACCGCGATGCTCGTCGCGACGGTGCCGAGCAGGGTGCCCTGAAGCCACTGGACGGCCGCCACGATCGCGTTCGATCCGCCGGGGTCCGCCAGAACCGGAGAGGCGTAGCCCCAGGCCAAGCTCCTGCTCCCCCGCGCCGGCTCAGGAGTTGGCCGGGATTTGCAGGCTCGCCGGCGCCGCCTCGGGCAGGAGCCAGGCGCCGCTTTCCCTGCGCTCGCCGGGATTGCCGTCGCCCTCGAACGTCACCGTCACCTTGCCGAAGCCGCCTTTCGGGCCGATCCGGCCGATCGTCCCGGCGGCGCCCCGGGCGGCGGTGATCAGCTCGCCGCGTCCCTGCGTCATCGCCGCCTCGACCGCGCCCAGAAGCGCCGCGAGGCCGTCGACGTCGAGATGGATGAACAGCTCGCCGTCGGCGCCCGCTCCGTCGGCCGTGAATTCCAGTTCCATCCGTCTCGTCCTCCAGCCCGCCGCAGGTTCGCATCATTGCGGCCCGGAGTCACGCCCGCCCGTGCGCTGGTTTCGCGAAATGGCGCGAATGACGTAGCGGCGGCGGCCCTGGCGGGCTCGGCGGGCCGCCCGGTCCGGGCGCTAGTGGGGCTTCTTCGGGCCTGGCTTGCCGGCCGGATGGTCGAAGGTCACCGTCACCTTCTTGAACGCGCCGGGCGATCCGCTGCCGACGATCGTTCCGCCCGCGCCAAAGGCGTCCGAGCTCAGCTGCCCGTGCCCCGTGCGCATCGCGGCTTCGATCGCCCTCAGCAGCGCGGCGAGGCCGTCGATGTCGAGATGGATGAAAAGCTCGGGCTCGTCGGCCGGCCCGTCCGCCTTGAACTCAAGCTCCATCTACCTGCCCTCCAGACGCTCTCCCACGTTCGCATCATGGAAGGCCGAAGTCACGCTTGCTGTTCGTCCGGCGCCGCCGGTTCCCGATTTGGAGGCGCTCGCCGGCGGCTCGAGGCCGCGGCGCTAGTTGGGCATCTTGCCGCCGCGGCCTCGCGGCGGCCGGCCGAAGGTGACCGTCACCTTGCCGAAGGCCGCGGCCGAGCCGCTTGCCGGGATCGTTCCGCCGGGGCCGCCGGTCGAGGAGGCGCTAAGCTCCCCGCGCCCGGTCTCCATCGCCGCCTCGATCGCCTTCAAGAGGGCGCCGAGCCCGTCCACGTCGAGATGGATGAACAGCTCGGGCTCCTCGGCGGGCCTGGCGGCCGTGAATTCCAGTTCCATAGCCTTCCCCTCGAAGCGGATTGTGGTCCGAATCGGCGCCGCAGGCAATCGCCATCGTCAGCTTCGGCTCCAAATGCCCAGGGTTGTTCGGATCGGCAGGCCGCCGTTGGGACGGCACGCGGGCGGCCGGCGCCGGCAAGGCCGATGCCGCGATCGCGGACGCCCGGCTGACCGCGACGCTTCCCGTCCAGGCGTAGGAGTCGTTGTCCCGCGTCTCGCGGACGAGCTGGCTGGCGGGATTGTAGGCGAAGGTGGCGGCGACGCTTCCGGTGACGCCGGGGAACGAATCGTGAAGGCCGGCCAGCCGGCCAACGGGGTCGTGGGCGTAGTTCGTCCAGTCGCCATATTTGCGCGCGAAATGGCTCATGGGCCCCGCGGCATGGTAGGCGAACGCCACCATGATCTGGGACGTGTCGCCGATCGCCCCCTGATACCCCTCCGTCATCCGCCCAAGTCGGTCGCGGGCGAACCAGGCCTTCGCCCCGTCGGGAAAGGCGAGCTCGGTGCGGCGGCCTTCCGAATCGAACTTGTGGGAGACGGTGCGGCTGATCCCGCCCATGTTGCTGGTCGTCGAGACGTTGCGGCCGAAGCCGTCATAGACGTTCGAGACGCCGTGGCCCGTCCAGGTAAACGCGGCCGAGGTCTGCAGGCCGCGAAGATCGTAGCCGTAGCGCACGTCCCGCTCGGGCCCCGGGGCATCCTTGATCGTCACCCGGTTCAAGGCGTCATAGGCGAAGTTCAGGACCTGCCCGTCGCGCTTCCTCAACGACGTGCGGTTGCCGTTCGGGTCGTAGCCATATTCCTCGTAATCGCCTTCGTCGACGGCCTCGGTCGCGGTCTTGGACGGAAACACCCAGCGCGACTGCCGCCCGTGCCCGTCGTAGCGCATCTCCGCCTTGAAGCCGCGGGCGTCGGTCAGGCTCGTCTTCTGGCCGAGCGCATTATGCGGCTGGAAAATTGGCTACTGTCAAGGATTTCCCTGTTCGGAACAAGGTGCTTCACGCCCGCACCTGGCATACTTCTCGAATACCTTTCGGACTCGAATTACGTCGGAGCAACGTACTCCCGTATCGTAGGTAACAATGAAGTACGGTGCTGGATCCATTCTCTGGGTCTGTAGTAGATAGGTGATCAGCTGCTTCTCTGAAACTTCAGTTCCATTCCAAAGAAATTGGCCAGTAGCACTTATTATAGTCCGCAAGATCAACCTATGGTCAGCGGTATCAGAGTCATGGCTTCGTATCCAGCGCTGGGTCGACGGCGACTGGCAAACATTAACTGCGGAGGAGCAGGACGAGCTAATCACTGCAACCGAGATGCAGTTCACCCTCATTATCAATGCTAATAACCTAATCTTGGTCACGATTTATATCCTGGATAGAAGTAGTACCAAATGCTTTGCTAACTGAACTCCGTAGGTCCGGCGTCGGGTGAAACTCACTTCTATTCAGATCTCGTTTTAGGCGTTGTTGGTCATAGGCATGACGCCCCTCATCTGCCATCATGTTGCCGCGCTCGTTCTGTGCGGAAAATTTGGATATCGAGGCGGACCTTCGCCCGATGGCAGCCATTTGGTTTCGAAAATTATTGTAGACTGTCGGAAAGTTGTTCGGAAGAACGATGTTGGACTGCTTCGTCTTCTCGTCGTATTCTGTATAGGCGGCTCCCCCGGAGGCCCGGTTGATCTGCCGCGGCGTAGCGAATCGCACGACGATCCCATTTCGGGTACCTTCCTTACCGTAGCTGGCGATCACGCGACGCAATAGCGCCCGCTGGTTGGCCGCCAAGTTTTTGCTGTGCGACGCCTGATCTACCAGTTTCAATGCCTGCCGAACTGCGGCGCATTGATTTCCGTTTCCTGCACACTCGTAAAGTCCAGTGGGGTCAGCCTTATTCACTGGATCATTCCCCACATAAGCATAAAGATTGATCTGATCGTTATAGCCGATCGGGTCCACCTGCAGGAACCGCCCGAGCGTCGGCGAGTAGATGCGGGCCTTGTAATAGTACATGCCGAGCTCCGGCAGCCACGCCTGGCCGGTGTACTGGAACCGGCCCTGGTTGTTGGCGCCAGGGATGCCGTATTCGTCATAGGTGTTGATCGAGAGGATGCCGCCGCCGGGGCCGGCGGTGCCGGTGATCGAGCCCTGGTGATTCGCGTGCGGGAACCTCGGCGCACTGACGTCGCCGCCCTCGTTCCACCAGAGCGGGTCGTCGTCCGAATCGCCGTGGACGTAGCGGCGAATCAGGGCGCCCGAGCCGTTATATTCCGCGACCAGCTCGTGGCCGTTGTAGAGGAATCGGGTCGTGCCGGCCGGGCCGGTGATCTGCCAGAGCCTTCCCAGCGGGTCGTAGGCGAGCGTCGCCGTCTTCGCGCCGACGGCCGTCAGCAGGCGATTCTCCGAATCGTAGGTGAAGCTGCTCTTGCCGTCGGACGTGAGGTTGCCGTTGGCGTCGTAGGTGAACGTGGCCGAGGGCGAGCCGTTGCTGACCGTGCCGCTATACTGATTCTGGCCGTTGGTGGCGTAATCCCGGCTGACGGCGACGCTTCCCGTCCAGGCGTAGGCGTCGTTGTCCCGCGTCTCGCGGACGAGCTGGCTTGCGGGATTGTAGGCGAAGGTGGCGGCGACATTGCCGCCGCCGCCGGCGAAGCCGCTGTTGAGCGCG
>DASVTN010000074.1:0-14480 GCA_036387555.1 Allosphingosinicella sp. | reverse complement strand
CTACGTCGTGAAATAAGGAGCGCGAGCAATGGATGTCATTCTCCTCGAGAGGATCGAGAAGCTCGGCGCGATCGGCGACGTGGTGAAGGTGAAGAACGGCTATGCCCGCAACTTCCTCCTTCCCAACGGCAAGGCGCTCCGGGCCAACGAATCGAACCGCAAGGTCTTCGAGAGCAACCGCGAACGGATCGAATCGCAGAACGCCGAACGCCGCGCCGCGGCCGAGACGGATTCCAAGGGCATCGACGGGATCACCGTCCAGCTCATCCGCCAGGCGTCCAACACCGGCCAGCTCTACGGCTCGGTTTCTGCGCGGGACCTGGCCGAGCTGCTCGAAGCCGAAGGCCACAAGATCGCCAAGAACCAGATCGTCCTCGACCGGCCGATCAAGGCGATCGGCCTCCAGGACGTCCGGATCGCCCTCCACCCGGAGGTTTCGGTGACCATCAAGGTCAACGTCGCCCGCTCGCCGGAAGAGGCGGAGCTCCAGGCGCAGGGCGTCGACGTGATGGCCGACATGTTCGAGAAGGACACGGCCGGCTTCACCGAGGATTACGATCCGAACGCCGAGCCGGGCGAGATCCGCACCGGCGACGCGCCCGCGACGGACGCCGGGGAAGGCGAGTCCGACGCCGACGCCGACGCGGACGAAGACGAAGCCTAACCCCCCGTTATCCCGGCGAAAGCCGGGACCTCGGGACGAGAAGTCGCGGTGGGTTCTCCACCAGATCCCGGCTTTCGCCGGGATGAGGAATAGGCCGCCGCCCCTTCTCGGGCGGCGGCCTTTTTCCTTGCCTGCTGGACAGGACGGCCAAGCTCATGTTGAGGGGCGGTGGCGCACAGGAGACGACATGCTGAAGCTGATCATCGGCAACAAAGCCTATTCATCCTGGTCGCTGCGCGGCTGGCTGGCGGTCAAGCAATCCGGGCTCGCCTTCGAGGAGATCACCGTCCCGCTGTTCGACGAGGAATGGGAGAAGACCCGCGAGGGCAACGAGTTCGCGCCCTCGGGCGGCAAGGTTCCAGTGCTGTGGGACGACCAGGCGGTGATCTGGGATTCGCTCGCGATCATCGAATGGCTTTCCGACAAGACCGACCGCGACCGTTTCTGGCCCAAGGACGAGATCGCCCGCGGGATGGCCCGCTCGATGGCGGCGGAGATGCATTCGAGCTACGACAATCTGCGCCGGGAATGCCCGGTGAACCTCAGGAAGCAATTCCCGCCCAAGGACATGTCGGACAACGTCCGGGCGGAGGTGGTCCGGATCCTGGAGCTGTGGGCCCAGGCGCGCGCGCGGCACGGCGGCGGGGGCCCCTATCTGTTCGGCACGTTCGGCGCGGTGGACATCATGTTCGCGCCCGTCGTCACCCGCTTCGTCACCTATTCGATCCCGGTCCCCCGCTTCGCCGCCGCCTATATGGAAGGCATGCTTTCCCACCCCTGGCTCCGCGAATGGGTCGAGGCGGCCCAGGAGGAGCCCTGGGTGATCGAGCGATACGAGACGCAGACCGAAGCGCCCTGATCCGATCGGCGGATTGGGACAGTCACTAGTGACTGTCCCAAGTGACTTTCCCCCTCAGTAAGCCGTCCCGTCCTTGCGGGTGAAGCGGCTGGTCGCGCCGTCGAGGTGGAGGTCGATGTCGGGATAATGGCAATCGGTGGTCGCCCATTTGCCGACGGCGATGAAGACGCAGGGAGCCTCGCTCCTGTTGACCAGCCGGTGGCCGTCGGCGGCGCCCTTGGGGAAGGCGGCGCAATCGCCGGCGCGCATCACCGTCTCGCCGCCTTCCTCCTCGAGCACGGCCTCGCCTTCCAGCATGACGACGAACTCGTCCTCACCTTCGTGCCAGTGGCGCTGGCTCGAGACCCCTCCGGGCTCGAGCGTGACGTGGCTGACTCCGAAGTCGGTCAGGCCGGTCGCGGAACCGAGGCGGCGGCAAAGGCGCTTCGCCATCTCCTCCCGCCAGGGCGAGGGGTAGCCGGTGGCGTTGCTCTGCGGGAAGGAGTCGAGGTCGAGCTTGGGCATGGCGGTCCTCCGGCTGAAATCCGCTCATCCTGAGTAGGGGCTGAGCCTGGCGAAGGGCATGTCGAAGGATCGTGCTTCGATACGCCGCTTGGACTTCGCTCAGCGGCTACTCAGGATGAGCGAATGCGGTATAGGCCCCTGCCATGAGCAGTTCCATCGATCCGGTCGAGCTTGCGTCAGCTTTGATCGCCTGCCGAAGCATCACGCCCGCAAGGGGGGCGGTGTTCGCCGTCCTCGAAGCCTCGCTGAAGCCGCTGGGCTTCGAGGTCCACCGCTTCGTGGCCGGCGAGGTCGAGAACATGTTCGCCACGCGCGGCTCGGGAAGCCCCCATTTCGCCTTCGCGGGCCACCTCGACGTGGTGCCTCCCGGCGAGGGCTGGAGCGGCGATCCCTTCGTCCCCGAGATTCGCGGCGGGCTCCTTTATGGGCGCGGGGCGGTGGACATGAAGGGCGGCATCGCCGCCTTCGTCGCCGCCGCCGCCGAGGTGGCGCGGCATCGCGGCACGCTGAGCCTCCTCATCACCGGCGACGAGGAAGGCCCGGCGATCCACGGCACCCGGGCGATCATGGCGTGGATGGCGGAGCGCGGCATCCGCCCGGACATGATCGTGATCGGCGAGCCGACTTCGGAGGCGCGGCTCGGCGACACCGTCAAGATCGGCCGGCGCGGCACGGTGAACATGTGGATCACCGTTCCGGGGCTGCAGGGGCATGTCGCCTATCCCCACCGCGCCGACAATCCGGTGCCCGGACTTGCGCGGGTCGTGACTGCGCTCGACGCGCTCCACCTCGACGACGGGACGGAGGCCTTCCAGGCCTCGAACCTCGAATTCACCGGCATCGGCACCCCCACCGAGGCGACGAACATCATCCCCGGCGCCGCCACGGCCCAGCTCAACATCAGGTTCAACAACCTGCATCGCGGCGACGCGCTGATCGAGCGGGTGCGCGAAGTCGCGGCCGGCGCAGCGCAAGGCGCGACCGTCGAGGCGAAGGTGTCGGGAGAAGCCTTCCTGACGCCGCCGGGGCCGCTTTACGACCTGGTGACCCAAGCGATCCGGGAGGAGACGGGGGTCGAGCCCGCCCTCTCCACCAGCGGAGGCACTTCGGACGGACGCTTCCTGATCGAGCTTTGCCCGGTGGTGGACTTCGGCCTTCCCAACGCCACCATGCACAAGCGGGACGAAGCGGCCGCCGTGGACGACCTCCGCGCCCTGGCGCGGATCTACGCCCGCATCGTCAGGGCGGCGCTCGGATAAGGTTCGTGGGCGAGGCTTCGGGCGCAGTCCTGCGCCTCGGCCCAGGCGAGGAAGGCGTCCTCCGGCATCGGTGCAACGCCGGGGAAGCCCTGAAGGCTGTCGCAGCCGAGGCCGCGAAGCACCTCGACCTGGTCCTGCCGCTCGACTCCGGCGGCCACCGCTTCGCAGCCGAGGCCGTGGACGAGCTGGATCAGCGAGGCGGCCACGCTCTTCGCGCGCTCCGACCGATCAATGTCGGCGACGATTCCCCGGTCGAGCCGGACCCGGTGCATCGGCAGGGTTGCGAAGCCGGAGAGCCGGGCGCGCCCGGAGCCGAAATCGCTGACGCAAACCTCCACGCCATCGGCGCGCAGCCGCTCCAGCTCAGCGACCACCCATTTGTCGCAGCCCGAGGCGGTGGCTTCGTTGAGCTCGATCTCCACCCCCCAGGGCGGGGCCCCGGCCCGGGCGAGCGCGCTTCGAAGCCGTTCGATGAAGTCGAGCCGCTCGAACTGGCGCGCCGCGACCGGGAAGCACAGCCGGTGGTCGAGGCCCGCCGAGCGCCAGCGGTCGAGCGCCGCCGAGACGGCGGTCAGGGTCCAGTCGCCGAGATGGACGGCGAGGCCGGCTTCCTGAAGCATCGACTCGTCGCCGGAGAGGAGCCGGCTTCCGCCGACCCCGTTCCAGCGGATCTGCGCCTCGGCGGCGGTGATCGCGCCGGTCCGCAGGCACAGGCGCGGCTCGAAGACCAGCTCGAGCTCGTGCCGCTCGACGGCCCGGCGGACCGAGGCCTCGAGCGCGCTTCGCTCTTCGGAGGCGCGGGCGAGGCTCGGCTCGTAGCTGCACAGGCGGGAGCGCCCGGAAGCCTTGGCGTGATACATCGCGATGTCGGCCGCCTTCATCAGGCCGGTCAGGTCGGAGCCGTGCTCGGGCGCCAGGGCGATCCCGATCGAGCCGCCGATGAGGACGGATCCCCCGGCCGACTTGAAGGGCTCGGCAAGCGCGGCGAGCGCCCGGCCGGCGATCCGCTCGGCTTCCTCGCGGGTCGAGACTTCGGGCAGGAGCATGGTGAATTCGTCCCCGGCGAGCCGGGCGAGCAAGGGCGGCGCCAGGGTCCCGTCGGCGACCTCGGCCTTGAGCACGACCCGGAGCCGGTTGGCGACCATGACGAGCACCTGGTCGCCATGGGCGTGGCCCAGGCGGTCGTTGACCTCCTTGAAGCCGTCGAGGTCGATGAACAGCAAGGCCGCGCCGCTGTCGCGCGAGGAAAGGATCCGCTCCGCCTCGCGGCGGAAATGAAGCCGGTTGGGAAGCGCCGTGACGGGATCGTACATCGCCATCGCCTGGGCGTCGTCGAGATTGGAACGGACCTGCTCGAGCAGCCCTTCCACGGCGGCGGCGAGCGGCGGCATCTCGCGTTTCAGGGCGGGCGGCGCGGGCGAGGAGAGGTCCCCGCGGCTGACGGCGAGCAGCCGGTCGATGAGCGCGGCCATCGCCCGGGCGTGGGCGCTGTTCGGGCGCTCGGCGGCCATGTAGACGATGGTCAGCGCGAAGAGGCCGAAGACGACGGAGGCGGCGACCTGCTGGTTGAGGCTGCCGAGCAGAAGAAATCCAAGAAGCGTCAGCACGAACGCCGACAGCCCTGCCGCCACGGAGAGCACGCGATTGCTGATCTTTCCAACCGTCGAAGTCATGATCGGCGGTGTTCCTGTCCGCACTGCCGCACCGCCCCCACAGACGCGCGTTGCCGGTGCAGATTATGCGGGAAGCGTTACCATTCGGTATCCATCAGTCCCGCGGCCGTCGGAGGACGATGTAGAGCGCTCCGGCGCCCCCGTGGCGCGGGTGGGCGTTGCGGACGGCCGCGATCCTGCCCGAGTGCCGGGACGCCCGCAGCCAGTCGCCGACGGCGGCGCGGATGGCGCCGCGCTTCGCCGGCCGTTCCGTTCCGGGCGGCTTGCCGGTGACTAGGAGCAGAAGCCTCGCCCCATCGGCGATCGCCTCCTCGAGCCGCCGGTCGAGCAGATCGTAGGCGGTGGCGAGATTGTGGCCGTGGAGGTCGAGCACGGCGTCCGGCGACACCGATCCGCGGCCGAGCCTCCGGTCCCAGCTCCCGTCCAGGGTCTCCCCGGGGAGCTTGCGGGCCCGAGGGAGCGGCGGAGGCGCGCTTGAAGCGCGAGGGCCCCGCGCCGGCTTCGGCGCTTCCTGGGCTCGGGCCTCCGCGGCCGCGCTCGCCGGCACGGGCGCGGCGACGCCTTCGAGCGGCCGCACCGATTCGACCACCTTCGCCCACAATTTCGCTTCGTCAGGGCCGAGCCGTCGCATCGAGCCGGGCCAGCGTACCTTTGGGCACGAGCACGTAGGCGCGGCCTCGTCCCTGCATCCCGCCGGCGATCCGGGCGGCTTCCGGTCCGGCGCCCCAGAAAGTGTCGAACCGGTTGGAGCCCTTGATCGCTCCGCCCGTATCCTGCGCCACCCACAGCCCGTTCGCTTCCGCGCGATCGAGCTGGAGAAGCACCGGAGCGCCCATCGGCACATATTTCGGATCGGTCGCGACGGTGGCGCGGCCGGTGACCGGAAGGCCGAGCGCCCCGAGCGGTCCGGCGCCGGTCAGCTCCTGGAAGAAGATGTAGCTCTTGTTCTCGCGCATGATCGCCTTCCCCTCCTCGGGGTTGGCGCGAAGCCACGCGACGATGCCCTGCATGCTGGTCTGGCCGGGGCCGAGCAGGCCCCTGTCCTTCATCAGCTTGCCGATTCCGACATATTCGCGGCCGTTCTGGCCGGCATAGCCGATCCGGATCACCGAGCCGTCGGGCGAGCGGAGCCGGCCGGAGCCCTGGATCTGCAGGAAGAAGAAATCGATCTCGTCGGCCGCCCAGGCGATCTCAAGGCCTCGGTCGGCGAGGGCGCCGGCCTCGATCTCGGACCGCTCGAAATAAGGGACGACGACCCCGTTCTCGAGCCGGCCCCGGCGCGGCGTTCCGGCGGCCTCGGCGGTGGCCGCGTCCACTTCGACGAGATCGGGAGGCTTGCGGTAAACCGGGACTTCAAAGCCCGGCTGGCGGGTGCGCGATCCGGCGATCTCGGGCTCGAAATAGCCGGTGACGAAGGCGGCGCCGTCGCCCACCTGGATCATCTCGAAATGCTCGCCGAAGAAGGCGGCGGCGGAGGCCGGGCCGGCGTCCGCGGCGGCGCAGGCCGCGCGCCAGTCTTCCGGCCGGGTGAGGCCGCTGGCGTCGGTCCGCTTGACGAGAGCCGGGCAGCTGATCCGGAAGGCCTGGAGGGCCCGGGCGGCCTCGGCCTCGCCGACCGCGGGAAAGGCGGGTCCGGCGGAAGCTCCGAGAAGCGCCGCGGTCGGCGGCTTTGGCGGGACGGCCGGGGGAGCCTCGGCCGCCGGTGCCGGCTGCGGCGCCGGCCGCTCCGGCCGGCTTTCCTTGGGGACGCAGCTCGCGAGCAGGACAATCGCCGCGAACGCCGTGAAGTTCACGAAGTTCATTGAGTGGAGCGCCGGAAACGTGAACTTACGCCGGGGCTTCGCCGCTGGGCCGGCAAGGCGGATGATCGGCAATGATTCGTTTCGGCTCACCGGCTGAGGATACCTCCTGGGAGGCGGTGTAGGAAAATTGTTTCTGATCCGGAGCGCCCGACCTGAATTCCTCCCCGAGTTTTCTCGGGGAGGGGGACCGCGCGAAGCGCGGTGGAGGGGTTCTTCGGCCTCGGCAAGGCCCCTCCCACCAGGCTTCGCCTGGTCCCCCTCCCCTGCAAAAGCAGGGGAGGATTTAGACTAGTCGGCTTCGTCGGTTTCGACGAGCAGCCAGTTGGGATCGCCGCTGCCCAGCGTCCGGCGGAAGGTCCAGACGTCATGGGTCGGGATCGCGTCGCTCAGGGTTCCGGCGATGACCTTGCCCTCGCGGTCGCGGGTGACCGCGGCGATGTCGGCGTCGAACCGGACGTCGACTTCCGCAACGCGGCCGGCGAGGCGGGCGTCCTGGATGACCGCGCGCTCGATCTGGACGAGCCGGTTGTCGAGCTGCTCGCCCGATTCTTCGCGGGCGGTGATCGCGCCTTCGAAGGTGGCGAGCACGTCGCCGCCGACGAGGTGCCGGAGCTCCTCGCGGTCGCCGCGCCAGAAGGCTTCGAGGATCATCCGGTAAGCGGCCTGGGCGCCCTCGAGGAAGCGGCCCACGTCGAAGCTCGAATCCGCGCCGACGATTGCCCGGATTCCGGGAGTCGCCGGTTCCTCGTAGACGAAGCCGCCGGTCTCGGGGCGATCCACGGAGACATCGGCGGCCGGCGCGGCGGCTTCGGCCGCGGCGGCGGTCTCGGCCGGGCGAAGGATCGGCTGCTGCTCATGGCCGGTGCGGCGGCCGAGCACCGAGTAGAGCCTCAGGCCTACGAACAGGGCCACCATCGCCAGGAGGACAATCTCGGTCACTTAGGTCTCCGAACTCAACGAGGCCCATACATAGGCCTTTGACGTGAAGGATTCAAATGGCCCCGCGGTTCGATCGACAGGACCCCTCTCCCGCCCTTACGGGAGAGGGGGGGCCCAAGCCGAAGGCTTGGGAGGTGAGGGTCTTGCCGACTGTGGGATACAGACCCTCACCTCCCACCGCTTCGCGGCGGGCCCCTCCTCTCCCGCGAAACGGGAGAGGGATTCACGACGCGACCGACCGGTTGCACCGTCCCGTCTCGCCTGCTACCCGCCCGGGCGCACCGGGTTCCGCGCCCTCGCGGCCCGCCTCACCCAAACTTAATCAAGGCGAATCAAATGGCCGAAGAGCAGGGCAATCCCGCAGAGATGCAGCCGAACGGCAACGACACCGCGCCTCAGGTCGGAGTCATTTCCCAATATGTGAAAGACCTTTCCTTCGAAAATCCGAACTCGCCGGCCGTCTACCAGTGGCAGACCCAGCCCAAGATCGAGGTCGACTTCAACATCGGCTCGAGCAAGCTCAACGAAGAGATTTACGAGGTCGCCCTGCGCATCGAGGTTCGAGCGACGGCGGACGGCCAGACCGCCTTCGCGGTCGACCTCATGTATGCCGGCCTGATCGGGATCCGCAACATCTCGGACGAGGGCGAGATCCAGGCCTTTTTGCTGGCGGAGGCGCCAAGGATCATTTTCCCCTTCGCCCGCCACATCATCGCCCAGACGGTGCAGGAGGGCGGCTTCCCGCCGCTGATGCTCGACCCGATCGATTTCCACGCGCTCTACTTGTCCAGGGCGCAGCAGGAGCTCGAAGACGCTCAGTCCGGCGGGATCGGGCAGGCCTGACCTGCCGGTCCCGGGAGCCGCGCCGATGAACCTGTGGAAGGCGACCGGGACGATCGGGGGGCTCACGATGGTGAGCCGGATCCTCGGCTTCGCCCGCGAGATGATCTTCGCCCGAGTGATGGGCGCGGGCATGGCGGCGGACGCCTTCGCCCTCGCCTTCCTGATCCCCAACCTCTTCCGGCGCCTGTTCGGCGAAGGCGCGTTCAGCCAGGGCTTCGTCCCTTTGTTCAGCCAGCGCCTGCACGGCGAGGGCGGGATGGAGGAAGCGCGGCGCTTCGCAGAGGAAGTGCAGGCGGTGTTCCTGCCGATGCTGATGGCGATCACGGCGATCTTCGTCATCTTCATGCCGGCCTTCGTGGCGCTGATCGGCTCGGGGTGGCGCGACGAGCCGCAGAAATTCGCCTTCGCGGTCGAGCTGTCGAGGATCACCTTCCCCTACATGCTCCTGATCTCGATGGTGTCGCTGCTCTCGGGCGTCCTCAATTCGCTGACCCGATTCACCGCCGCGGCCTTCGCCCCGGCCCTCCTCAACGCCGCGCTGATCGGATCGCTGCTGCTGGTCCCGGCCGGGGGCGAGGTGACGGCGAGGGCGATGGCCTGGGGCGTCGTGGCCGGAGGCGTGCTTCAGTTCGCCTTGTGCTGGATCGCTGTGCGGCGGACCGGCGTGAAACTGTCGCTCAGGCCGCCGAAGATGACGCCAAGGGTCAAGGAGCTCCTGATCCTGATCATTCCCGCGACGCTCGGCGGCGGAATCTATTATATCAGCCAGCTCTTCTACGCCTATTTCGCGACTCGCCTGCCGGAGGGTACGTTCGTCTATCTCGGCTTCGCGGACCGGCTGAACCAGCTTCCGCTCGCCATCATCGGCTCCGCTCTGGGCACCGCCATCCTTCCGACGATCAGCCGCCATGTCGGCGCCGGAGACGGCCCCGGAGCCGCGAAGGTACAGGGCCAGGCAACCGAGCTCGCGATGCTCCTGACCCTGCCGGCCGCGGTCGCGCTGGCGGTGACGGCGGGGCCGATCGTCGCCGCGCTCTTCCAGGGCGGCAAGTTCACGGCGGAGGACGCGGCGACAACCTCCCTGGTGCTCTCGATCATCGTGGCCGGCCTTCCCGCCTATGTGCTGATCAAGGTCCTCACCCCCGGCTTCTTCGCCCGCAAGGACATGAAGACGCCGGTGATCATCGCAGCGGCGAGCCTCGCCATCGGAGTGACTCTCAACTTCATCCTGATCCCCGTGATGGGCATCGCCGCACTGGCTCTCACCACGGCGCTTTCCGCCTGGATCAACGCAATCACCCTCTACCTCCTGCTTCACTCGCGGGGGCATTTCCGCTTCGAGCCGTGGCTCTGGAGCCGGCTCGCGCGCCAGCTGGTCGCGGCGCTGACAATGGCCGTCGCCCTCTACCTGGTGCGCGAGCAGCTCGACGGTTTCTTCGCGGGCTCCGCGGGCCGCCGGCTGATGGGAGTCGCCGCGCTCGTCTCGGTGGGCGGAATCGTCTATTTCGCCGTCGCCTGGACGATCGGCGCGATGAACCGCGAGGACATCCTCATCCTGCTGCGGCGCAGGAAGGCCGGGCAGGTTCCGGACTGATCGGATCGGGCGATCGTCCCATCGCCGAGGCGTCATCCCGGCGAAAGCAGGGATTCATGAACACCGATGCTTGCAACAGCGGCGAGGCTTCGTTGCCCGCTCTCCACCTTTCTGTGTTCATGGATCCCCGCCTTCGCCGGGACGGCGGCCTCCACTACCGGACAATCGCCCCTCTCCGCTTAAGCCCCCGTTCAGCGGCCTTTTGTAGAAAGGGGCGGTTTCCTATATAGTTATAGCTGCGGTTCCGTTCCGAAGAGGATGCGTCCCATGTCCCTTGCCAAGAAATTGCTGACCCTCGCCGCGCCGGCGGCCCTTATCGCGCTGGGCGGCTGCGCGACCGGCCTTCCCACCCAGGTCTCCCGCTATCAGGCGATGCCGGCCCCGGCCGGACAGACCTTCGCCATCCAGGCCTCGGATCCCGAAGATCGCGGCGGCCTCGAATTCTCCCGTTACGCCGATCTCGTCCGCCGGCACATGACCGCCCAGGGCTATAGCGAGGCCGCCTCCCCGCAATCGGCTTCGCTGATCGTCTCGCTCGATTACGGCGTGGACGACGGGCGCCAGCAGGTCGTCACCCGGCCGGCGATGGGCGGCTACGGCCGCTTCGGCTATGGCGGCTTCGGCTACCGCCCCTATTGGTCGCGCTTCGGCGGCTACGGCCGGCTGCGCTCGCCCTTCTATTACGGCTGGGACGATCCCTATTGGTATCGCGGCTGGGGGGACGAGATCGACGTCTACACCGTCTATACCAGCTTCCTCGACATGGACATCCGCAGGCCCGACGGCCAGGCGGTATTCGAAGGCACTGCACGGGCCCGCTCGCGCACCGACGAGCTCGGAGTGCTGGTCCCCAATCTGATCGAGGCGATGTTCACCGGCTTCCCCGGCAATTCCGGCGAAACGGTGAAGATCACGGTGGCTCCGGAGCGGAAGCGCTAAGGCCGTCGACTGGCTGAACGATGAGGGAGGGTCGGCGACGGCCCTCCCTTTCTTTCGCGCATTCAACGGGCGTTCATCCGCCGACCCGGATTTCTCGCCCCCGACAGGGGAATAGAAGTCTCGGGGAGGGTTAATGCTGAAATCGATTGGAGCGGCCGCGATGGCCGCGATCGTGCTTGCGTCCGCGGCGCCGGCGCAGAACAAGGCCGCCGGCCAGGCCCAGGTCGACGACATCGTCGTCACCGGCCGGAGGAGCGGAGTGCCGATGTGGACGGTGCGGAGCGACACCACCACGCTCGTCCTGGTCGGCGGGATCAACGGGGTCTCCAAGACCACGCACTGGGATCCGGCCGCGCTCACCGAGGCGCTGCGCAAGGCCGACCGGGTGATGTTCCCGCAATCCTACGCGCTGACCGCATCGCCCTTCCGGGCGATCGGCTGGCTCGCCAAATGGAACTCGATGGGAAGCCTGCCCAAGGGGCAGAGCCTTTCCGCCATCGCCGGGCCCGTGGCCCAGCGCCGGCTGGCGGCGCTCCGCGCCCGGAACATGGTCAGGGCCGATTACGACCGGCGCCATCCGCTCCATTTGTCCAACGATCTGAGGGACCGGGCCCAGGGCAAGATCGACTATAGCCGCAACGTCGCCGATTATGCCGCCAACGCGGCGAAGAAGCACAAGCTGGCCGAGGTGGTTCCAGTCCAGCGCTCCAAAGCCAAGCCCGTGGTCAAGGACCTGTTCGCCTCGACCCCGCAGGAGCATCTGCCCTGCCTCGAGGCCGCGATCACCCTGGCCGAAGCCGGCCCGGCCGCCATCCAGGCCCGCTCCGACGCCTGGGCGGCGCGGCGGGTCCGCGAGGTGCTCGCCTCGCCGGCGGACGCGGTGTGGGAGCGCTGCTGGCCGAGCGGAGTCTTCGCCGAGCGCAACGCGGAATTGCTCCCGCAGATGAAGCAATTGCTCGCCGAGCCTCAGGTGACGGTGGCGGTGCTCAGCCTGCGCAGGCTCGCTGAGCGGGGAGGATTGCTGGACGGTTTGGAAGCCGCAGGCTTCGACATCCAGGGACCCGCCTGGAAGTAAGCGGTCCCACGGCCGCCGCGGGCGCCCTGAGACAAAAAAGAGGGGAGGCGGTCGCGAGACCCCTCCCCTCTTCCTTTGAAGAGCGATGCTTCGGCTTAGAAGCGGAAGCCGACGCCGATCAGCGCCTGATGGCGATGCGCGTCGGCGTCGAAATCGACATCGTCGACGGCGCTATTGGCGCCATTGTACATCGTATAGGTATATTCGCCCTTCACGTAGACGCCTGAGGTGCCGGCCGCGAGCTCGAAGCCGGCGCCGAGATGGAAGCCGTCCATCGAGCCGGACTCAGACACGCTTTCAAGGATCTCGTCGAAATCCTCATAGGTCGCCTTCAGGCGGGTGTTGGTGTAGCCGAGCTTGCCGTAGATCAGGGCGTTCTTGAGCGGAACGCCGGCGCGGCCGCCGATGGTGAAGGTGCGGCCGGAGCCGGCGCAGATCTCGTCGTTGCCGAACAGCTCATCGCAAACCTTGTCGCCGCCGAGCAGGAGGCCGGCATAGCCGCCGACGACGAACGAATTGCCCATCTGGATGTCGAAGCCGACCTCGCCGCCGTACGGCACCGACTTCAGGCTGTCCTGGCCTTCGGCTTCCTCGCCGTCGACCGAACCGTCGAACTGAGTGTCCTGGTAGCCGATCTGAGCCTCGACGCGCGGGCCGGTAAAGGTCTGCGCCATCGCCGGAGTGGCCGTGAACACGGTGGCGGCGACAAGCAAATATTTAATCTTCATAGGACTTACCCCCAAAAAAAATCTGATATGAGCGTTTAAGTCCGGACAGAGCGCAGCGCTACCGGAAATGGGTGACTGGCTCGCCGGCGCGGGCTGTTCTGGCGGCTGTGTGGCGAAAACATCGCACTTCCACGTGCTTATTCACCCGTTTCAGGCGCCCGTGGGCGGTCCAAATCCGAAGTCGGGACGCGCAACCGGGCGCCCGGCCGCTTCAGCGGCGGACCAGAAAGGCTCCGGCGAGGACGAGAATGACTCCGGCGATCCGGGCCGGGCTGATCTCGATACGGGGGAGGCCGAACGCCCCGATGCGATCAAGGAGCAGGGCCATGGCGAGCTGGCCGGCGATCGCCACCATCAGGAAGTAGGTCACCCCCAGGCGCGGCGCCGCGAAGGCGGCGACGGCGACGAAGAAGGCGCCGTAGAAGCCGCCCGTCCAGGCATGCCAGGGGAGGCTCCTCACCTCGCCCGCCGCCGGGCGGACGCCGAGCGCTGCGGCCACTGCGAGGAGCGCGACCGTGCCGACCACGAAGGAGACGAAGGCGGCGTTGACCGGTGAGCCGACACCGCGGGCGAGCAGCGCGTTGGTCGGCGCCTGCAGTGCGATGAGGCTCCCGCCGACGAAGGCCGCGGCGAGGGCGAAGAGGATGACGGGGTTCATCGGCCGCGGGCGCCCGAGACCCGCCTCAGCCCTCGAGCTGGCGGGTCAGCAGGCGGATGTCGGCGTCGAGCTCCGAATCCTGGGCGCGCAGCTTCTCGATCTGGCGGACGGCGTGGATGACCGTGGTATGGTCGCGGCCTCCGAAGCGGCGGCCGATTTCGGGCAGCGAGCGCGGGGTGAGCTGCTTGGAAAGATACATCGCCACCTGGCGCGGCCGGGCGACCTCGCGGGCGCGGCGGGCGCTGGTCATCTCCGCCTTGCGGATCCGGTAATGCTCGGAAACCCGCGTCTGGATCTCGTCGATCGAGATTCGGCGCTGGTTGGCCCGCAGCGTGTTGGCGAGCACCTCCGCGACGAAATCGAGGTCGATCACCCGGTTCTGCATGGTCGCGTAGGCGGCGATGCGATTGAGGGCGCCCTCCAGCTCGCGGACGTTCGAGCTGATCCGCTTGGCGAGGAACATGACGACGTCCTCGGGCACCTTCACTTCGGGAAGCGCCTCGAGCTTCTTCAGGATGATGTTGAGCCGAAGCTCCAGGTCCGCCTGGTTGATGTCGGCGACGAGGCCCCAGGAAAGGCGCGAGAGGATCCGCGGCTCGATCCCGTCGAGATCTTGAGGCGCGCGGTCCGAGCTGATGACGAGCCGGCGGCCGGCCGAGATGATCTCGTTCATCGTGTGGAAGAATTCCTCCTGCGTCGATTCCTTGCCGGCGATGAACTGAACGTCGTCAATCATCAGCAGGTCGGCAGCGCGGAGCGACTGCTTGAACTGGATCGTCTCGTTCGCCCGCAAAGCCGCGACGAATTCCACCATGAACTTCTCGGCCGACATGTACACGATCCGCGCAGCCGGCCGGCGGATACGGAATTCGTGCCCGATGGCATGGAGCAGATGGGTCTTGCCGCGGCCGGTGCCGCCGTGGAGGAAGAGGGGATTGAAAGC
>DASVTN010000073.1:0-21272 GCA_036387555.1 Allosphingosinicella sp. | reverse complement strand
AAGGCGGGCTTGAGGCCGGGGATCTTCTCCGGGTTGGACTTGCCGGGCTGCTCGTCGCAGGCGACCAGATCCTCGCCCTTGCGGGTCTTGACGGTGACGGGGACGATCTCGCGCTCGAAGGCGCCGCTCCGGATCGCCTCGGTGGCGCGGCGGAGCGACTCGATCGCATATTCGTCCTGCTGGCCGCGGGTGAACTGATATTCCCGGGCGGCGTCCTCGGCGAAGGTGCCCATGGCCCGGCCCTTGTCATAGGCGTCCTCGAGCCCGTCGAGCATCATATGGTCGTAAACGGTGTCGTGGCCGATCCGGGCGCCGGAGCGGTGCTTCTGCATGAGGTAGGGCGAGTTGGACATCGACTCCATGCCGCCGGCGACGATGAGGTCGGCCGAGCCCGCGCAGATCATGTCGTGGGCGAACATGACGGCCTGCATGCCCGAGCCGCAGACCTTGTTGATCGTCGTCGCCTCCGTCGAGCGGGGGAGGCCGGCGCCGAGCGCCGCCTGGCGGGCCGGCGCCTGGCCAAGGCCGGCGGGAAGGACGCAGCCCATGAAGATCTTGTCGACCTGGTCACCGGAGATTCCGGAGCGCTCGACCGCGGCGCGGACGGCGGCGGCGCCGAGCTCGGTGGCGGCGGCTCCGGCCAGGGCGCCCTGGAAGCTGCCCATCGGGGTCCGGGCGGAGGAGAGGATGACGATTGGGTCGGCGGTGGCGGACATTTGAACTCCTCATGCGGTCCTTCGATACGCCGGCTCGACAAGCTCGCCGGCTACTCAGGATGAGCGGGAAAGGGTCCGGACACTCTCCACCCGCTCATCCTGAGTAGGGACCGAGCCTGGCGAAGGCCCGTATCGAAGGACGCACATAGGGGCCCGCTGCGCCTTGTTCAAATCCGCAGGCCTCTGCTACGGCGCCGCGCAAACAGGAGAATGAGAATGGCCGGCATCGGGCTCGACTTCGCACTCGGCGAGATGGCGGATGCGATCCGCGACACGACGGAGCGCTTCGCCGCCGACAGGATCGCGCCGCTCGCGGCGAAGATCGACGCCGACGACTGGTTCCCGCGCGAGCTGTGGCCCGAAATGGGCGCTCTCGGGCTCCACGGGATCACCGTTGCGGAGGAGGATGGCGGGCTCGGGCTCGGCTATCTCGAGCATGTCATCGCCCAGGAGGAGGTGGCCCGGGCGTCCGCCTCGATCGGGCTCAGCTACGGGGCTCACTCGAACCTGTGCGTCAACCAGATCCGCCGCTGGGCGAGCCCCGAGCAGAAGGCGAAATACCTCCCTAAGCTGATTTCCGGCGAGCATGTCGGCTCTCTCGCCATGTCGGAGGCGGGCGCCGGCTCGGACGTCGTCTCGATGAAGCTTCGGGCCGAGAAGGTCCAGGGCGGCTACGTCCTCAACGGCACCAAATTCTGGATCACCAACGCCCATTTTGCGGACACGCTCGTCGTCTACGCCAAGACCGGGGAGGGAAGCCGCGGCATCACGACCTTCCTGATCGAGAAGGACATGCCGGGCTTCAGCCTGGGCCAGAAGCTAGACAAGATGGGAATGCGGGGAAGCCCCACTGGCGAGCTTGTGTTCAATGATTGCGAAGTTCCGGACGAGAACGTGATGGGCCCGGTCAACGGCGGCGTCGGCGTGCTCATGTCCGGTCTCGATTATGAGCGGACCGTGCTCGCCGGAATCCAGCTCGGGATCATGCAGGCCTGCCTCGACGTGGTGCTTCCCTATGTCCGCGAGCGCAAGCAGTTCGGATCGTCGATCGGGAGCTTCCAGCTGATCCAGGCCAAGGTGGCGGACATGTATGTGGCGCTCAATTCGGCCCGGGCCTATGTCTACACGGTCGCCAAGAATTGCGATGCGGGCAAGACGACGCGGTTCGACGCCGCCGGAGCGATCCTTCTCGCGTCCGAAAGCGCGGTTAAGGTCAGCCTGGAGGCCATCCAGGCGCTCGGCGGCGCGGGCTACACCAAGGACTGGCCGGTGGAGCGCTTCATGCGCGACGCCAAGCTGCTCGACATCGGCGCGGGGACCAACGAGATCCGGCGGATGCTGATCGGGCGGGAGCTTATCGGAGCGGGATAGGATGAACGACGGGGCGACCATTCCCGGCGGTGTCGTGCACGCGTTGCCGGATGAACTCGAAGCGGCACTGCGCAGCGATCTGAAGGCGCGCGCGACCTGGCTCGATATCACCGCGCTCGCCCGCAACGAATGGATCTGCTGGATGACCTCCGCGAAGAAGGCGGAGACCCGGCGCAAGCGTCTCGAATGGGGGCGTGAGAGCCTGGCCGAGGGGAAGCGCAGGCCTTGTTGCTGGCCCGGCTGCCCCCATCGCTGAGGCGCCATCGCTCTCACGTCCGGCAGTCTCTCAGTGGGGGTTTGCAGGCTGGCGTCCAACCTCCGCTTCGGCCCATCGCGAACGTTTGAGTAAGCGCGGATTGACGGCCGCGGGTAGGTCGTTGGTGTCAAAACCGACCGGTTTGGACACTCACGTGGCACTAACGTCGTCAGTCCGCCTTAAGGGCGGCAAGCTCGTTTCCGCTCGGATCGCGGAAGTGGAAGCGTCGACCACCCGGAAAGGCGAATATCGGTTTAGTGATGACCCCTCCCGCCTTGCCTACCGCTTCGAACGAGGCCTCCAGATCATCGACGGCAATGACTGCCAGAGGCGCGGAAGTGGCCTCGCTGGCGTCCGCCTGCAAGCCGAGGTCCACGTCGCCCGTCAACGTGCAGGAGTAGCTTGGGCCGAAGTCGGTGAAGGCAAGGCTGAACGCATAGGCATAGAACGATCGGGTTGAAGACAAGTCAGATGCGGGTAACTCAACGAAGTTGATACGAGACATCATTTGCCCTCCATAGGTGTCTTGCGCGGCTTCTTGGTCGTCGGTTTCAGGCCTGCTGCACTGCGCGCAATCCAAAATCGAAGGCTGTCGAGATCCGAGAGCATCGCGTCCGGCAGCAGGAGATAGCTCTTGCTCGGCGGATCGCCCGGTTCATACCGTAGCGGCTCAACGTCGGGCACCTCGCTCAACGCCGCGTGATTCGCGCCGGTCATCTTGAGCGCAAGCCCCACGTTCGAGAGAGAAGCGAACGCCTGCCCGGCGGCATAGCCCATGATCCCGCCGAACATCGGGCGGAACCCAAGTTCAAGGTCGGGCGGACTGGCGGCCTCCATGACGGCCTGCAACTTCTTCGGATCGTGCCCCACTCACTCACCTCATCGCCGTTCGATCGGCCCTTTCCTTACAGGTGCGCTCCTGCCAGCGTGGTGTCAGCATGACGCGCCGCGCCGATCGCCTTCTTGCCCTCCTCGAACTGCTAAGGGCCCATCCGGTCATCACGGCTGCGGACCTGTCCGCGACGCTCGAAATCTCCATACGCACGGTTTACCGCGACATTGACGCTCTAGTCGCAACAGGCGTCCCGGTGCGCGGCGAAGCCGGCGTAGGCTACATGCTGGAAGCCGGGTATCATCTACCCCCGCTTAATCTCACGGACGAAGAAGCGGAAGTGTTGGCGCTCGGTGCGCGGGTTCTAGCCAACTGGAGCGACGGGGCGGTGGCCGGGCAAGCCGCTGGGGCGCTGGCGAAAATACGAGCGGTCCTGCCCGCAGCGGGTCAGGCGGGAGTCGATCAGGATATACTCTGGGCACCCAAGTGGGTGGAACGCCACGCGCCTAAGGTCAATCTGCTCGAGCTGAAGCGCGCCGCTCAAGCTCGGCGCGTGCTGGTGATCGAATATGAGGCGCTGAACGGCGCTCGCACCACCCGCACCGTGCGCCCGCTCTCCATCAACTTTTTCGGCCCAGTCTGGCTGCTGGCGGCTTGGTGCGAGCTGGCGAATGATTTCCGGTGTTTCCGGCTCGATCGGATCGACTCGATGAGGCCGACCGGGGCAATTTTTCGTGCCGAAGACGGGAAGCGACTTGCCGATTTCAAGCGGATCAAGGGCGAGGAGGTGCGCGCAGCGGAGTTCGACAAGGCGCCAAAACCGAACGGTAGTGACACCGATTGAAATCGTCCCCTTTCAAGCGAATCGGCCCCGAAGCTGTCATTCCGGTTCCGGGCGGAAGTCGTCATTGAGGATGTGCTGCGGAAGGGGGACTTTCCACTTTCGCAGACGCTCAGGCCGCCCGCTCCGCTTCAGGGCATGGAGGCGCCGTGGCCGCAAAACTCAAAAAACTTAACTGCTTCCTTCCCACGCCTGAGTTTATGTGTATCCTATGACTAATACACCTCGGTTGGGGGTGCCGGGGGGAGGAACTGTGCAAAAGTTGTTTGGGTGGGTGCGTCGTCATCCGGTGTGGTCGGGGTTCATGGGCCTTGCCTTGCTGTTCCTGCTCTACAAACTATTCGCGCCGTCAGCGCCCGATTATGAATATGTGACCGCCGAAGCCGACCGCGGCGAAGTGGTCCGGATAGTCTCGGCGAGCGGAAAGCTGAGGGCCCTCAACACTTTCAAGGTGGGATCCGAGGTCTCGGGCCAGGTTACCGCCGTGTATGTCGATTTCAACACGCCGGTGCGCGCCGGGCAGGTGCTCGCCGTCATCGACGGTACGCGCCCCCGCGCCCGAGTCGCGCAGACGGGCGCCCAGGTCGGCGTTGCGCAGGCGGGGCTGGCACAGGCGGAGGCCGCTATCGGCCGCGCCCGGACCGATGTCGAGATACAGGAGCGCGAATATGCGCGCCGCAAGCAGCTTGCCGAGCGCGGCTTCATCTCCAAGGGCCAGATCGACCAGGCGCAGAACGCCCTGTCGGCCGCCCGGGCGGCGCTCAAGACCGCTATCGCCCAGGCGCAGGGAGGCCGTGCCCAGATCGCCCAGAGCAACGCCGAACTGTCCACGGCGCAGCTCGAGCTGAGGCGCACCCGTATTCTGGCGCCGGCCAGCGGGGTGGTGGTCAACAAGCTGGTCGAGCCGGGCGCGACGGTCGCCGCCAGCTTCCAGACCCCCAATCTGTTCGAGATCGCCGCCGATACCAGCCGAATGCAGGTCGAGGCCTCCGTCGACGAGGCCGACATCGGGCAGGTGCGCGTCGGCCAGCAGGTCCGTTTCACGGTCGACAGCTATCCCGACGAAACCTTTGCCGCTGTCGTCGGGCAGATCCGCAAGTCGGCGACCGAGACGCAGAATGTCGTCAGCTATCTCGTCATCCTGAATGTCGACAACAGTGCCGGCAAGCTGCTCACCGGCATGACCGCGAATGTCGATATCATCACCGGCCGCAAGACCAACGTGCTTCGGCTTCCCGTCGCGGCCACACGTTTTCGGCCGCGGGCCGGCGACCGGCCGGTGGAAGAGAAGAAGACAGCGAAATCCGCCTCGGCTTCGAAGGCGCCGGTGAACAAGCCGGTATTCGTCTGGGTCGTGGGCGAAGACCCTTACAAGCCGGTCAAGCGGGCGGTGCGGCTCGGCCTGCAGGGGGAGGAATTCGTGGAGGTCGTAGGTGGTCTCAAGCCGGGCGAGAGGATCCTGATGCGATCGAAGTCCCTGAAGGACGAGGAAGAAGGCGGAAGCGACGAAGAGGATGAAGGCGGCGGAGGGCAATGACGGTTCCGCTCGTCGAGACGCTGTCGCTGGTCAAGGAATATGCGTCCGGCGGAGGCACGGTCCATGCCATCGCCGGCGTGTCGCTCGCCATCGCGCGTGGCGAGTTCGTCGCCATCATGGGCGCCAGCGGCTCCGGCAAGTCCACCTTCATGAACATGATCGGCTGCCTGGACATTCCCAGCTCCGGTGACGTGAGGATCGACGGGACCGCCACCAGCGCGATGGATTCGGACGCGCTGGCCGAGCTCAGGAACAGCAAGATCGGCTTCGTCTTCCAGCAGTTCAACCTGCTTCCGCGCACCACCGCGCTCGACAATGTCGCGGTGCCGCTCATCTATGCGGGCGTGGGCCGCGTCGAGAGACAGGAACGGGCGCGGGCGAAGCTGGACGCGATGGGGCTCGGCGATCGGCTCGATCACTCGCCGGCGAAGCTGTCCGGCGGCCAGCAGCAGCGGGTGGCGATTGCGCGGGCGCTGGTCACCGAGCCGCTGATGCTGCTCGCCGACGAGCCGACCGGCGCGCTCGACAGTCAGACCTCCGAAGAGATCATGCACCTGTTCCAGACGCTGAACGAAGCGGGCAACACCATCGTGCTGGTGACTCATGAGCGGGAAATCGCCGATCATGCATCCCGCAGGATCATGTTCCGCGACGGCAAGGTCATCGAGGATGAGCCGGTGACAGGCCGCAGGCAAATCAGGCCGTGACGACCGCTTTTCGAAAAGCGGCGAGCCGCGCGGCGTTCAACCTGGGTATTGCGCTCACGGCGCTCCGCGTGAACCTGATGCGCTCGATACTGACCACCTTGGGCGTCAGCATCGGCGTGTTCGCCGTCGTGCTGGCGGTCGCCGTCGGATCGGGCGCGCAGGTGTCGGTGATGGGGGCGATCAATTCGCTCGGCTCCAACATGGCGATCGTGTTTCCCGTGCCGGACGACGAGAATGGCGGGGCCGTGGCGGAACGCGGCCGGCTGACGATGCGGGACGCAATCGCGATCGAGCGCCAAGTCGAGGGCGTCACCGCGATCGCGCCGCAATTGCGCGCCAACGTCCAGATCGTGACCGGCGGGCGCAACGCCTCCACAGACGCGATTGGCGCGACTCCGGGTTATGCCCAGGTCACCAATTCCGTGGCAGAGACCGGCCGCTTCATCTCCGATGCCGACGTGCGCACCGCGGCCCGCGTCATCGTGCTCGGCCGCACTGTCGTCACGAAATTGTTCGGGGACTACGATCCGCTGGGGGAGACGGTGCGCGTCAACAAGGTGCCGTTCACCGTTGTCGGCGTCCTCGAAGCAAAGGGATCTAACCTGGGCGAGGACAACGACGATGTGGCGCTGGTGCCGATCAGCGCGGCGCGGCAACGCTTCACCACCGACCTTCCGCTGGGCCCGGACGATCTCAGGATCCTGTTCGTCGGCATCGAGGACGGGGTCGCGCTCGGCAAGGTCAAGCGCGAGATCAGCCGGCTGCTGCGCGACCGCTACCGGGTACGCGACGGCGAGGGCAGTCCGTTCATCATCCGAACGACCGAGGAATTCATGGAGGAAACCGCCATGGTGACCGGCATATTCCAGGCGGTTCTCGTCGCCATCGCGTCGATTTCGCTTCTCGTCGGCGGCATCGGCATCATGAACATCATGCTTGTCAGCGTTACCGAGCGCACGCGCGAGATCGGCCTTCGCATGGCGCTGGGCGCCAAACGCAGCGACATCCGCAACCAGTTTCTGGTCGAGGCGGCGGTCCTGTGCATGATCGGCGGAGCGATAGGCCTCCTGCTTGCGATAGCCGCGGCCGCCGTCTTCCAGGCGCAGGCGGACTTCCCGGTCCCGATCGGTGTCGGCACAGCCATTGGCGCAATCCTTTTTTCCGCGGTGGTCGGACTACTCTTCGGGGGCTGGCCCGCCATACGCGCTTCCAGGCTTTCGCCGATCGAGGCGCTTAGGACTGAGTAGGCGGTTTGCAACGATCCCAGCTATTCATCGCGAGACAAAGAAAGCCTCCCCTTCTTGCGGTTTTCGCCATCGAGCAGACAGATCGGTACGGCCGGAACCCGCCATTTGAGGATGTGCCGGGGAAGGGCTTTTCACCCTTGGCAGGCCCTCAGGCCGCCCGCTTAAGCTTCAGGCGTGAATGCGCGGGGCCGTGCGCGAGTGAATCGCGTGACCTCAGTCCTCGCTTCGCGAGGCTGGCCGGCTTTCGCCGACTCTTCTCGCTGCCTTCCGGCGACTCTTCGCGTCGGCGTCGCCCCGCTCGGCGGCTCAAGCCTCCTGGCGCCGCATCCTGCTGATCAGTTCGGACAGACCCGGCTTCTGTCCCTGGGCCAGGAGGCTGGCCCGGAACAAACGGCCGAGCATGATCAGCTCCAACGCGACGAAGGCGGCGAGCAGCAGGCCGGCGCCGAGAACCTCCCAGGCCGGAATACCCGTGCCGAGACGGGCAAGGACGGCGAAGGGCGTCCAGATTGGGATCCAGGTCAGTATCGTCACGCCGATACCCTTGCTGCCCTCCAGCACGCCCTGGATCAGCAGCGTGATCGGCAGGAGAATGGCCAGGATGATCGGCATCAGATAACCCTGCGCCTCGTTCATCGAGTCGCTGATCGCACCCACGGCCAGAAAGAAGACGGAGATGGCCAGATAGCCGGCGATGAAGAAGTAGATCATCGCTAAAATGGTGCCGGGCGATGTCAGAGGCGCCAGCGCGGGGCGGATCATGTCCGCTATGGCACCCTGCGTCGCATAGGCCGCGACGACCCCGCATCCGATCCAGACCGCGATCATGGTCAGGCCGACCGCCACGGTGCCGAGCAGCTTCCCGTACATCAATTCCTCGGGGGTGACCGTCGCGATCACGGTCTCGAGCAGCTTGTTGGAACGCTCCTCGACGGTCCCTTGCAGCATCCAGCTGCCCGAAAGCATCAGCGCCATCATGAGGAGGTAGGCGGCGGCCAGAGGCAGGATGGAGCGAACGAGCATCGCCTCCTTCGCCCCGCCGCCCGGCGGAGGCTTCGAGATCATCAATGACGGAGCGACGCTCGAGGCGGCCTCGGCCACGCCGGGCGCGGTTCCGTTGGCGACGAGATAAGTCTTGCGAAGGCTTCGAGTCAGCACATCCTGCACCATCGTGGCGAAGCGCATGCCCGGCTCTCCTGTCGTCCAGAGGCGAACCGCGCCGTCCTGGCTGAAGCTGGCCGGTATATGGACGATATAGTCGATCGGCTTGGCGTCCTTCCCTTCCGGCTTGAGCAGCGGCTGGACCCGCGCGTCGAGCTCGGACGGCGGCGCCTGTGCAATACCGGGCGGCACGGGAACTTGCTGATAATCGGGTGGCGGCGGGTCGAACTCGGGCGTGCCCTCCGGCGCGAGCGCCTTCAGCTTGGCGAGCGCCGGAGCCGATCCTCCCTGGGCGTTGAACTGGCGGACCTCCGCGTCCGCGTACCACCGGTCGTGCTGGGACCAGAGCGCCTTCGGGTCCGCGCCCTGAAGCTTGTGCCGCTGGACATAGCGGGAGAGGCTGTTCAGCACCTCGCGGCCATGCTCCAGCTCCAATTGCCCCTGCAGCGCCCGGGCGGCCTCGCCGCCGCTCTGATCGATGATCAACACCCTGCGCGGTTCGTCGTCGCCCATGAAACGCTGCGCCAGAGGCGCGATGGCGAACGCGAACGGCAGGATCAGCAGCGTCAGCCAGAAGCTGCGCATGCGGGTGATCTGGCGGTACTCACGGGCCGCGACCAACAGGATCTTCTTCATGCGCGCGCCTCCGCCGGACCGACCATGTGCAGGAACACGTCGTGGAGGCTTGGCCTCCGCTCCTCGAACCGCCGCAGGGGAATTCCGGCGGCGAAGCAGCGCTCCAGCATATCTCCGGCGTCGACTCCGGGCTGCAGATGCAGGATGCCCTCGCGCCAGCCGCCGCCCAGCTCCGCCCCCTCCTCGACGCGCTCCACCCCGGGTAATCCGGCAAGCGATCGTTGGGAAACCACCGACAGCCGGGCCGGAAGCAGGTCCCGGGCCTCGTCAAGCGTGCCTTCGAATTTCTTGTGCCCTTTGGCGAGCAGCAGGAGCCGGTCGCACAGCCGCTCCGCATGCTGCATCACGTGCGTGGAGAAGACGACGGTGGCGCCTCCCGCGGCCGCACGCTTGATCTCATCTTCCAGCAGTCCCTGGTTCACGGGGTCCAGCCCGGAAAACGGCTCGTCGAGCATCAGCAGCCGGGGGCGATTGACGACCGCCGTGGCCAGCTGAACCTTCTGCGCCATGCCTTTGGAGAGCTGGGCGATGGTCGACTTGGAATTCGCGGAGAGGCCGAAGCGGTCCAGCAGCATGAGACCCTCGTGCTTGGCGTCGGCTGCGCTCATCCCTTTCAAGCGGCCGAAATAGACGATTGTGTCGATCGCCGTCATATTGCGATAGAGCCCTCGCTCCTCCGGAAGGAAGCCGATCTCCGCGGCGTTGTCCCGCCCGGGCGGAAGTCCCAGAACGGCGATGCGGCCTTCCGTGGGGCGGATGATATCCAGCACCATCCGGAGCGACGTGGTTTTCCCGGCGCCGTTGCCGCCAAGGAAGCCGTAGACCTCGCCGTGCCGTACATCGAAGCTAAGCTGATTGACGGCGGCGACCGTGCCGAAGCGCTTGGTCACCTGATCGAGTGAAAGTGCGGTATCGCTCTTGGAATTCACCTGCGCCCCCTGCAGCCCCGCGAGAGGCCTGAACCCATTAAAATAACGAGGTCAAGCCCAGGTTTCCGTCGCCGTCTCGCCGCAGTGTTTCCGGCCATGCGTCGCGTCAGCGTCACTAAGCTCATCGGCTCACCAGATCTTCACCCTCTGCTCCGGCGCCAGATAGAGCTTCTGCCCCGGCTTCACGCCGAACGCATTGTACCACGCATCGACGTTGCGCACGGTCAGAGCGCGGAACTGGCCCGGGGCGTGGCCCCCGGTGAGGATCCGCTGGCGCAGCGATTCGGGACGGGTCTTGGTCGCCCAGGCCTGACCGTAGGCGATGAAGAAGCGCTGGTCCCCGGTGAAGCCGTCGATCACCGGCGCTTCCTTGCCGCCCAGCGACGCCCTGTAGGCGTCATAGGCGGCCGAGAGTCCGGCGACGTCGGAGATGTTCTCGCCAAGAGTCAGCTTGCCGTTGACGTTCAGCGCGGGCAGCGCCTCATAGGCGTCATATTGCGCCGCCAGCCTTGCGCCGGCCTGCTTGAAGCGGGCGAAGTCGGCGGGAGTCCACCAGTTGCGCAGACGCCCGGCCGAATCGAAGAGGGCGCCGTTATTATCGAAGCTGTGGCTGATCTCGTGGCCGATGACGGAGCCGATCGCGCCATAGTTGAAGGCCGCGTCGGCCCGCGGGTCGAAGAAGGGCCGCTGAAGGATCGCGGCGGGGAAGTTCAGGGCGTTCTGGACCGGCAGGTTGACCGCGTTGACGAGCTGCGGCGGCATCCACCATTCGTTGCGGTCCATCGGCTTGCCGACCTTGGCGATCTGGTGGCGATATTCGGCCAGGGCCGCGTTCTTCTGGTTGGCATAGGCGTTGCCGCCGCTGATCCGAAGCGCCGAATAATCGCGCCAGCGGTCCGGGAAGCCCACGCCGACGGCGATGGACCGGACCTTCTTCAGCGCCTCCTCCTTGGTCGAAGGCGTCATCCAGTCGAGCGCCTGGACGCGGCGGGCGAAGGCGGCCTTGATGTTTTCCACCATCTTCTGGACTTCGGCCCTCGCCGAAGCGGGGAAATATTTGTCGACATAGGCCTTGCCGACCGCATCCTGCAGCGCGTTGCTGACCGCGTTGAGCGCGAGCTGGTCGCGGGGCCGCTGCTTGGGAGTGCCCGCGAGCGCGGTCCCGTTGAAAGCGAAGCTGGCGTCGCGGATGGGGGCGGGAAGGACGCTCGCCTGCTGGTTGAGCGTGTGGAAGACGAGCCAGTCCTTCCAGTTCTGGAGCGGCTCGGAGCCGACGAGAGCCGCCAGCCTCGGGATCGCGCCGCCGTGATACGCCTGGAATTTCTGCGCTCCGCCGAGCTGCGCCGCGCCGAGGAGGGCGGCCCAGTCGATGCCCGGCGCCCGCGCCTCGAGGTCCGCCCGGCTCCACACCTGCGCGCCCTTGGCGAAGTCCTCGCTCTCCTCGCGAGTGACGTGGGCGCGCGCGATCTTCGTCTCGAGATCCAGGACCCGCCCCGCGGCGGCCTCCGCGTCGGCGGCTCCAGCCGCCTTCAGGATCGTCGCAATATAGGCCCGGTACTGGCCGCGAAGCCCGGCCATCTTCGAATCGCCGGAAAGATAATATTCGCGCTCCGGAAGCCCGATGCCGCCCTGCATCAGGTAGGGCAGGGTCTCGCCCGGGGTGGCGAGGCCCTGGGTCACGAAGATTCCGAACAGATTCTCCGTCTGGTAATCGGTGGCGTTGAGCGGATCGGTGTCGGCCCGAAGGGTGCCGCCGATCGCGGCGCTGAGCTGCCTTTTGTCGGCGATGGCCGCGATCGCGTCGAGATCGGCCTTCGCGGGCGCCATTCCGGCCCGGTCGACCGCCTCGGTGTTCAGGAAGGCGTTGTAATAATCGGCGATCAGCGCCTCATTGCTGCCGGCCGCGGGCTTCGAGCCCAGGATCCCGTTCAGGAGCTCGCGGGTCTGCCGCTCGCGCTCCTGGTCGGCAATGAAGAAGGCGCCGATGCTGGAGCGGTCTTCGGGAATGGCCGTGTTCCTGACCCAGGCGCCGTTCGCGAAGGCGAAGAAGTCGTCACCCGGCGTCACCGATCTGTCGAGCGAGGCGGGGACGATGCCCAGCCCCGTGCCCGCCGTCTCGGCGGCCTTGCTTTGGCTGTCGGAACCTTGCGGCGAGCAGGCGGCGGTGGCGAGGAAGAGTGCGAGCAGCGCGGGTCGATACATGAGAGCCTCTCGAAACGGCTTGTAATCGAGGGACTATAGACGGCTTTTCCCGGCGCGCCAGCGCTTCCAATCGCGCCGCTCAGCCGTTAGGCAGCCTCGCGATGACGGGAGCCGAGAAATGAGCAAAGGGCTGATCGACGCCCTCGAATGGTATGGCTCCATCGCGGGCGTCGTCGCCGCGCTGATGGTGTCGCTGGACCTGGGCCGGCGCGCGACGGGATGGGCGTTCGTGATCTTCTGCACCTCGTCGGTGGCGCTCGTCACCTGGGGCTTCGTATCCGACAAGGCGGAGGGGATCGGGACCCAGAACATCTTCCTGTTCGTGATCAACGTCATCGGCGTCTACCGTTACCTGATCCGGAAGAAGCCGGTGCATCCGGAGCCGAAGTCGGCATGAGAGGGCACCCTCCGTCATCCCGGCGAAAGCCGGGACCCCAGGCCGGACTGGCGCGGCGCTCTTCATTTCACGGGGCCCCGGCTTTCGCCGGGGTGACGGTGAGCGCGTGACTCTGATCTCCTCCAAGATCGACACGGAAACAGAGTCTTACCGCACTTATGCTGCGCACAATCGGGCGCTCGCGGAGCGGCTTCGGGAGCGGGTCGCCGAGACTGCGAAAGGCGGTTCCGAAAAGCATCGAGAGCGGCACGTCGCGCGCGGCAAGCTGCTTCCGCGCGACCGGGTCACCCGGCTTCTCGACCCCGGTTCGCCGTTTCTCGAGATCGGCCAGCTCGCCGCCAACGGCATGTATGGGAACGAGGCGCCGGGCGCGGGGATGATCGCGGGCATTGGCCGGGTCTCCGGGTGCGAGACAATGGTCGTCGCCAACGATCCCACCGTGAAGGGCGGCGCTTATTTCCCGACGACGGTGAAGAAGCACCTTAGAGCTCAGGAGATCGCGCTCCAGAACCGGCTGCCGTGCGTCTATCTGGTGGACAGCGGCGGCGCCAACCTGCCGCACCAGGCGGAGGTCTTTCCGGACCGCGAGCATTTCGGCCGGATCTTCTACAACCAGGCGCAGATGTCGTCCGAAGGCATCGCCCAGATCGCCTGCGTGATGGGAAGCTGCACCGCCGGCGGCGCCTATGTGCCCGCAATGTCCGACGAGAGCGTCATCGTGCGCAACCAGGGCACCATCTTCCTCGGCGGGCCGCCGCTGGTGAAGGCGGCGACGGGGGAGGTGATCTCGGCGGAGGACCTGGGCGGCGGCGATCTTCATGCGCGCCGCTCGGGCGTCGTCGACCATCTCGCCGAGAATGACGAGCATGCGCTCGCCATCGTGCGGAGCATCGTCGGCCGGCTCAACACGGCGAAAGCAGTCGATCTCGATCTCGCCGAGCCGGTTGAACCGAAGCTCGATCCGCAGGAGTTGTACGGCCTCATCCCCGACGACGTGCGGACGCCCTACGACGTTCGCGAGGTGATCGGGCGGATCGTCGACGGTTCCGACTTCCACGAGTTCAAGGCGCTTTACGGCACCACCCTCGTCTGCGGCTTCGCCCGCATCTGGGGGATGCCGGTGGCGATCCTGGCTAACAACGGCATCCTTTTCTCGGAGAGTGCCTTGAAGGGCGCGCATTTCATCGAGCTCGCCTGCCAGCGGCGCACGCCCCTGCTGTTCCTCCAGAACATCTCCGGCTTCATGGTCGGCGGCAAGTACGAGGCGGGCGGAATCGCCAAGGACGGCGCCAAGCTGGTCACCGCCGTGGCGACCGCGCAGGTGCCGAAGGTGACGGTGCTGATCGGCGGAAGCTTCGGCGCCGGCAATTACGGCATGTCGGGCCGCGCCTATTCGCCCCGCTTCCTCTTCACCTGGCCCAACAGCCGGATCAGCGTGATGGGCGGCGAACAGGCGGCGAGCGTTCTGGCGACGGTGCACAAAGACGCGGACAGCTGGACTCCCGAGGAAGCCGAGGCCTTCAAGGCCCCGATCCGCCAGCGCTACGAGGACGAGGGCAATCCCTATCACGCCACCGCGCGGCTGTGGGACGACGGAATCATCGATCCGGTCCAGACCCGCGACGTCCTCGGCCTCGCCTTCAGCGCCTGCCTCAACGCCCCGATCCCGGAGCGGGCGCGCTTCGGGCTGTTCAGGATGTGAGCGATGTATCTGCTGAACTCGACGGTGCGGCGCACCGCATGACCGACCCTGCGCTCGAGATGGATCAGGCGACCCAGGACAGGATCGCGGCGCTGTACGCGGCGGGAGAACGGTTCGCGGATGTGGGCCGGCACGGATCCGCGTTGGGACAATATGCCGAAGCCTGGGCGCTCATCCCGGATCCGAAGGAGCGTTGGCCGGTGGCCACTTCGGTGATCTCGGCAATCGCCGATTCCTGGTTTCTCGCGGGCCGGTACGACGAGGTTCTGAGGGCGCTCGAGTTCGGCATGAATTGCCCCGGGGCCGTCGGAAACCCGTTCCTCCATCTCCGCCTAGGGCAGGCGCTGCTGGAGCAGGGCGAGGAGGACCGCGCGGCCGATGAGCTGATGCGTGCCTACAGCGCCCATGGCGAAGCGATATTCGCCCACGAGGATCCGAAATATCTCGCTTTCCTCTCCACCCGCGGGGCAATCGAGCCATGATCCGCTCCCTCCTCATCGCCAATCGCGGCGAGATCGCCTGCCGGATCATCCGGACCGCGCGGCGGCTCGGCGTTCGCACGGTGGCAGTCTATTCCGATGCCGACCGCGGCGCGCTCCATGTGCGGGAGGCGGACGAGGCGGTGCATATCGGGCCGTCCCCGGCGCGGGAGAGCTATCTCGTCGGCGAGAAGATCATCGCGGCCGCCGGGGCGAGCGGCGCGGAGGCGATCCATCCGGGCTACGGCTTTCTTTCCGAGAATGCCGAATTCGCCGAGGCGGTGGAGGCGGCGGGGCTGGTGTGGGTCGGGCCCAAGGCTCATTCGATCCGCGCCATGGGCCTCAAGGACGCGGCGAAGAAGCTGATGAGCGCGGCCGGAGTGCCGGTGACGCCCGGCTATCACGGCGAGGACCAGGCGCCGGAGCGGCTCCGGGCCGAGGCGGACGCGATCGGCTATCCGGTTCTGATCAAGGCGGTTGCGGGCGGCGGCGGCAAGGGGATGCGGCGCGTCAACGCGTCTGCCGAGTTCCAGGAGATGCTTTCGAGCTGCAAGCGCGAGGCGGCGGCCTCCTTCGGCGACGACCGGGTGCTGATCGAGAAATATGTCGAGCGGCCGCGCCATATCGAGGTGCAGGTGTTCGGGGACGGGCAGGGGAACGTCGTCCACCTGTTCGAGCGCGACTGCTCGCTCCAGCGGCGGCACCAGAAGGTGATCGAGGAGGCTCCGGCGCCGGGGATGGACGAGGCCACCCGGGCGGCGGTGTGCGGTGCGGCGGTGAAGGCGGCGCAGGCGGTCGATTATCGCGGGGCCGGGACGGTCGAGTTCATCGCCGACGCTTCGGAGGGGCTGAAGGCGGACCGAATCTGGTTCATGGAGATGAACACGAGGCTCCAGGTCGAGCATCCGGTGACCGAGGAGATCACCGGCCAGGACCTGGTCGAGTGGCAGCTCAGGGTGGCGTCGGGCGAGCCGCTGCCGCTCCGCCAGGACGAGCTGTCGATCCGCGGCTGGGCGATGGAGGCGCGGCTCTATGCCGAGGATCCGTCGCATGAATTCCTGCCCTCCACCGGCCGGCTCGACCATTTCCAGCTCGGCCGCGCCATCCGGATCGATACGGGCGTGGAGGAAGGCGACCGGATCAGCCCCTATTACGATCCCATGATCGCCAAGTTGATCGCCCGCGGCACCACGCGCGAGGAGGCGATCGACCGCCTCGTCGACGCCCTGGAGCAGGTCGAGGTGTGGCCGGTGAGGACTAATGCGGGCTTTCTCGCCCGGGCGGCGGACGACGCGGACTTCCGCTCCGGCGACGTCGATACGGGCTTCATCCCGTCGCGGATCGACCGGCTCGTGCCCGGCTCGGAGCCGCCGGAGGGCGTCTGGAACTTGGCGGCGACGGCGCTCCTTTCCTCAAGCTTCGGCAGTGGCGGGGAAGGGGACCCGTGGGATTCGCTGCGCGGCTTCCGGGCCAATGCCGGCGAGGACCTGATTGTCGCGCTGAGCCATGGCGGCGAGACCCGGCTGGTCGAGGCCGGCGGCGATCCGCCGCTCGAGGGGGTGGCGACGGCCGAAGGGGAGAACGTCCTCGTCTTCTCGGCCGGTCAGGCCTTCGCCTTCGCGCTTCCCGGCGCGGGCGGGGGAGCGGCGGGCGGAGCGGCTTCGGACGGGACCTTGCTGTCGCCGATGCCGGGGCGGGTGCTTTCGGTCGACGTCCGGCAGGGGGACCGGGTCGCGAAGGGACAGAAGCTTCTGACCCTCGAGGCGATGAAGATGGAGCACAGCCTCACCGCGCCGTTCGAGGGCGTGGTGGCGGAGCTGCCGGCGGCGCAGGGGGCTCAGGTGAGCGAAGGAACGTTGCTGGTGCGGGTGGAGAAGGTGGATGGATAAGCACGTCATCCCGGCGGAAGCCGGGACCTCGGGGAGACCCGCCGAGACTTTCCGCCCTGAGGCCCCGGCTTTCGCCGGGGTGACGGTAAACTGATGCCCGGCCGCTTCTACGAGCAATGGACGATCGGCGACAGGATCGCCCACCAGCCCCATCGCACCGTCACCGAGACGGACAATCTGCTGATCTCGGCACTGACCCACAATCCGCAGCCGCTCCACCTCGATTCCGAATATGCCGCGGCCACCGAGTTCGGGCGGATCGTCGTAAACGGCACCTTCACCTTCTCGCTGCTCGTCGGCCTTTCGGTGGGGGACACGACGCTCGGCACGCTGGTCGCCAATCTCGGCTACGACAAGGTCAGGATGCCCAAGCCGGTCTTCATAGGGGATACCCTGAGGGCCGAAACCGAGGTCCTCTCCCTAAAGGATTCGAAGTCCCGGCCCGAGGCCGGAATCGTGACCTTCGAGCACAGGATGCTCAACCAGCGCGACGAGATCGTCTGCACGACGGAGCGAACGGCGCTGATCCAGAGGAGGGCGCGGTGAGCCTGGTTCCGCCCTGTTCCGGAGAGGAACAACGATGAGATTGCGATCCCTGCTTTTCGTCCCCGGAGACCGGCCGGACCGGATGGAGAAGGCGCTTAATTCGGGCGCCGACGCCGTGATCCTCGATCTCGAGGACGCCGTTGCGCCCGCCGCCAAGCTCGAGGCGCGGCGACATGTGGCCGAGTTCCTCAATTCGCACGGCACGGCCAAACTCTGGGTACGGATCAACCCGCTCGACTCCGACGAGAGCGACAGGGATCTCGCCGCCATCCTCTCCAGCCACCCGGACGGCATCGTCCTGCCCAAGGCGGAGGGCGGAGCCTCCGTCGCCGAGCTTACCCGTCGGCTGACGGAGCGCGGCAACGCCACCGCGCAGATCCTCGCCATTGCGACCGAGACCCCCGCCGCGATCTTCCAGCTCGGCACCTATGGCGGCCTGAAACGGCTGGCCGGCCTCACCTGGGGCGCCGAAGACCTGCCGGCCGCCATCGGGGCGGCGACGTCGCGCGAGCCGGACGGGCGCTTCACGCCGCCTTATGAGCTTGCCCGCTCGCTCTGCCTGTTCGGGGCGGCGGCGGCCGCGGTCGCCCCGATCGAGACCGTCTACCCCGCCTTTCGCGATCTCGACGGCCTGGGCGCCTATGCGGCCCGAGCGCGGCGTGACGGCTTCACCGGAATGATGGCCATCCATCCCGACCAGGTACCGGTGATCAACGCCGCCTTCACGCCGAGCGAGGCCGAAGTTGCGCAGGCGCGCGCGGTGGTGGCGGCGTTCGAAGCCAATCCAGGCGCGGGCGCGCTCGCGCTGGACGGGCGGATGATCGATCGGCCCCACCTCGTCCAGGCGAAGCGTACGCTCGCCGCCGCCGCCGGACCGTGACGACACTGCCGGCGCCGGCGGACGCGGCCTGGACCGCGCTGGCCTTCATCCTCGGCGCCGCCATCGGAAGCTTCCTCGCCACCATCCTGATACGGTGGCCGCAGGGGCGAAGCGTCGTCGCGGGCCGTTCCGCCTGCGACGAGTGCGGCAGGACGCTGGAGCCGCGGGACCTCGTGCCCATCCTCAGCTGGTCGCTCGCCAGAGGCCGCTGCCGCCATTGCGGGGGCCGGATCGATCGGCGCCACCTGGCGGCCGAGGCGGGGGCGGCGATCGTGGCGATCAGCGCCTTCCTCGCCCACCCGATGCCGCTCGCGGGGGTCACGGCCATCCTTGGCTGGTGGCTGTTCCTGATCGCCGCGATGGACCTGGAGCATGAATGGCTGCCCGACCGGCTGACCTGGCCCTTGCTCGCCGCCGGCCTGGCCGCCGCGTGGGGCGGCTTCGGGCCGCCGCTGGAAAGCCGCCTGATCGGCGCCGCGGCCGGCTTCGTGTCGCTGTTCCTGATCGCCCGCGTCTACCGCGCGCTGCGCGGCCGGGAGGGGCTTGGCGGCGGGGATCCCAAGCTGCTTGCGGCGATCGGCGCCTGGCTCGGCTGGACGCAGCTGCCGTTCGTGCTGGTCGGCGCCGGGCTGATCGGCATCGCCGCATTGCTCCTCAAGAGGCTCCGCGGCCAGGCGATCGCCGCCACGGACCGGCTGCCGCTGGGAACGCTGATGGCGCTCGCGGCCTGGCCGATCTGGATCGTCATGAGCCGGTAACAGCTTCGCCGCAGAAGCGGCCCGGGCGCCCGGCCTCCCCGGGGGAACGGCATATCCACAAGCCGCTTGCGCGGCGGCGCAAAAGCTGAAAGTTTGCCCGGCTGGCGAATCTTGGGCTAGATGGTCGCCAAAACATTGTTATGACTGTGGAAAATCTGCCGCGCCAGGGTGTAGCGGGGAAGGGACTCGGGTTTCATGCGTTTAGCTTTTGACAGCCGGCGGCTGATCGGCCGCGCCCGGGGCGTCAACGGCTGGACTCTGTTCGAGTTCGCTCTCCTCGGCCTGATCGCACTTCAGTGCGCCCGCCTGATCTGGACCGCGCTCACTCCGGTCGGGCCGCTCGGGGACTGGCGCGGGACCGGATCCGGCGCCACCGCCGCTTCTTCGGGGATCCTCGGAAGCTTCGATCCTTTCTTCCGCCTCGCCGGAGCGGCCGGGCCGGTGACGGTCACTTCGCTCAACCTCAAGCTGTTCGGGATCCGACAGGACCAGGCGTCGGGCCGCGGCTCGGCGATCATCCAGGGATCGGACGGCCAGCAGCGCAGCATCGCCGTCGGCGAGGAGATCGAGCCGGGGGTGACTTTGAAGTCCGTCGATTTCGACAGCGTCACCATCTCGCGAGGCGGGTCGGACGAGCAATTGTTCATGGACCAGTCGCAAGGCGCGGCGACGGCGGCGCCTTCGGCCGTGCCGGCCGCTCCGGCGGCCCCAGTGGTCCAGCCGAGCGCGGCGGTGGAGCCGGGCGGCCCGCCCGTTCCACCCTCGAAGCTCTACCCGAACGAAAAGGCAGGCGGCCAGTGAAGCGCACGCTCCTGGCTCTCGCCCTGATGCTGGCGGCGCCGCTGACGCCGGCCTGGTCGCAGCATGTCGTCAACTTCCGGGAGGCCGACATCCGGGCCTTCATCGAGGACGCCGCCCGGGTGACGGGGCGGACCTTCATCGTCGACCCGGCGGTGAACGGCAAAGTCTCGGTCGTGACGCAGCGGCCGCTGTCCAGGTCCGAATATTTCGAGCTGTTCCTGTCGACCCTCAGGGCGAACGGCCTGATGGCGGTGCCGCTCCAGGGCGGAGCCTTCCGGATCCAGCCGATCGCCACCGGAGCGGCCGCCGGCGGGCGAGTGGCCGCGCGCGGCAGCGCCAACAATTTCGTCACCGAGATCTTCCGGACTAGAAGCATCGAGGGGGCCCAGGCGCTCGAGGCGCTCCGGCCGCTGGTCAGCCGCGAAGGCTCGATCACCGCCAGCCGCAACTCGATCGTCGTCGCCGATTTCGCGGACAACGTGGCGCGGATACGAGCGGTGCTCCGGAGCATCGACCGCGACACCAGCACCAGCCGGATCGTCACGTTGCGCAATGCGGGAGCGCGGGAGATCGCGACTTCGCTCAACGCCCTCATGGAGGGAAGCGCGCCGGGCGGCCGGGCCGCGACCGTCGTTCCGATCGACAGCTCCAACTCGGTCGCGCTGCGCGGCGACGCCGCCACCGTCGCCCGTCTCGTCGCCATGGCGGAGGAGCTCGACCAGCGCGCCGCCACCGGCACCGAGATCCGGGTCATCTTCCTCGAACATGCCGACGCGGCCCAACTCCTGCCGGTGCTCCAGACGTTGCTCGGCCAGCCGGTGACTCAGCCGCCGCCGACGCCGGGCCTGTCGTCGTCGCGCGGCGAGGGTGCGACGACCTCTTCGACCAGCCGCAGCGGCGGCGGGCGCCCCTCCGTCCGGACGACGACGACGACAGCCGAGGCTCCGGCGCCGGAAGCGGCGGCGACCACCGGACTGAGCATCTTCGGCCCGCGCGGCGCCGTGGTGACCCGGTTCCAGGGCGCCAATGCCCTGGTCATAGCCGCCTCGACGGACGTCCAGCGCCAGCTCGGCGAGGTCATCCGACAGCTCGACACCCGGCGCGAGCAGGTGCTGGTCGAGGCGATCATCGTCGAGCTCAGCGACCGCACCGCGCAGCAATTGGGCACGCGGCTGTTCCTCGCCGGTCTCAACGGATCGGCGATCCCGTTCGGCATCACCAATTATTCCAATCTCAGCCCGAATTTGGGGCAGATTGCCGGCCTGATCGGCGCGAGCGAGCTGGCCGGCACGACCGTGGTGCGCAATCCGGACGGGACCACCACCACCACGACGGGAATCAGCAACGACCTGATCGAGCAAGGCGCGGCGGCCCTGTCGGGGATC
>DASVTN010000072.1:0-45298 GCA_036387555.1 Allosphingosinicella sp. | reverse complement strand
CTCCGGACGCTTGTCTCGGCGCCGGACCCTCACCAGGTATAGCCCATGTTCTCATCGCCCGCTCACGCCTCGTCCGGCGCCGCCGCCCCTGGAGGCCTTTCGGCCATCCTCGTGCAGTTCGCGCCGCTGCTGCTCATCTTCGTCATCTTCTACTTCCTGCTCATCCGGCCGCAGAGCCGGCGGATGAAGCAGCATCGCGACATGATCGAGGCGGTGAAGCGCAACGACGTCGCCGTCACCACCGGCGGCCTGATCGGCAAGGTGACCAAGGTCGAGGAAGCCGAGATCGAGCTGGAGATCGCCGCCGGAACCCGGGTCCGCGTGGTCAAATCCATGCTGGCCGAAGTCCGGCCGCACGGCGCGAAGCCGGCGAACGACTGACGCCATGCTCGATTTTCCCCGTTGGAAGATGTGGGCGGTCAGCCTGCTCTGCCTCTTCGGCATCGCTCTTGCGGTGCCGAGCTTCCTGCCCGAGCCGGTGGTGGCGAAATTCCCGTCCTTCGTGCCGAGCTCGCGGGTCAATCTCGGCCTCGACCTCGCCGGCGGCAGCCACCTCCTGCTCGAGGGCGATACGAGCGGCGTCGCCAAGCAGCGGCTCGACCAGATGGAAGACATCATGCGCAGCGAGCTTCGCCGCGCCAAGATCGAGGTCGGCGACATGTCGAGCGCCGGAGGGCGGCTGTCCTTCGCGGTGCGTGATCCCTCCAGGGTCGGCTCGGTCCGCGAGATCGCCGCCGCCCAGGCCCAGCCTGCCGTCCTCGGCGGCAACCGGACCTTCGACATCGCGGTGGACGGAACCCGCGTGGTGATGACGCCGACGCAGGCCGGGCTCGCCGAGGCGCTCGAGACCGCGATGAGCACCGCCCGCGAGGTGGTCTACAACCGGGTCGACCCGGAGGGCACGAAGGAAGTCACCGTTATCCGCCAGGGCAAGGACCGGATCCTCGTCCAGGTTCCGGGCCTCAAGGATCCCGAAGGGCTGAAGGCGCTGCTCGGAAAGACGGCGCGGCTCGAATTCAAGCTGGTCGACCTGACGGCCAACCCCGATCAGGTGGCCCAGGGGCGGGCGCCGGTCGGAAGCCAGGTCCTGCCGATGGCCGGTGGCGGCCGGATCGCGGTGCTTCGGCGCGCCATGGTCAACGGCGACCAGCTGGTCGATGCCCAGCAGACCTTCAACGAGAACAACCAGCCGGTGGTGAGCATCCGCTTCGACAGCCGAGGCTCGCGTTCCTTCGGCCGGATCACCCAGCAGAACGTCCAGAAGCCTTTCGCCATCGTCCTCGACAATGTCGTCCTGTCGGCTCCGACCATTCAGGAGCCGATCCTCGGCGGCCAGGCGAACATTTCCGGCAATTTCACGGTCCAGGCCGCCACCGATCTCGCCATCCAGCTGCGCTCGGGCGACCTCCCCGTCGATTTCAAGGTGATCGAGGAGCGCACCGTCGGGCCCGATCTCGGCCGGGACTCGATTCGAAGTGCGGTGATCGCGGGGATCGTCGGAACGGTCGGGATCCTGCTCTTCATGTGGCTGACCTATGGGCGCTTCGGCATCTACGCCAACGTCGCCCTCGTCCTGAACGTGATCGTGATCCTCGGGATCATGGCTCCGTTCGCGACCCTGACCCTGCCGGGGATCGCCGGCTTCGTCCTCACCGTCGGAGCCGCGGTCGACGCCAACGTCATCATCAACGAGCGCATCCGGGAGGAGCACCGCCGCGGGCGCAGGGTGATGGAGTCGGTCGAGCACGGTTATGGCGAGGCCCGGACCGCGATCTTCGACGCCAACATCACCAACGTCATCGCCGGCCTTCTGCTCTATTATTTCGGTTCGGGGCCGGTGAAGGGCTTCGCCGTCGTGATGATGATCGGAATCGCCACCTCCGTCTTCACGGCCGTCACCGTCACCCGCATGTTCGTGTCGATCTGGCTGAACAAGCGCCCGACGGAGCTCAGGATATGACGGCCCAGATCGTCATCCCGGCGAAAGCCGGGACCTCGGCTCACCCGTCGAGCCCCTTCTGTCCTGAGGCCCCCGCTTTCGCCGGGGTGACGGAGTTCACATGCGCCTTCTGAAGCTCGTCCCCGACAACACCAACCTCGATTTCCTTCGCTGGCGTAACCTGGCGATCCTGATCTCGATGCTGCTGATGGCCGCCTCGATCGCGCTGATCGCGGTCAAGGGCCTTAATTTCGGCGTCGACTTCGTCGGCGGGCAGGTGATCCGCACCACCTTCGCGCAGCCGCCGTCGCTGGACCGGCTGCGCACGGAAGTCACCGATCTGGGGCTGGGCGATCCGAGCATCTCCGAGTTCGGAAGCCCCCGGGAGATATCGATCCGCCTTCCGCTTCCGGAAGGGGGAGAGGAAGGCGCGAACCAGGCGGCCTCGAAGGTCCGCCAGGCGCTCGGGCAGCGTTATCCCGGAGTCCGGATCGACGCGGTTGACACCGTCTCGGGCAAGGTCTCGGACGAGCTTCTCTGGGACGGGGCGCTCGCGCTCCTGCTCTCGGCGATCGGAATCGTCATCTACATCTGGATCCGGTTCGAATGGCAGTTCGGGGTCGGGGCGATGTTCTCGTTGTTCCACGACGTCACCCTCACCCTGGGCTTCTTCGCGCTCACCCAGATGGAGTTCGACCTCAACGTCGTCGCCGCGTTGCTCACCCTGATCGGCTATTCGCTCAACGACACGATCGTCATCTACGACCGGGTCCGCGAGAATCTGCGCAAATACCGAAAGATGGACATCGTCTCGCTCCTCAACCTCTCGATGAACGAGACTCTGTCGCGCACCGTCGCCACCAACTTCGCGATGCTCCTCGCCCTGGGGTCGCTGATGCTCCTCGGCCCCGACATCATCCAGAGCTTCACCACGGCCCTGCTGATCAGCGTCATCGTCGGCACCTATTCGACGGTCTACATCGCCGCGCCATGGCTGGTCTGGCTCAAGGTGGATTCGAACAGCTTCCTTCCGAAGAACAATGCCGCGACGGCCGGCGGGGAGCGCGTCACGAGCCATAACGAAGGCTATTGATGGCCCGCTTCGACCGCGATCCCGCCGCCGAAGGTCCGGTCGTCGCGGGCTTTTCCGGGGGTGGTTTCGTGATCGACGAGGGCGTCTACCGGGCACTCCTTCTGACGCCGCTCAGCGCCGGCGAATGGGCCGCGCCGGCCCTGTCCGGCCTGACTGCGGCCGATCTAGAGCCATTGCTCGCACTCAGCCCCCCGCCCGAGTTCCTGATCCTCGGCACCGGCCCCCGCCTCACTCACCCGCCGCGCGCTCTGCGCGAGACGCTGGAGGAGCGGGGGATCGGCCTCGAAGTCATGGACAGCCGCGCCGCCGCCCGCACCTGGGGCCTTCTTCGTGGCGAGGAGCGCTGGATCGCGGCGGCGCTCATGCCGCTGTAGGTAGAATGCTCCCCGGTTTGCCGGGGGAGGGGGACCGCGCGAAGCGCGGTGCAGGGGTTCTTCGCACCGGTGAGAACCCCTCCACCAGGCTTCGCCTGGTCCCCTCCCCCCGAAATCGCGGGAGGATTTTACTTCACCAGCCCCTTCAAATGCGCGTGAAGCTCAGCGCCGTTGCGCTCCCAGCTGAACCGCTCCGCCGAGCGGCGCACCTGCGCCGGATCCGGCGGCGACGCCAGCATCTCCCGAGCGGCGGCCGCGATCGCCTTGGGCTCGCGCGCGACGAGGCGCCCGGCGTCGGGCCGGTCGAGCACTTCGCGGGCTCCGCCGACATCGGAGATCAGCAGCGGAGTGCCGCAGGCGAGCGCTTCGATCCAGACGTTCGCCAGCCCCTCCCGCTCGGACGGGAGGAGCATCAGGTCGGCTGCGCCGAGCAGCTCCGCCATTTCCTGCGGAGGAACGCTGCCGAGCAGCCGCGCGCGGTGCGAGAGGCCGAGCTTGGCGATAAGGGCCTCGAGCGCCAGCCGCTCCGGCCCTTCCCCGGCGATCAGCAGGGTCGCGCCGGGAATGGCGGCGAGCGCTTGGAGCGCGAGCTGCTGGCCCTTGAGCGCCACGAGGTTGCCGGGAGTCACGATCAGCGGCCCTTCCACCCCCAGCCCGCGCTTCGCCGCGGCACGGTCGCACGGCCGGAACCTGTCGAGGTCCACTCCGGTATAATGGACCTGGATCTTCTCCTCCGGCATCCCCATCGCGGCCATGTCGCTCCTGAGCGCCGCGCTTACCGCGAGGAGCCCGCCGGCCGCCCGGGCCGCGCTCAGCATCTGAGCCGCGACGGCCGGTCGGCGGCCCCAGAAATGCACGTCGCTCCCCCGAGCCTTGATCGAGAAGGGCACGCCCAGCGCCCCGGCCAGGTGCATCGCCGCCACTCCGTCGGGCCAGAAGAATTCGGCGTCGATCACGTCGAACCGCAGGGTGCGGGCGAGCGGCAGCACCGCCGCGGCGAGCGAACGGGCAAAGCCGTCTGCGCCGAAGCCCGGCCAGGTCCGGAAGCGCGGGCGGTGGACGGTGAGCCCGTTGCGAAGCTCCTTCGGCGCGAGCTCCGCCCTGCCGCCGTAATGCGGATGCAGGCTCAGCGGCCAGGGCGGCAGTCCGCGCCCCGCCACGACCTCGACGCCCGCTCGGGCGGCCAGCGCCAGCGTCTGCCGTTCGACGAAGAGTCCGAAGGAGGGCCGCGCGCCATCCGGATAGAGGGTCGATAGCGTCAGAACTCGAAGCATTCGGCTCCCCTACAGCCCAGACATTAAACCGCCGTTCATCGGGCGCCGCCACAATCGCGCGGTCAAACCGGCTTTTCGCTTTCCCGCCTTCACCCTCGCCCTCCTAGTCCGAGCTTGGCCTAGTCCCAACCCTTCGCTAAGAAGCCCCCATGCTGCGTAACCATACCCGCTCTGTCGCCGCCGTCCTGATGGTGAGCCTGGTCCTTCCTCTCGCCGGCTGCGCCAGCGGGGGCAAGAAGACCCGGGCCGACACCCAATATGTCGCCCGCGACGTCAACACGCTCTACAACCTCGCCAAGCGGGAGCTGGACCGGCGCAATTATCCCGTCGCCGGCGCCCTGTTCGACGAGGTCGAGCGCCAGCATCCCTATTCCGTCTGGGCGCGCCGAGCGCAGCTGATGAGCGCCTTCAGCTATTATGCGGCCAAGGATTACACCAAGTCGGTCGATTCCGCCCGGCGCTTCCTCTCCATCCACCCCGGCAACCGCGACGCGGCCTATGCTTATTATCTGATCGCGCTCAGCCACTACGAGCAGATCGAGGACGTGACCCGGGACCAGAGCACCACCCGCCAGGCGCTCGACGCGCTCGGCGAGCTCGTCCGCCGCTATCCCGACACGCGCTACGCCGCCGACGCCCGCCTCAAGATCGACCTCGTCCGCGACCATCTCGCCGGCAAGGAGATGGAGATCGGCCGCTTCTATCAGCGGCGGGGCCAGTGGCTCGCCTCCGTGATGCGCTTCCGCACCGTCGTCGACCAGTTCCAGACGACCAGCCACACGCCCGAAGCCCTGATGCGGCTGACCGAATCCTACCTCGCGCTGGGCATTCCGGCGGAAGCGCGGCGCTCGGCCGCGGTTCTCGGCGCCAATTACCCCACCACCAAATGGTACCAGCGGGCCTATTCGCTGGTCCAGAAGCACGCGCCGGCGGCGGCCGCCGCTTCGCCCGCCGCGTGAGGCCGTTCCGTCATCCCGGCGAATGCCGGGATCCCAGGACGGAAATTCTCTGCCGGCGACCTCAGGCCCCGGCTTCCGCCGGGGTGACGGGCTAGGGGCAGGTTCATGCTCACCAGCCTCTCCATCCGCGACGTCGTCCTGATCGAGAGCCTCGACCTCGAATTCGGGCCCGGCCTCGGCGTGCTGACCGGGGAGACCGGCGCGGGCAAGTCGATCCTGCTCGACGCTCTCGGCCTGGCCCTCGGCGCCCGCGCCGACAGCGGCCTCGTCCGGCAGGGCCAGGCGCAGGCCGTCGTCACCGTCAGCTTCGATCTTCCCGCCCGTCACCCGGCGCTCGCCCTGCTCAGCGACAACGGCCTCGAGGGCGAGCCCGGAGAGCCGCTCGTCGTCCGCCGGATCGTGCGGGCCGACGGCGGCAGCCGCGCCCTGGTCAACGACCAGTCCGCCTCCGTCGCCTTCCTTCGTGAGCTTGGGGCCATGCTCGTCGAGGTGCACGGCCAGCATGACGATCGCGGCCTCCTCAATCCGCGCGGTCACCGCGACCTCCTCGACACCTTCGCCCGCGTCGACACCGCCCCCGTGCAGCAGGCCTATCGCGCCTGGGGGGAGGCCGAGGCGGCTTTGGCCGGGGCCCGCGAGGATCTGGAGGCGGCGGCCCGGGACCGCGAATGGCTCGAGCATTCCGTCGCCGAGCTGCGCAAGCTCGCGCCGCAGCCGGGCGAGGAGGAGACGCTCGCCGGCCTTCGCGCGGACATGCAGAAAGGCGCCCGGCTCGCCGAGGACATCGCCGCCGTCAGCCAATTGCTCGACGGCTCGGAAGGGGGGCTCTCCCTCGTCCGCCAGGCGACCCGCCGGCTCGACCGGATCGGCGGCGAGCATGCGCTCCTCGGAGCGGCGCTGGAGGCGCTGGATCGGGCGCTGGTCGAAGCCTGCGAAGCGGAAGACCGCCTGGCCGCGGCCGCGGCGGCGCTGTCTTTCGACCCGGCCCGGCTGGAGGAGGCGGAGACCAGGCTGTTCGAGATCCGGGCCGTGGCGCGCAAGCACCGGGTCGAGGCGGACGCTTTGCCGCAGCTCGCCGACACGCTCGCGGCGAAGCTCGACTCACTCCAGGCGGGAGAGAAGGGCCTGGCCGCGCTCGAGCGGCGGGTGGCGGAGGGCCGATCCGCCTACCAGGCCGAAGCGGCCCGGCTCACGGAGCTGAGGACGGCCGCCGCCGCCCGGCTCGACGAGGCGGTCGCCCGCGAGCTTGCGCCCCTGAAGCTCGATTCCGCCCGCTTCCGGACCCTCGTGGAGCCGCTCGCCGAGGCGCAATGGGCGGCTCGCGGCAAGGACCGGGTCGAGTTCGAGGTTTCGACCAATCCGGGCGCGCCGTTCGCGCCGCTGACCCGGATCGCCAGCGGCGGCGAGCTCTCCCGCTTCATTCTCGCCCTCAAGGTCGCCCTGGCGGAGCGCGCGGAGGCCCGGACGATGATCTTCGACGAGATCGATCGCGGAGTCGGCGGCGCCGTCGCCAGCGCGGTGGGCGAGCGCCTCCACCGGCTTGCAACCAGCGCCCAGCTGCTGGTCGTCACCCACAGCCCGCAGGTCGCCGCCCGCGGCGCCCGCCACCTCCTCATCGAGAAGAGCCACGAGGGCCTCGTCACCCGCACCAGCGTCCAGACCCTCGACGAAGGGCGGCGGCGGGAGGAGATCGCGCGGATGCTGTCCGGGGCCCAGGTCACCGACGAAGCGCGGGCGCAGGCGGTCAGGTTGCTGGAGGCGGCGTGAGAATCCGACCGTCATGGCGGACTTGATCCGGCATCCACCTTTTCCTTTCGCCCCGCTCGAAAAAAGAGAGATGGACCCCGGATCAAGTCCGGGGTGACGTGACAGGGCGGTTCTTGTTATCGCCGAGCGATGGGAGACTGGACCGAAGCCAATGCCGCCGAGGAGTTGGGATATCTCGCCGCCGAGATCGCGCGCCACAACCGGCTCTACCACAGCGAGGACGCTCCCGAGATTTCCGACGCGGAATATGACGCGCTGGTCCGCCGCAATTCGGAGCTCGAGCGGCAATTCCCGCATCTCGTCCGCGAGGACAGTCCTTCGCGCCAGGTCGGAGCGGCGCCGGCCGCCCACCTCTCCAAGGTCCGCCACGCGCTTCCGATGCTCAGCCTAGAAAACGCCTTTTCAGTGGAAGAAGTGGCGGATTTCATCGGCCGCGTCCGGCGCTTCCTCAGCCTGGCCGCGGACGAGGAGGTCGCGCTCACCGCCGAGCCGAAGATCGACGGCCTCTCCTGCTCGCTCCGCTACGAGAAAGGCGAGCTGGTGCTCGCCGCGACCCGAGGCGACGGCACGACGGGCGAAGTGGTGACGGAGAATGTCCGGACCATCGAAGACATCCCGCAGAAGCTGGAGGGAGACGTTCCCGAGGTCTTCGAGATCCGCGGCGAGGTCTACATGTCGAAGTCGGACTTCGCGGACCTGAACGCGCGCCTCCTCGCCGAAGCCGAGGATCCGGCAAAGGCGCGCCAGTTCGCCAATCCCCGCAACGCCGCCGCCGGCTCGCTCCGCCAGAAGGACGCCGCCGTGACCGCGTCGCGGCCCCTGCGCTTCTACGCGCATGGATGGGGCGAGGTGTCGGCTTTGCCCGCCGAGACTCAGCTCCAGGTGATGCGCGCGATCGAGAGCTGGGACCTGCCGATCGCCGATCATCTCGAACGCTGCGTCGATATCGATGCGCTTCTCGCCCATTACCGCACGATCGAGGCGAAGCGCGCCGACTTGGGCTTCGACATCGATGGGGTCGTCTACAAGGTCGACCGGCTCGACTGGCAGCGCCGCCTCGGCCAGGTCGCCCGCGCTCCGCGCTGGGCGCTGGCCCACAAATTCCCGGCCGAGAAGGCGGAGACATTGCTGGAGGCGATCGACATCCAGGTCGGGCGGACCGGCAAGCTCACTCCGGTCGCGCGGCTCAGGCCGGTCGGCGTCGGCGGAGTGACGGTCACCAACGCGACCCTCCACAACAAGGACGAGATCGAGCGGCTCGGAGTGCGGGTCGGCGACAGGGTGCGGATCCAGCGCGCCGGCGACGTCATCCCGCAGGTGCTCGAGAACCTCACGCCTCACGAGGACCGTCCGGCCTACGTCTTTCCGAGCCAGTGTCCCGAATGCGGATCGGACGCGGTGCGCGAGGAAGGGGAGGTGGACGTGCGCTGCACCGGCGGGCTCGTCTGCCCGGTGCAGCGGGTCGAGCGGCTTCGCCATTTCGTCTCGCGCCATGCGCTCGACATAGAGGGGCTGGGGATCACCCATATCGAGAATTTCTTCCGCGACGGGCTGCTCCAGTCGCCGGCCGACATCTTCCGGCTGACGAAGGAAACCTTGCTGGCGCGGGAGCGCTGGGCCGAGATTTCCGCCGCCAACCTGATCGCCGCGATCGACGCCAGGCGCGAGCCCCCGCTCGACCGCTTCCTCTACGGGCTCGGGATCCGTCATGTCGGCGAGGTGACGGCCCGCGATCTCGCGCGGCGCTACCGGAGCTGGGAGGATCTGCGCTCGATGATTGAGGGCGCGCTCGAAGTCCGGCGCGGCATCGCGCCGGTCGATGGGGAGGAAGAGCGCAAGTTCCTCCAGCGCCGCGACAAGGCCATCGTCGAGGCCGTCGAGACTCCGAACATCGGCCCGGAGGTCGCCAACGCCTTGCTCGATTTCTTCGAGGAGGCGCACAACCGCGAGGTGCTCGACGACCTTCTCGCCGCCGGGGTCCGCCCGGCCGACGTGGTCTGGGAAACGCGGCAGTCGCCCGTTTCAGGCAAGACCCTGGTCTTCACCGGGAGCCTCGAGACCCTGTCGCGCGACGAGGCCAAGGCGCAGGCGGAGAAGCTCGGCGCCAAGGTGGCGGGGTCGGTGTCGGCGAAGACCGATCTCGTCGTCTACGGCCCCGGCGCCGGCTCCAAGCTCAAGAAGGCCGCCGAGTTCGGCGTCGAGACGATCGACGAAGCGGCCTGGAACGCGATCGTGAGCGAGGCGGGCTGACCCCGCGCCCGCCTGTCCTCCTGGCAAAGGCCGGCTCACCCCCCCCCCGTCATCCCGGCGAAAGCCGGGATCCCCGGTGGGTGAAGGGCACGGGCGCACTTCACCCCACGAGGCCCCGGCTTTCGCCGGGGCGACGATGCGCCCCGCTTGTCGGCCTCCCCCGCCCATGCCAGACAGGCTCCGCAAACCGGAGAAGCCGTTGATGAAGAAGATTTTCCTGTCCGGCCTCGCGGCCCTGATGCTGCCCGCCCTCGCCGCGGCGCAGGCGACGCCCGCCCCGCCCGCCGCCCAGAAGAGGCCGCACCAGGTGAAGGGGCCGGGCGGGATCGTCCGCGACGACCCTTATTACTGGCTGCGGGACGACACCCGCAAGAATCCGGACATGCTCGCCTATCTCAACGCCGAGAATGCCTATGCCGACGCCGCGCTGGCGCCGCTGAAGCCGCTTCAGGAAAAGCTCTACGCCGAGTTCGTCGGCCGCATCGCCCAGGACGATTCGACCGTCCCGTACCGCAAGAACGGCTATTTCTATTACAGCCGGTTTGAAGCCGGGCAGGATTATCCCGTCGTGGCCCGGCGCAAGGGCGCGATGACGGCGAACGAGGAAGTGCTTCTCGACCAGCCCGCGATGGGCCGGGACAAAGGCTATTTCAACATCGGCGGCTACCAGGCCAGCCTCGACAACCGGCTGCTCGCTTATGCCGAGGATCTGGTCGGCCGGCGCCAATATGTGCTCCGGGTGAAGGAGATCGGCTCGGGCAGGCTGCTCCCCGACGAGATCGCGAACGTCGAGGCCAATTTCGTCTGGGCGGACGACAACCGCACCATCTTCTACCTGGAGAAGGACCCGGTCACCCTGCTTACCCGGAGGGTGAAGGCCCACGTTCTCGGAACGCCCGCCTCCGCCGACCGCACCGTCTACGAGGAGAAGGACGACAGCTTCTACATGGGGCTGGGGCGGACCAGCTCCGACAAATATATCTGCATCTACCTTCAAAGCACGGTCAGCAACGAGCAGCGCTGCACCCCCGCCGCCGCCCCGGGCGCCTTCTCGGTCTTCGCTCCGCGCGAGCGCGAATTCCGCTATCAGGCGGATCATATCGGCAATCGCTGGGTGATCCTCACCAACTGGAAGGCGCCCGATTACCGGCTGATGCGGGTCCCCGAGGCCGCGGCCACGGGCGGCCGTGCCCGCTGGACCGATCTCGTCCCGCACAAGGCGGGAATCTTCATCGACGACTTCAAGCCGATGGCCGGCTTCGTCGCCATCGCGGAGCGCTCGGGCGGCAACAAGCGGCTTCGCCTCCTCACCGATTCGGGCAAGAGCAGCCTCGTCGCCTCGGACGAGCCGGCGTACGAGATGGGGATCAACGTCAACGCGGAGCCGGACACCGAATGGCTTCGCTACCATTATAATTCGTTGACCCGGCCCAACAGCATTTACGAGGTCAATGCTAGGACCGGCGAAAGGCGGCTGCTCAAGCAGTCGCCGGCGCCCGGCTACGATCCCGCCAACTACGTGACGGAGCGGGTCTGGGCGAAGGCGCGGGACGGAGCGCGGATCCCGGTGTCCCTGGTCTACCGCAAGGGCTTCAGGAAGGACGGCAAGGCCGCGATGCTCCAATATGCCTATGGGAGCTACGGCGCGTCGATGGATCCGGCCTGGTCGCCGACGGTGACCAGCCTGCTCGACCGGGGCATGGTCTACGCTATCGCCCACATCCGCGGCGGCCAGGAGATGGGCCGCGCCTGGTACGATCAGGGGCATCTGCTCAACAAGAAGAACAGCTTCACCGACTTCATCGACGTCACCCGCCATCTCGTCGCGCAGGGCTATGCCGCCAGGGACCGGGTGGCGGCGCAGGGCGGGAGCGCCGGCGGGCTGCTGATGGGCGCGGTCGCGAACATGGCGCCGGCGGAATATTCGGTGCTCGTCGCCCAGGTGCCGTTCGTCGACGCCGTCACGACCATGCTCGACGCGACCATCCCGCTCACCACCAACGAATATGACGAATGGGGCAATCCCGCCGACCGGAAATATTACGATTATATCCTGTCCTACTCGCCCTACGACAATGTCGCAGCGAAAGCCTATCCGGCGATGTTCGTCAGCACCGGCCTGTGGGACAGCCAGGTGCAATATTACGAGCCGGCCAAATGGGTGGCGAAATTGCGGGCGACCAAGACGGATTCCAATCCGCTCCTTTTCCGCACCAACATGGAGGCGGGCCATGGCGGAAAGTCCGGCCGCTTTCGCCGCTACCGCGACATCGCCGAATATTATGCGTTCATGCTGAGCCGGCTGGGGGTGGAGTGATCCTCCCCATGCGAAGCATGGTGGAGGGGTAGTCCGCGCAGGCTTCTGCCAGCTACCCCTCCACCACCCTTCGGGTGGTCCCCCTTCCCCTTCGCGTCGCGAACGGGGAGGATAAGCTACGCCGCTTCCTCATCACCAGGGTCGGCCACTCGCCACGCTCGACCCGTCCGGTCAGCATCATCCCCTGCCGCCGGTAGGCCGCGGCCACCGCCGGCGCCTGATGATCGAGCAGGCCCGCGAGGATCAGCCGACCGCCGGGCGCGATGGCCGTCGCGACCGAGGGCGCGAGCTCGATCAGCGGCCCGGCGAGGATGTTTGCGATGACGAGGTCGTAGGGCGCCCGCGCCTGCAGCCGCGGGTGCTCCATTCCTTCCGCAACGGCCAGCTCCAGCTGCCCGCGCGCGCGGCCCACCTTGATCCCGTTGATCGCCGCATTCTCGAGGCTCACCTCGATCGCCACCGGATCGTTGTCGGAAGCCGCGGCCCGGGCGGACGGCCACAGCCTCAGCGCCGCGAAGGCGAGCAGGCCGGTGCCGGTGCCGAGATCGAGCAAATTGGCCGCGGCCGCGCCGCCGGCCTTCATCCGGCTCAGCGCGATCAGGCAGCCGGTCGTGGTCTCGTGCTGGCCGGTGCCGAAGGCGCGTCCGGCGTCGATCTCCAGGGCGATCGAATCCGCCGGAGCGGAATCCCGATGGGCCGGAGTGTGGACGAAGAAGCGTCCCGCCCGGATCGGCTCCAGACCCTGCTGACTGAGAGTGACCCAATCGCGATCCTCGACCTTTTCGACGAGGGGCGCAGCCCCCGCGGCGCTCGGCGCCAGGGAGGCGAGGAGGTCAAGCATCTCCGCCGTCGGCTCCTCGGCGAAATAGGCGTCGAGCCGCCAGGCGTCGGGAGCCGAGGGATCCGCCTCGCTGGTCATCAGCACCGGCGGGAAGTCCAGCCAGGCAAGCGGGGAGATATCCTCCTTCAGCGCTTCCGCCTCCGCCTTGGTGCAGGGGAGGGTGACCTTCCAGCTGTCGGTCATCTAAATCCTCCCCATGGCAGATGGGGAGGGGGACCCCGCGAAGCGGGGTGGAGGGGTATACGGCGCAGGCCTGCGCCAGCTACACCTCCACCACCCTTCGGGTGGTCCCCCTCCCCGAGCAAGCTCGGGGAGGATTTCAGCGGACATAGCTCGCCCCGTTGACGTCGATCACGGCCCCGGTCGCTGAAGGCGGCGCATCGACGGCCAGCCAGCGCACCGTCTCCGCCACTTCCTCGGCGCCGGCGACCCGGCCGAGCGGGATGTCCGCGACGATCTGCTGGCCGCCGCGGCTCGCCATATATTCCTCGACCATGTCGGAAGCGGTGAAGCCGGGGCAGACGGCGAAGGCCAGGATATTGTCGGCGGCATAGCCGCGCGCGATCGATTTGGTCATTGCGATCATCCCGCCCTTGGATGCGGCATAATGCCAATGCTGGGGGCTGTCGCCGCGATAGGCGGCGCGGCTGGCGACGTTGACGATCCTCCCCCCGCCCTCTTCGCGGAAGTGAAGGACGGCGAGCCGGCACAGCTCGGCCGAGGCGGTGAGGTTGACGCGCATCGTCCGCTCCCAGCCGGCCGTCCATTCCTCGGCCGGAAGATCCACCGGAGCGGCTTCGAAAATTCCGGCATTGTTGACGAGCCCATCGATCCGCCCGCCGAGCCGCTCCAGCGCCTCATGCCAGAGCCGCCCGGCCGCGCCCGGCTCCGAAAGATCGGCGGCGATCATTCCGTCGCCGCCGCGGCTGGAGTGGCCGACGACGTTATGCGCGGAAAGAGCGGCCGCGATCGCCTTGCCGATGCCGCGGCTGGTGCCGGTGACGAGGATGTTGAGCTGGGTCATGGCGGGGGCGATAGTCGCGGGCCCGGCGCAGGGGAAGGCATCTTTGCCTCCCCATCGCCAGATGGGGAGGGGGACCACACGAAGTGTGGTGGAGGGGTAGTTGGCCTACCCGATCATCGGTTCAGTCGCTTAGCCTCGGCTTCCGCGCCAGTTACCCCTCCACCAGGCTTCGCCTGGTCCCCCTCTCCATGGCGTTGCCATGGGGAGGCAAATCAGTCGGCGAACGGGTCCCTCACCAGGATCGTGTCCTCCCGCTCCGGGCTGGTCGAGACCAGCGCCACCGGAATGCGGCACAGCTCCTCGATGCGGCGGATATATTTGATCGCCTGGGCCGGCAGGTCGGCCCAGCTGCGGGCGCCCGCGGTGGATTCGGCCCAGCCGGGAATCGTCTCGTAGACCGGCTCGACCGCGGCTTGGTCGGCGCTATGAGCGGGGAGGTGGTCGAGCGCCTTTCCGCGCAGCCGGTAGCCGGTGCAGATCCGTAGCTCCTCCAGGCCGTCGAGCACATCCAATTTGGTCAGCGCCACTCCGGTCACACCCCCCACGGCGCAGGCCTGGCGGACCAGCACCGCGTCGAACCAGCCGCAGCGCCTTTTGCGTCCCGTGACGGTCCCGAACTCCCGGCCGCGCTCGCCGAGCCGCTGGCCGGTTTCGTCCTCGAGTTCGGTCGGGAAAGGGCCCGCCCCCACCCGGGTGGTGTAGGCCTTGACGATTCCGAGCACGAAGCCGGCGGCGCCGGGGCCGAGGCCGCTTCCACCCGCGGCGGTGCCGGCGACCGTGTTGGATGAGGTGACGAACGGATAGGTGCCGTGGTCCACGTCGAGAAGCACGCCCTGGGCGCCCTCGAACAGGATCCTTTTGCCGCTCGCCTTCGCCTCGTTGAGCGTGATCCAGGTCGGGCGGGCGAAGCGAAGGACGAACTCGGCGATTTCGCCGAGGTCCCGTTCGAGCCGGGCCCGGTCGATCGGCGGCTCGCCGAAGCCGGCGCGGAGCGCGTCGTGATGGGCGCAGAGCCGGTCGATCTGCGGCCCCAGGTGGCCGAGATGGGCGAGGTCGCAGACCCTTATCGCCCTGCGGCCGACCTTGTCCTCATAAGCCGGGCCGATGCCCCGCCTCGTGGTCCCGATCTTGCCTTGTCCGGAAGCGTCTTCGCGAAGGGCGTCGAGATCGCGGTGGAAGGGGAGGATGAGCGGGCAGGTGTCGGCGATCTGGAGAATTTCGGGGGTCACCGCGACGCCCTGCTCGCCGAGCCGCTCCACCTCGGACCGAAGCGCCCAAGGATCGAGCACGACCCCGTTGCCGATGACGGAGAGGGTGCCCCGCACGATCCCGGAGGGGAGCAGGGAAAGCTTGTAGGTCTGGTCGCCGACGACCAGCGTATGGCCGGCATTGTGCCCGCCCTGGAAGCGGGCGACGACGTCGGCGCGGCTGGCCAGCCAGTCGACGATCTTGCCCTTCCCCTCGTCGCCCCACTGGACGCCGATGACGGTGACGTTGGCCACGCGATGCTCCTACTTCACTTCGCTTCCCTCCCTGCAAGGGAGGGGCTGGGGGTGGGTCCGCCGGAGGCGGCCGAAACTCGGAGGCAGGAAGAAGGCTCGCTACGCTCGCCACCCACCCCTAGCCCCTCCCTTGCGGGGAGGGGAATCAAAACCTCAGCGGCTTCACCGTCTTCACCCCCGGCAGAGCCTGGAGGCGCTGGACCAGCTCCGGCCCGATATGGCCGTCGACCGACACTAGGGCGACCGCCTCTCCTCCCGCCTCGCGGCGGCCGAGGCTGAAGGTGCCGATATTGACCCCCTCCTCGCCGAGCAGGGTGCCGAGCCGGCCGATGAAGCCGGGCGTGTCCTCGTTGACGATGTAGATCATCTCGCCCTCGAGCTCCGCCTCGACTCGGATGCCGAATATCTCGACGAGCCGCGGGGTCGAATTGGCGAACAGCGTTCCCGCGACCGGTCGGTCGCCGGCGGACGTCATCGCCGAGACCCTCAGCAAGGTGTGGTAATCGGTTTCCCGGTCGTGCCGTATCTCGCGCACGTCCAGCCCGCGCTCCTTGGCCAGATAGGGCGCGTTGACCATGTTCACCGTATCCGAATGGACCCGCATGAAGCCGGCGAGGACGGCGCCGGTGATCGGCTTCATGTTGAGCTCGGCGGCGGCGCCCTCGGCCTCGATCGACAGGCCCGCGATCGATCCGTGCGAGAGCTGCCCGACGAGCGAGCCGAGCTTTTCCGCAAGCGCCATGTAGGGCCTCAGCCTCGGCGCTTCCTCGGCGGAAAGGGAGGGCATGTTGAGGGCGTTCGTCACTCCGCCCCGCACCAAAAACTCCGCCATCTGCTCGGCGACCTGGATCGCCACGTTGACCTGGGCTTCCGTGGTGGAGGCGCCGAGGTGCGGAGTGGCGATCAGGCCGGGCGTTCCGAACAGCGGGCTGACCTTGGCCGGCTCCTCGAAGAAGACGTCGAGCGCGGCGCCGGCGACATGGCCTGAATCCAGCGCGGCCTTGAGCGCGGCCTCGTCGATCAGGCCGCCGCGGGCGCAATTGACGATCCTCACGCCCTTGCGGGTCTTCGCCAGATTCTCCCGGGAGAGGATGTTCCGCGTCTGGTCGGTGAGCGGCGTGTGGAGGGTGATGAAATCGGCCCGGGCCAGGAGCTCGTCCAGTTCCACCTTCTCAAGGCCGAGGTCGAGCGCCCGCTCGGTAGTCAGGAAGGGATCGTAGGCGACCACTTTCATCCTGAGGCCGAGCGCCCGGTCGGCGACGATCGAGCCGATATTGCCGGCGCCGATCAAGCCCAGCGTCTTGCTGGTCAGCTCGACGCCCATGAATCGGTTCTTCTCCCATTTGCCCGCCTGCGTCGAAAGGTCGGCGGCGGGCAGGTCCCGAGCCAGCGCGAACATCAGGGCGATCGCATGCTCGGCGGTGGTGATCGAGTTGCCGAAGGGCGTATTCATGACCACGATGCCGCGGGCGGTAGCCGCCGGGATGTCGACATTGTCGACTCCGATCCCGGCCCGGCCGATCACCTTGAGGTTCGTCGCCGCCTCCAGCACGTCGGGAGTGACCTTGGTCGCCGAGCGGATGGCGAGGCCATCATATCGGCCGATGATCGCCTTCAGCTCGCCCTTCGACAGGCCGGGCTTCTCGTCGACCTCCACCCCCTTGGAGCGGAAGATTTCAGCGGCCTTGGGGTCCATGGGGTCGGAAATCAGAACTATGGGCATTCGTTACTCCGTCATCCCGGCGAAAGCCGGGACCTCGTGGGGTGAAGGGCTGCGTGTCTTTTCCTCGCCGAGGTCCCGGCCTTTGCCGGGATGACGGTTAGCCGCGTGCCTCGTGCCAGGCCCAGTCGAGCCAGGGGAAGAGCGTTTCCAGGTCGTCCGTTTCGACCGTGGCGCCGCACCAGAGCCGGAGCCCCGGCGGAGCGTCGCGGTAGCTGGCGAGGTCGTAGCCGACCCCTTCGGCCTCGAGCAGGCCGGAGATCTTCTTGACGAGGGCGGCCTGGGGTTCGGGGTCGCCGGCTTCGGCGAAGCGGAGGCAGACGCTGGTGTTCGAACGGGTCTCGGGCAGACGGGCCAGATGCTCCACCCAAGGCGTCCGTTCCACCCAGACGTCGACCGCCGCGGCATTGGCTTCGGACCGGGCGATCAGGCCCGGAAGGCCGCCCGCTCCAAGCGCCCACTCGAGCGCGAAGATATAATCCTCGACCGCCAGCATCGAGGGCGTGTTGATCGTCTCGCCTTCGAAGAGGCCCTCGATCAGCTTGCCGCCTTTGGTCATCCGGAAGATCTTCGGCAGCGGCCAGGGCGGGGTATAGCTTTCGAGCCGCTCGACCGCCCGCGGGCCGAGGACGAGCATCCCGTGAGCGCCCTCGCCGCCCAGCGCCTTCTGCCAGCTGAAGGTGGCGACGTCGATCTTCTCCCACGGGAGCGGCTGGGCGAAGGCGGCGGAGGTGGCGTCGGCGATGGTCAGGCCTTCGCGGGCGTCGCTGATCCAGTCGCCGTCGGGCACCTTGACGCCCGAAGTGGTGCCGTTCCAGGTGAAGACGACGTCTCTGGCGGGATCGACGGAGGCGAGGTCGGGCAGCTCACCGTAAGGCGCCCTGATCACGGTGGCGTCGAGCCTGAGCTGCTTGACGACGTCGGTGACCCAGCCTTCGCCGAAGCTCTCCCAGGCCAGCAGGGTGACCGGCCGCGCTCCGAGCATGGACCAGAGGGCCATCTCGACGGCGCCGGTGTCGGACGCGGGGACGATGCCGATACGGTGGCTTGAGGGAATGCGGAGCACCCGGCGCGTCAGGTCGATGGCGTGGCCCAGCCTCGCCTTGCCGAGCTTCGAGCGGTGCGACCGCCCGAGCGAGCCCAGTGCTAGATGCTCGGGGCCCCAGCCGGGCGGCTTCGCGCATGGGCCCGAGGAAAAGAAGGGGCGCGCAGGGCGCACGTCCGGCTTGGCTGTCGTCACTGTCGACTCTCCTCGCAGAGAGCACGCGCCGCGTTGGGACGGCGTGGCCCGTGGCGGGGTTTAGGGGCAGGGGCCGGGCTGTCAACCTGCGCGCGCTGATCGCACCGTCACCCGGTAAAAGCCGGGGCCTCGTGGAGCGCACCGTCACCCCGGCGAAAGGCGGGGTCTGGTGGAGACCTGCCGTGACTTCTTGTCCTGAGGTCCCGGCTTTCGCCGGGATGACGAATAGCACTTTCTTGCGTAGAGCTTTCCTCCATGCGGTGGTGGGCGATCTCGGCGACTTTGCTCCTGGCGGCCTGCATTCCCCCCAGTGATCGTCGCCTCCCGCCCTCCGCCCGCGGCCAGGCCGCTCCGGCACGCGAAATCCTGCAATGCCGGGCGGATCTCACCCGCGAGGGAGTCCGCTTCAAGACCCTCCCCGACCGCACTTTCGGCAACGGCTGCAGCGCCGCCGGTGCCGTCCAGCTCCTCGATATCGGCACCCCGGCGACCAGGCTCGGAGCGATGACCTGTCCTCTGGCGCGCCAGTTCGCGCGCTGGGCCCGGGAGGCGGTGCAGCCGGCGGCCAACGCCTGGCTCGGCAGCCGGGTGGTCAGGATCGAGAGCTTCGGCACCTACAGCTGCCGGCCGGTGAACAGCCGGCCCGGCGCTCGTCTCAGCGAGCACGGCCGGGCCAATGCGGTGGACATCGGCGCCTTCGTCCTCGCGGACGGGCGCCGGATCACCGTCCTCGCGGGATGGAGCGGCGAAGACGAGGACGTGCGGCGGTTCCTTCGCAACGTCCATTCGGCGGGCTGCCGGCGCTTCGGAATCGTGCTCGGTCCCGACTCCGACGCCTTCCACCGCGATCATCTTCATTTCGACATGGGACAGGGGCCTTATTGCCGCTAAACGGGCGGCCATGACCGATCCCATACCGCCGAACCGAGTCTTCCCCGACGCCCGTCAGGAAGCCGCGACCGCCGCCCAGCAGACTCAGTCCGCCCAGACCGAGCACAATGCCTATCGCCTCGCCTTTCAGGACATGGATTTCCTGCTTCGCGAGGACCTCCGGCCGGTCCGGTTCCAGCTGGAATTGCTGAAGCCGGAGCTTTTGCTGGACGAGGCGAGGATCGGCTCGACCTTCGTATTCTACGGTTCCGCGCGAATTCCGGAGCCTGCCAAGGCCGACGCCCTGATCGCCGCCGCGGCGACCGACGAGCAGCGCCGAATCGCGGAGCGGCTAAAGGCGAAGAGCCAATATTACGAGGAAGCGCGAAAGCTGGCTCGGCTGGCCAGCCGCTGCGATCCGGACGAGCTGGGCCTGCGGCATTTCGTCGTCTGCTCGGGAGGCGGGCCTTCGATCATGGAAGCGGCCAACCGGGGCGCTGATGACGAAGGGGTCGAGTCCGTCGGCCTCAACATCGTGCTGATGCACGAGCAGATGCCCAATCCCTACGTCACGCCTTCGCTCAGCTTCCAGTTCCATTATTTCGCGCTGAGGAAGATGCACTTCCTGCTCCGGGCGCGGGCGGTGGCGGTCTTCCCCGGCGGCTTCGGCACGTTCGACGAGGCGTTCGAGCTTCTCACCCTCGTCCAGACCGGCAAGGTCAAGCCGCTTCCGATCCTCTTCTTCGGACGTGAATTCTGGGAGCGGGTCGTCGATTTCGACGCCCTGGTGGAAGAAGGCGTGATCGCGCCCGACGACCTCAAGCTGTTCACTTTCGTCGATACCGCGGAGGAGGCCTGGAAGCACGTCTGCGACTATTACATGGCCAAGGACGAGCCGGTCACCTGCGGCTGAGGGTGTCGCGTTGAAGCGCTCCCGTCATTCCGGCGAACGCGGCATCCATGAACGCCGTCGTCTAAATACCGGCCGACACCTGTGTTCATGAATGCCGGATCACGTCCGGCATGACGAGGATCGAACACCCGGATGTTTTCCGGGTCGGTCAGCCCTTCGCCCGCCCCGCCTCATACTCCGCGATGAAGCGGTCCACGGGGATCGAGCGGATCGTCTGGGCCAGCACGTCCTCGGCCAGGTCATCGGGCCGTTTGAAGCGGAGGCAGCTCTTGCCCATGTCGAGCTTCCTGCCGGAGGCCGCCCACTGCGCCTTCAGCCGCTCGGTGCGCTCTTCGGAGGCGTAGACGCAGTTCAGGTAGAGAGCCGTGTAGTTCTTCTGGGCGGCCAGCCCGGCATAGACGAGCGGCTGGCCGTTGTAGGTGTCCGGATAGCGCTCCGCGGGCACTTCCCAGCTGATCATCCCCCAGTTCATCCGTTCGACATAGCCGTCGGGGAGACTGGCGTTGATCAGGTCGCGCACCCGGGCGACGAAGACGGCCCGTTCAGGCGGCAGCTCCGAGAGATAGGCTTCGGGAGTGGGCGCCTTGCTGCTGACCATCCCGATCGCTCCTACTGCTTGGGCTGAGCCTTGGTCTGCTCGGCGCGGCCCGCGACGGCGGGCGCGCCTTCGCCGCCGATCCGGTTCGGCCCCGCCTGCTGCTCGTTCAGGACCGGCTCGTCCTCGGCCTTGTCGCCGGTCGCGGGGGCATCGGCCTTTTCCGCGGCGGCCTGGGCCGGGTTGTCCGCCGCGGCCTGCGGCGTCGGCAGGGGCAGGTTGCTGCCCTGCACGTTGAGGTAGGCGAGAAGGTCGGCGCGGTCCTCGACCTTGGAAATACCGGCGAAGGTCATCTTGGTGCCGGGGGCGAAGTCGCGCGGCGACTTGATCCACTGGCTCATCGATTCCCAATCCCAGTTTCCGCCCTTGCCCGCAAGCGCGGGAGAATAAGCGAATCCGGGCGAATGCTTGCCGATCGCGCTGCCCATCACCGCCCACAGGTTCGGACCAGTGCCGTTGGCGCCGCCCTGGTTGATGGTGTGGCAGGCGGTGCACTTCTTGAACTGCGCCTCGCCCCGGCCGGCATCGGCGTTGGCGAGGACGTTGGCGATCGGCTGCTCGGCCTCGGCGCCGCCGCCCCCCTTGCCCGGAATGACCACTCCCTCGATCGGATAGCCCATCTTGTGGGGCCGCTCCTGGTGGAACATCTCGCTGGAGACGATCGATGCGCCGAGCGCGACGATGCCCGCGCCGAGCACCCAGCCCGCAATCGTGTTGGAGCGGTTGTCCATGCCTTAAAAGACCTCCAGGGCGCCCGCGGCCGCGCGCGGGACAAGGGAATTCGCGAGCCCCTTTAGGCGGGGCGGGGAGACGGGGCAAGACTGCCTTGTCCGTCCCATCGCCGATGGGGAGGACAAGGGCTTCGCCCGCAGGAGGATCAGTCCGCCCAGTGCCTGAGCAGCGTATGAGCGATGGCGAAGGGAGGGGGCGCGAGGAACGGCGCGGCGGGCTCCCCGGCCAGCGCCGCCCTGACGCCTTCGCGGTCGACCCAGATCGCGTCCTCCAGTTCGTTGGTGTCGAGAGTGATGGCGTCGGTGGGCGCGGCGGCGGTGCAGGCGATCATCAGCTGGCCGGGGAAGGGCCAGGGTTGGCTCGCGACGTAGCGGACGCCGCTCACCTCGATTCCCGCCTCTTCGAACAGCTCGCGCGCCACCGCCTCCTCGATCGATTCGCCCGGCTCGACGAATCCGGCGAGGGCGGAATAGCGGCCGTGGGGATATTGCGGCTGGCGGCCGAGCAGCACCCGCCCCTCATGCTCGGCGAGCATGATCACCACCGGATCGACCCGCGGGAAATGCTCGAGGCCGCAGCCGCCGCAGCGCCGGCCCCAGCCGCCGCGGAAGAGAGAGGCCGGTGAGCCGCACGCGCCGCAGTAGAGGTGGCGGTTGTGCCATTCGATCAGGCTTCGCGCCGTACCCCAGATCGCCGCGTCCTCCGCCGCCATCCGGCCTAGCAGGCCGAAGACGGACCAGGCGCGCTGCCCCGGCTGCGCCCGCACCAGTGGCGCGAACAGCGCCGCGCCTTCGCGAAAACCCAGGAAGATGCGCTCCCCGCCTCCGGCGGCCGCGTCCCAGCCGAGCCGCCCTTGCTCGTCCAGCTCCGGATCGAGCCCGCTGAGGCGCATCAGGCGCGATTCGAAGCTCGCAGCAAGCTCCGCCAGCCGCGCCTCGTCGAGGCGCAGATGATCGGCGCGGTCCACCCCGGAGCCTGTGAAGCCGGGCCTCAAGCGGCTTCCCGCCAGCCGGCGCCGCGCGCGGCGAGGCGGGCGAACAGCGTCGGCAGGCCCGCTTCCCCGATCCGCTCGATCGGCCACCAGGTGCCGCTCGGCCGCGATCCCGCCTTGGCGCAGAGCAGGCGCATGTTCAGTGCGAAGTGGGTGAAGACATGGTCGACGCTTCCCGCCTCGCGCCAGTCGGCGTCGGCCGGAGCGCCCTCGCCGTCCGTGGGCAGCGCCAGCATCCCTCCGAGAAGCCCCTTGGCGGGGCGGCGGACGAGAAGGACGTGGCCGTCATGCTCCAGCCAATAGGCGATCCCGTCGCGCCTCGGCTTCGGCGCCTTCGCGGCCTTGCGGGGATAAGCGGCCGGATCGCCCTTAGCCCGAGCCGCGCATCCCGAAGCGAGGGGGCAGCGGCCGCAATCGGGCGCGCGCGGAGCGCAGATCGTGGCGCCGAGGTCCATCATAGCCTGAGCGAAATCGCCCGCCCGGCTTTCCGGCGTGATCGAGCCGGCGAGCCGGTAAATCTCCTGCCGAGCCGCCGGCAGCTCGGTTTCGACCGCGAACAGCCGCGAGACCACCCGCTCGACGTTGGCGTCTACGACCACCGCACGCCGCCCGAAGGCGATCGAGGCAATGGCGGCGGCGGTGTAGCGGCCGACCCCGGGGAGCTGGAGCAAACCCTCCTCGGTGTCCGGGAAGCGGCCGCCGAGGTTTTCGGCGACTGTCCGGGCGCAGGCGATCAGGTTGCGGGCGCGGGCATAATAGCCCAGCCCAGCCCAGGCGGCCATGACGTCCTCGTCGGCCGCCGCCGCCAGTGCCGCGACGGTTGGCCAGCGCCGGGTGAAGCTTTCGAAATAGGGGGCGGCATGGGCGCAGGTGGTCTGCTGAAGCATCACCTCCGACAGCCACACGCGATAGGGATCCGGCCGCTCCGCCCCCTCGACTCGCCACGGCAGCCGCCGCTTATCCACAGCAAACCACCGCAACAGGACTTCGGAAGCATCGACGGGCATGCCGTGCCTATGCCATGATCGATCTCATGGGGAAATCGGGCGGGTCTTCGAAAAAGCAGGCGGAGGCGCCGCGGGCGAACCGCGCCCGCGCGGTCGCGGACATCGTTCCCGATGTCGGCCGCGCCGCTTTCCGCCGTTTCGGCTTCGTTCAGTCGTCGATCGTCAGCCGCTGGCGCGAGATCGTGGGCGAACGCTATGCCGCCGTCTCTTCGCCGGAATCGATCCGCTTCCCGGCCGGCAAGCGAGCCGAGGGCGTGCTCAATCTCATCGTCGAGGGCGCTCACGCGCCGATGATGCAGCATGTCGCCCCGGTCGTCGTCGAACGGGTCAACCGGTTCTTCGGCTATCAGGCGGTGGCGCGAGTCAGCTTCAGGCAAGGCCTGGTTCAGAATGCGCGCGCCAGGACCCGCGCCGCGCCGCCGTCCCTGCGTCCGATCCCGGCGGAGCTCGGCGATTCGCTGCGCGAGGTGGCGGATCCGGAGCTTCGGGCGTGTCTGGAGTCGCTCGCGCGCGGAGTAGCGGCTAACGAAGCGGCGCTCGGGCCGGCGGTCGCCATCCCGGTGCTTGGAAGAATTGGTGGAGAGACGAAGAGATGAAGTCGATGCTCGCGGCCGGTGCGGCCGCTCTGGCTCTTGTGCTGACCGGCTGCGGCGACGGCGGCGGTAATGCCCAGGCAGCCGGCGGCGACACGCCGCTCAAGCAGATCGCGGCTCCCAACGGCGACTGGAGCCAGACGGTGGTGAAGACGCCAGAGGGCGGCTACCGCATGGGCAATCCCGACGCGCCGGTGAAGCTGGTCGAATATGGCTCGCTCGGCTGCCCCCATTGCGCCGAGTTCGAGGAGCAGGGCGGGCCGGCGCTTCGCGACCGCTACGTGAAGAGCGGCCAGGTGAGCTGGGAATTCCGCACCTATCTCCTCTTCCCGACCGATCCCGGGATATCGATCCTTCTGAACTGCCAGAGCGAAGGCGCCTTCTTCCCGCTCGTCGAGCAGCTCTACAAGGATCAGCGCAACTGGATGGGCCGGATCCAGTCGCTTCCGCAGGATCAGCTCCAGGCGCTTCAGACCATGGCTCCGCGCGACGCCGCGGTCGCGATCGTCCGCGCCGGCGGGATCGACGAATTCTTCCGCCAGCGGGGCATGCCTTCCTCGAAGATAGACTCCTGCCTCGCCGATCCGGCCGGGCTCGAGAATGTCGCCGGGATCAAGAAGCGGGGCGACGAGCAGGGGGTCAACGGCACCCCCACCTTCTTCATCAACGGAAAGCTCTATGAAGGGGCCGCCAACTGGACCGGTCTCGAGCCGGAGCTGCGGGCGGCGATCGGGTGATGAAGCGGCCTTTCTTGCTGCTGATCGCGGGCCTGGCCGCGGCGGCCCCGGCCGCCGGGGCGGCGCCCGCGCGCAAGGCGGCGCCGGCCGCGGCGGACTGGTCGAGGACGGTGGTCGCGACTCCGGAGGGCGGCTTCCGGATGGGCGATCCCGCCGCCAAGGTGAAGCTGGTCGAATATGCCTCGCTCACCTGCGGCCATTGCGCGAATTTCGCCAGGGACGGGATGGCCGCGCTCGTCAACGGCTACGTGCGGAGCGGCAAGGTCAGCTACGAATATCGGCCTTACATACTCAACGGTCTCGATGTCGCGGCCACTCTGGTCGCCCGTTGCGGCGGAGCGGGCCGCTTCTTCCCGATCGCCGACAAGCTGTTCGCGACCCAGCCGCAATGGATGGGCCGAGTGCGGTCCCTGACCGACGCCCAGAAGGCGCAGCTCAACGCGCTGCCCGAGAACCAGCGCCTCGGCCGGATGGCCGAGCTTGCCGGCATCACCGCGATCGCGGCTCAGCACGGCCTGGCCCCGGCCCAGGCGAAGCGTTGCCTCTCGGACCAGGCGGCGCTCGATCGCCTCGCGACGATCGCGGACGCGGCCGAGGGCCTGGGCGTCAGCGGCACCCCCACCTTCTTCTTCAACGGCTCGAACATCGGAACGCAAAATTGGGCGACGCTGGAGCCGATATTACGCGAGGCGGCGGGGTAGGATGAAAGCCGGGGGGCGGTCATGCAGATAAAGCGTCTGAAGCTTTCGGGCTTCAAGAGCTTCGTCGAGCCGGCCGAGCTCCGGATCGAGCCCGGGCTCACCGGAGTGGTCGGCCCCAACGGCTGCGGCAAGTCCAACGTACTCGAAGCGATCCGCTGGGTGATGGGCGAGAGCTCGCCCAAGTCGATGCGCGGCGCGGGAATGGACGATGTCATCTTCGCCGGCACCGCCACCCGTCCGGCGCGCGACTTCGCCGAAGTCTCGCTGCTGGTCGAGCGCGAGGCGGAGGACATGCCGGGCGACGTGAGCCTCGCCCCCGTCGGCGACGTAGAGGTCGCCCGCCGGATCGAACGCGGCGCCGGCTCCGCTTATCGCGTCAACGGCCGCGACGTTCGAGCCAGGGACGTCTCCCTGCTCTTCGCCGACGCGGCGACGGGCGCGCATTCGCCGGCGCTGGTCAGCCAGGGCAAGATCAGCGCCGTCATCGCCGCCAAGCCGACCGAGCGCCGGCTGATGCTGGAGGAGGCCGCCGGCATTTCCGGCCTCCATGTCCGCCGCAAGGACGCCGAGCAGAAATTGCGGGCCGCCGAAGCCAATCTCGTCCGCCTCGACGAGGTGCTCGCCGAAATGGAGATGCGTGCTTCGGCGCTGAGGCGCCAGGCGAAGGCGGCCGAGCGCTACCGCCAGCTCTCCGACCAGATCCGGGTGGCGGAAGGGCGGATGATCTTCGCCCGCTGGCGCGAAGCCGCCGCCGCGGCCGACGTCGCCAGGCGCGATTCCGAAGCCGCGAGCGCGGCGGTGGAGAAGGCTTCCGAAGGGCAGCGCGCCGCCGCCGCCTACCAGGTCCAGGCCGCGCAGGCGCTCGCCGACATGCGCTCCGCCGCCCAGGCCGCGCGCGACCGGGCGACGTCGCTTGGCCACCAGCTGGCGACCCTTCGGTCGGAACGGGAGGCCGTTGCCAGGCGGCTGAAGGAGCTCTCCGGGCGCCGGACCGCGCTGATCGGCGACCGGGAGCGGGAATCGGCGCTCGGCGAGGACGCGAAGGCCGCGCTCGACCGGCTGGAGCGGGAGGGCAGGGAGATCGCCGGGCGGCTCGCCGCCGCCGAAGCGGCACGGGTCACGATCGACGTTCGGACCGTGGCGCTGGAAGACAGGGCGCGCGAGGCTGAGGCCGAGCTGGGCAAGGCCCGCGCCGTCCAGGCCGCCGAGCAGGCGGAGGCCCGAGTCGCCCGCTCCGCGCTTGAGGCGGCGCAGGCCAGGCTCGTCCGGGCGGAAGCCGAGAGCCGCCGCCTCGAGGGGCAGATGTCCGCCCTCGGCGAAGAAGCCCCGCTCGTCGCGGCGCTCCGCGCCGCCCGCGTCAGGCGCGAGCAGGCGGAGGCGCGGCTCGAAGCGGCCGCCGCCGCGATCGGCGCCGCGGAGGCCCGGCGGCAGCGCGCCGCCGCGGCGCGCGACTCGGCCGAAAGCGAAGGATCCACCGCCCGGGCCGCACTTGCCGCGCTGGAATCGGAAGCCAAGGCGCTGATCAAGGCCGTGGAGAGCGGAAGCGGCGACCGGGCGATCAACCATGTCAAAGCCGATCCCGGTTTCGAGCGGGCGCTCGCCGCGGCGCTCGGCGACGATCTCGATGCGGCGCTCGACGGCGACGCTCCGAGGCGCTGGGCCGGAGCGGAAGCACTGCCCGGCGATCCGCCGCTTCCGCCGCGGTGCGAGCCCCTTGCCCATCACGTTCAGGCTCCGGCCGCCCTGCGGCGGCGGCTCGCTCAGGTCGGCGTGGTCGACCAAGACGACGGAATCGTCCTCGCGGTTGGGCAACGCCTCGTCAGCCGCGACGGCCGGCTCCGCCGCTGGGATGGTTTCGTCGCGTCCGGCCTCGGCGCCGCCGCCGCCGAGCGGCTCATCCGGGTCAATCGGCTCGCCGAGATCGACCGGGCGATCCCCGCCGCCGCCGCCGCCGTGGAGTCGGCGCAGGCCCGCACCGCCGCGGCGCTTGCCGACATGGCCCAGGCTCGTGAGGCTTCCGACTCCGCGCGTCGGGCCGAAGCGGAAGCCTCGGCCGCCATTCGCGACTCCGGCCGCGCCGAGGATAGCGCGCGCGTGGAGATCGAGCGGCTGGACCTGCGCCGGACCGGTCTGGCCGAACGGCTGGAGCAGGCGGCGCAGGACCTTGCCGAGGCCAGAAGCGGGGACGAGGAAGCGCGCCGCATCGTCGCCGCGCTTCCGGACGCCGCCGTGACCCAGGCGCGAGTCGCGGATCTCGGCCGGGCCGCCGAAGCCGCTCAGCAGGCGCTGGCCGAAGTTCGGGCCGAGGCCGCCACCCATGCGCGGGCGGTCAGCGCCGACAAGCAGCGCGCGGAGGCGGCCAGGAAGGAGGCCGGCGACTGGCGGATCCGGGCCGACGAGGCCGCCAAGCGCCACTCCGACATGGGGGGCCGGATCGCCGAGGCCGAGGCCGAGGCGGAACGGCTCGCCCACGCCCCGGCAGAGATTGACCGCCGCATCGGCGCGATGGAAGCCGAGGCTCGGGAAGCCGCCCAATCCGCCGCGGCGGCGGTGCAGTCGGAACGGCAGGGCGAATCGGCCCTGCGCGAGGCGGAGGCGCGGCTCGCCGAAATCGCCGAAGCGCTCGCCACCGCGCGAGAGGCCCGGGCCGGGGCCGCCGCGCGCCATGAGAATCAGGAATCGCGGCGGATCGAAATGGGGCGCATCTCCGGAGAGCGTTTCGAATGCCCGCCGCCACTGCTCCCCGGCAAGCTCGGCTTCGACGACGGCTCCATCCTGCCGGCGGGCGAGGAATCGGCGCGGCACGAGCGGATGTCGGCCGAGCGCGAGCGGATCGGCCCGGTCAACCTCATCGCCGAGCGCGAGCTTGGCGAGCTGGACGAAAGCCGCTCCGCCTCCCAGTCCGAACGGGAGGAGCTGGGGCTCGCGATCAACCGGCTGCGCGGCTCCATCGGAAGCCTCAACCGGGAGGGCCGCGTCCGCCTGCTCACCGCCTTCGAGACGGTGGACCGCCATTTCCGAAGCCTTTTCACGACCTTGTTCGAAGGCGGCCAAGCCCATCTGGAGCTGGTCGAATCCGACGATCCGCTCGAAGCCGGGCTCGAGATCATGGCGCAGCCCCCCGGCAAGCGTCTCTCCGCGCTCACGCTGCTTTCAGGCGGCGAGCAGGCGCTGACGGCGATCGCCCTGATCTTCGCCCTGTTCCTCACCAATCCCGCCCCGATCTGCGTCCTGGACGAGGTCGACGCACCGCTCGACGACGCCAATATCGAGCGCTTCTGCGACCTGCTCGACCGCATGGTGAACGAGACTCAGACCCGCTACCTCATCGTCACCCACAATGCGGTGACGATGAGCCGGATGCACCGCCTGTTCGGGGTGACGATGATCGAAAAGGGCGTCAGCCGCCTGGTCAGCGTCGATCTGGGCGGCGCGGAGAGCCTGTTGGCGGCGGAATAGCTTGCCTCCCCATCCGAAGATGGGGAGGGGGACCATGCGAAGCATGGTGGAGGGGTAGATGGCGCAGGACTCAGCGGATTTAGCGGGATCCACCGGCCCCGAAGCAGCTACCCCTCCACCACCGATCGGGTGGTCCCCCTCCCCACCGGCTTCGCCGCCAGGGCGGCAGCCTCTCCCCTTCATTCCGCCCTTCCCCCCGCGCGGGCCCGGGCCGGTCCCCGTCTGGCGCGGCTTCGTCGGGGAGCGGGCGCGCACCGCCGTCTACGGCTGGTCCGAGCTTGCCTTCCGCCAGAGCTACATGCGGCGAAGGATATTGGGTTTCAACGTCCACATCCCGCTCGATCCGGATCTGATCCAGCGCGTGCTGCTCGACAATGCGGCCAATTATGTGAAGCCGGACCTGGTCAAGCGGCTGCTTGCGCCGGCGATCGGAGAAGGCCTGCTCACCTCCGACGGAGGATTGTGGCGGGACCAGAGGCGGATCGTCGCCGCCAACTTCGCTCCGGCGGCCGTGGATGCGCTCGTGCCGCAATTCGGAAGCGTCGGCCGGGAGGCGCTGGGGCGCTGGCAGCCGGGCGTCCGCGACATGGCGGTCGATGCGACCCAGGCCACGATGCGGATCATCTCGAACACCTTGTTCAGCGGGGACTCCCGGCTCACTCGGGACGCCGCGATGGCCCATATAGCCGCCGCCCTGGACGGCGTCAGCGAGGCTCGCCTCCAGGCGATGCTGGGCCTTCCCCGAATCCCCTGGACCCGCCAGGGATGGAAGGCGCAAAAAGGGCAGAAATATCTGCGCGATACGCTTGAGGCGGTGGTGCGGGAGCGGCTTCCGGACGGCGGCCCCGACGACTTCCTCGGCAAGCTCATCCGCGGCCTGGGTGAGAAGTTCGAGCCGCGCCGGGCGGCGGAGCTCGCCTTGGACAACGCCATGACCTTCTACCTCGCGGGCCACGAGACCACCGCCAATGCGGTGACGTGGACGCTCTACCTGCTCTCGGAGCAGCCGGACCTGCAGGAGCAGGTCGCTGACGAGGGCGCTCGGGCGGTGGCGGCGGGGGAGGGGCCGGACCTGCCCGACCGGCTGCCGCTGCTTCGGATGGTGCTCGAAGAATCGCTCCGGCTCTATCCGCCCGCGCCCCGCTTCGACCGGCAGGCGGTGGAGCCCGACCGGCTAGGCGACGAAGAGGTGCGGCCCGGCGACATCGTCTCGATCTGGCCCTGGATACTCCACCGCCACCAGGCTCTGTGGGAGCGGCCGGACGAGTTCGATCCTTCCCGCTTCGCGCCGGAGCGCCGGGAGCAGCGTCACCGGTTCCAGTACCTCCCCTTCGGAGGCGGCCCCCGGCTGTGCGTCGGCGCCCGGTTCGCGACCGCCGAAGCGCTCGCCATCCTCGCGCACTGGCTCGCCCGCTGGCGCTTCGATCCGGTGCCGGGCCACGAGGTCCGGGTGCACGGCATGGTGACCCTGAGACCCGCCGGCGGGATGCCGCTGATCCTGTCGCGCAGAGACTGAACGTCCACCGTCATTCCGCGAAGGCCGGAATCCATGAACTCCGCCGCATGGATCCGCCGCCGACCGGGTTGATGGATGCCAGATCAAGTCCGGCACGATGTCACCCGCAAAATGCTATTGCGAAACATTCGCAAGAAAGGTAGGCGCGCCCATATCAAGGGTGGCCATGACCGTTCGCAGCGTTTCCTTATTGGCAATCAGCTTCGCGCTCGCCGCGCCGGCCTTCGCGGCCGAGGCGGAGGTGGACGAGGTGACCGCAGCCGAGGATTCCGGCGACCAGGGCCAGAGCATCGTCGTCACCGGCCAGCGCTTCGAATATGGCGCCAAGGAGACCTGCACCGCCACGCGGACCTGCACCGACGTCAAGGACGTGCCGCAGTCCCTGTCGATAATTTCCGAAAGCCAGATTGAGGATCAGGCGCTTCGCTCGATCGCGGACGTGCTGATGTACGTCCCGGGCGCGACGGCCGGCACGGGCGAGGGCAATCGCGACCAGATAACGCTCCGCGGCAACAACACGACCGCGGACTTCTTCGTCAACGGAGTGCGGGACGACGTCCAATATTTCCGCGACCTCTACAATGCCGAGCGGATCGAGGTGCTTCGCGGCCCGAATGCGATGATCTTCGGCCGCGGCGGCGGCGGCGGAGTCGTCAACCGCGTGACCAAGCGCTCCAGCTTCCGCGCCTATCGCGAAGCCGCGCTGCAGGGCGACACCGAAGGCGGCTTTCGGCTGACGGGCGATCTCGACCAGCCACTCGGGGAGTCGGCCGGCCTGAGGCTGAACGGCGTCTATGAGGACGGCGAGAGCTTCCGGCGCGGCGTCGGGATCGAGCGATACGGAGTGAATCCGGTGCTCGGCTTCGCCTTCGGAGACACCCGAGTCGACCTGTCCTATGAATATTTCCACGATCGCCGCACCGCCGATCGCGGCGTCCCCGCCTTCCAGGGCCGACCGCTGCGCGGCTTCGACCGGACCTTCTTCGGCGATCCGCAGCAGAGCTTCGCCCATATCGACGCCCATGTCGCCAGTCTCGCCGTTGAGCACCGCTTCTCGGATGCGGTGACCTTGAGTAACCGCACCAGCTACGGCGACTATGACAAATTCTACCAGAACATCTTCCCCGGCGCGGTGAACGCCGCCGGGACGCAGGTCGCGCTGTCCGCCTATAACGACACCCTGAAGCGGCGGAATCTGTTCAGCCAGACCGACCTCATCCTCGAAGGGGATCTTGGCGGCCTCTCCCATACGTTCCTGCTCGGATTCGAGATCGGCCGGCAGGATTCGGTCGGCCGGCGCCGCAACGGCTTCTTCGTCTCGGCCGCCAACCCCAACGGGGTGGCATCGATCAACGTCCCGCTGGCCTCTCCGACGGTCGATGCCGACCCGGTCTACCTGCCGGTCAACACCAATGCGGCGCGGACCGCTTCCAATTTCAACGAAGGCGACGCGTCGATCCTGGCATTCTATGCGCAGGAGCAGCTGCGCCTCTCGGACCATTTCGAGATCGTCGCCGGGCTGCGTTACGACCGCTTCAAGCTGGACGTTCTCAACCGCAACAACGGCCAGACCTTCAGCCGCACCGACAATCTGCTTTCCCCGCGGGTGGGCCTGATCGTGAAGGCCGTGCGCGAGCTGTCGCTTTATGCGAGCTACAGCCGCTCCTACCTGCCGAGCGCGGGCGATCAGTTCAGCTCGCTCGACGTCACCTCCGAAAGCCTGAAGCCGGAGCGTTTCGACAATTATGAGCTCGGCGCCAAATGGGAGCCGATCCCCGGGCTGCTCGCCACCGTCGCCCTCTACCGCCTCGACCGAACGAACACCCGGGCGCTGGATCCGGCGACCAACCTGGTCGTCCTCACCGGCGCTCAGCGCAGCAAGGGCCTGGAGATCGGGCTGGAGCGCAACATCACCGACAAATGGCAGATCTCGGCCGGCTACGCGCTGCAGGAGGCGGAGATCACCCGAACGACCGCCGCCGCACCCAGGGGACGCGAAGTGCCGCTGGTCCCGCGCCACCAGTTCTCCGTCTGGAACCGCTACAATGTGAACAAGGCGCTCGGCTTCGGCCTCGGCGTGATCGCCGCGTCCAGGTCCTTCGCCTCGATCAGCAACCAGGTGACGCTGCCCGGCTTCGCGCGGGTGGACGCGGCCGTCTTCTACGAGCTGTCGGACGGCATCGAGGCGCAGGTCAATGTCGAGAACCTGCTCGACGCCGACTATTTCGCGACCGCGCACAGCGACAACAATATCGCGCCCGGAGCGCCCGTCACCGCGCGGGCGACCCTTCGCTTCCGCTTCTAGACCCGCCTGGTCGGGCTGAAGGTCAGGTAGAAGTCGCTCGTGCCCTCATTGCCCTTCTCCGCGGGCAGCCGGACCGGGCTGCAATGGAGGACGGCCAGCCTCGCCGCTTCGGTCATCCTGACGGCGAATGGCCGCGTCTCCGGCGTGACGCCCTGCTGCCCGACCAGCAGCGGGAGCCCGACCGGCACCCCGTCCGGTCCGTAGCGGACGAGGAGGCGAGTGACGATCGCCCGGGCGGCGGAGGGGATCCGGGGGGCCCGGTAGCAGCGGCGGACCTGCTGGGCGATCTGCGCGCTCACGCGCAGGTCCAACTGCGATCGCGCGGCGGTGCGCGAGGTGGGGGAGGCGCAGGCGCAGAGCAGCGCCGGCAGCGCCAGGATTGGAATAACCGCTTTCATTTCCGCTACTTAGGAAGTCCGGAGAATTTGGGAAGCGGAAGATTCGAACGCGCCCGGCTACCCGGTGATCTTGCACCCCAGAGGCCTGGTGGCCGGACCATGAATCACTTCGCCGCTGAGTTCGAACCGCGAGCCGTGGCACGGGCAGTCCCACGTCCGGTCCGTGTCGTTCCAGCCGACCAGGCAGCCCATATGGGTGCAGACGGCGGAAACGGCGTGGAGCGCTCCGCTCTCGTCCCGGTAAGCGGCGACATTGTCTCCGTCGACGTTCAGGATCGCCGCCTCGCCCGGACCCAGCTCGTCATAGGATTTGGCCTTGCTGCCCAGATATCCGCCGATCAGGTGCGCGGCGACTGACGCATTCTCCTTCACGAACTCGGGGGCTCCGGCCAGCGGCTTGATCCGGGTCGCGTCGAAGACGTCGAGCCACGGATTCTCCTTGCCGGTGGCGAGGTCGGCGATGATCTCGGCCGCGACGGTGCCGTTGCTGATGCCCCAGGCGTCGAACCCGGTCGCGACCAGATAGCCGTCCGATCCGGAGGACCAGCCGATGAAGGGAGCGCCGTCCATCGGGGTGTAATCCTCGTTGATCCAGCGATATTCGATCGGGCCGGCTTGGAAATTCTCCGTCAGCCAGCGCTCGATGTCGGCCAGATATTGGCGTTCCTCGTCCGGATGGCCGGGTTTGAAATGGTTGCCGGCGGCGATGCCGTAGACCTGTCCGTTCTCGTGGCGGTGGGTGCGGATGGAGTGGCCGGGCTCCTCCGCATTCTTGTACATGCCGGGCGGAACCCGCCCGATCGGCGCCGCGATCACCGGCTCGGCCTTTGGATAGTTGGTCGAATAATACATTCCGACCTGGCCGAGCGGCAGGTGGGTCGCCATCACCACGTGCCGGGCGGAGATCGTGCCGCGGTCGGTGACGACTCGGTTCGGCTCATAGTCGATCGCGCGGCTGTTCTCGAAGACGTGGCAGCCGTCGCCCGGCAGGGTGGAGGCGAGGCCGGCGACATATTTCACGGGATGGAACTGCGCCTGCCCGTCCCAGCGCATCGCCGCGAGTACGTCGAAAGGAAGGCCGGTGTCGCGGGTGAGCGTGGCCGGGAGGCCGAGCCGCTGCGCGACCTCCACCTCCTTCTCGATCTGCGAGACGTAGCTCTCGTCGCGCGTGTAGACGAAGGCCGGCATCGGCTCGATGTCGGCGTCGATCTGGTGGTGCGCCGCGATCTGCGAGATCCGGCGGATGCCCGCTTCCTGCGCGTTCGCGTAGAGGCGGGCCCGGTCCTCGCCGAACTTGCGCTCCAGGGTCTGGTACTGGGAAGCGCCGTGCTGGGAGCTCATCTTGGCGGTGGACTTGCCGGTCACCTGGCGCCCCACCCGACGCGCCTCGACGACGGCGACGCTGAGGCCGCGGTCCTTGAGCAGCCGGGCCGTCGTGATGCCGACGATCCCGCCGCCGATGATCGCGACGTCGACGCTGACGTCCCCCGCCAGCGCCGGAAAATCCGGGGCCCGGGCGGTCGCGTTCCAATAGGTGCCGTGGTCGTCTCGAGTCGCCATCATGCTCTCCTGAATCCCGCCTTTTCGCGCCACTGTTTCAACTGAGTTCCTTGAGCCCTGTTCCAAGGGCTTCGGCCAATACCGTCATCCCGGCGAAAGCCGGGACCTCAGGACGAGAAGTCTCAGCGGGTCTTCCCGAGACCCCGGCTTTCGCCGGGGTGACGAGAGTGGCGGCGGGGGTCGAAGCTGAACGCCAGCCGACAATCGGGTTCAGTCGTGGCTAAGCACCCAACCTGTAGACGGGGAACATAGCCCAAGCGTTCGTACCGGGCCCAAGTCTACAGGAGGACATTGCCATGAAGGCCATTTCGAAGACCATTCTGGGCACGGGCGCCGCGGCCGTTGCCGCCCTCGGTTTCGCCGCTCCCGCCGACGCCCAGTATCGCGACCGTTATCGGGACCGCGACGGCATCGACGCCGGCGACATCATCACCGGAGTCGCCGTCCTCGGCGGGATCGCGGCCATTGCCTCGGCCCTCGACCGCGACGGCAGCCGCTACGGCTACGGCTATCGGGACCGCTATCGCGGCCACTATAATTACGCCGTCCAGTCCTGCGCCCGGGAGGCCCAGCGGATGGCGCGCGGCCAGGTCCAGGTCCTCGACGTCGATCGCATCGGCAGCGACCGTTACCGGGTCCGCGGCGTCGTCCAGGCGGGATATGGCGGCGGCTACGGCTACGACCGCTACGACCGCCGCTACGATCGCTATGACAGCCGCTACGGCCGTCGCTACGACCGCAATTACGGCGGCTACGACCGCGGCTATCGGGGTGAGGACTTCACCTGCGTCGCCCGCGGCAACGGCCGGATCACCGACTTCCGCCTGTAACCAGCGGCAGATTGCGTAAGGATGCGCGCGGACCGAAAGTCCGCGCGCATTTTTTTTCGAATTCATCCGCGCGACAGGATCGCCGCCGTAACGACTCTCCGCCACCAGGGAGGGTTTATGCGCACTTTGATCACCAGCCTGACCGCCGCCGCGATGCTGGCATCGCTCGCCGCTCCGGCGGAGGCGCGGCGGCGCCATCACCGCCACCATGACGACGTCGATGCCGGCGACGTGATCGCCGGCGCGGTCGTCGTCGGCGGAATCGCCGCCATCGCTTCGGCGATCAAGGAGGACAAGCGCCGCAAGGAGGATGCGGCGGTGGATCGCTGCTCGCTCGAAGCGGAGCGGCGGACCGGCGATGTCGTCGCCGAGATCTTCCATGTCGGCAAGCGCAAGGGCTATTATACGGTCGAGGGCGCTCTGGACGCAGGGACCGGTCCGGGCGGCGGCTTCATCTGCACCGTCCGTCGCGGCGCCGTCTACGAGTTCCGCACCCGCGCCGAAGAGGCGTGACCTGCCCACCCGTCATCCCGGCGAAGGCCGGGATCTCGGGACAAGAAGTCTCTGCGCGTCTCCCCGAGGTCCCGGCCTTCGCCGGGACGACGGGCGTCTTTACACGCCGCCACCGCCGCGCCTATCGGCCTGCATGACCGTCCAGCCTTCCGAAACCATCCTGATCGTCGATTTCGGAAGCCAGGTGACCCAGCTCATCGCGCGCCGCGTGCGCGAGGCGGGGGTCTATAGCGAGATTGCGCCGTTCAGCCGGGCGCTCGAGGCCTTCGAGCGGATGAAGCCCAAAGGGATCATCCTCTCCGGCGGCCCGTCGTCGGTCACGCTGGAGGACAGCCCCCGCGCCGATCCCGCGCTGTTCGACGCGGGCGTGCCGATGCTCGGCATCTGCTACGGCCAGCAGCTCATGGCCGAGCAGCTCGGCGGCCGCGTCGTCACCGGCGATCACAGCGAGTTCGGCCGCGCCTTCCTCGAAGTGGAGGATGGCTGCGCGCTGTTCGACGGCCTCTGGTCCCCGGGCGAGAAGCACCAGGTGTGGATGAGCCACGGCGACAAGGTGGACGCTCTCCCGCCGGGCTTCCGGATCGTCGCCCAGTCGCCCGGAGCGCCCTTCGCCGCGACCGCCGACGAGGAGCGGCGCTTCTACGGCCTGCAATTCCACCCGGAGGTGGTCCACACGCCGGACGGCGGCAGGCTGATCGCCAATTTCGTCCGCCACGTCTGCGGCCTCGCCGGCGACTGGACCATGGCCGAGTTCCGGGCCACCAAGATCGCCGAGATTCGCGAGCAGGTCGGAAGCGGGCGGGTCATCTGCGGCCTCTCCGGCGGAGTCGACAGCGCCGTCGCCGCGGTCCTCATCCATGAGGCGATCGGCCACCAGCTGACCTGCGTCTTCGTGGACCACGGCCTGATGCGGCAGGCGGAGGCGGAGCAGGTCGTCTCGCTGTTCCGCGGGCATTACAACATCCCGCTCGTCCATGTGGAGGCGGAGGATTTGTTCCTTTCGGGCCTCGCCGGACTCACCGATCCCGAAGCCAAGCGCAAGTTCATCGGCAAGACCTTCATCGACATCTTCGAGGCGGAAGCGAAGAAGGTCGGAGGGGCGGATTTCCTCGCTCAGGGAACCCTCTATCCGGACGTGATCGAAAGCGTCAGCTTCACCGGCGGGCCCTCGGTGACGATCAAGAGCCATCACAATGTCGGCGGCCTTCCCGAGCGCATGGACATGAAGCTGGTCGAGCCGCTGCGCGAATTGTTCAAGGACGAGGTCCGCGAGCTCGGCCGCGAGCTCGGCCTCCCCGACGCCTTCGTCGCCCGCCACCCCTTTCCCGGCCCGGGCCTCGCCATCCGAATCCCCGGCGAAGTGACGAAGGAGCGCTGCGATATCCTTCGCAAGGCCGACGCCGTCTATCTCGACGAGATCCGCAACGCCGGCCTCTACGACGCCATCTGGCAGGCCTTCGCGGTGCTGCTTCCGGTCCGGACGGTGGGCGTGATGGGCGACGGACGCACCTACGATTATGTCTGCGGCCTCCGGGCGGTGACCTCCACCGACGGGATGACGGCCGACATCTACCCTTTCGACTCCGCCTTTCTGAGCCGGGTGGCGACCCGGATCATCAACGAAGTGAAGGGAATCAACCGGGTCGTCTACGACTATACGTCGAAGCCGCCGGGCACGATCGAGTGGGAATGAAAAAGGGGGCGCCGAGGCGCCCCCTTCGTCTTGCGCGGGACGAGCCGCTTAGTCCTTGGCGATGTCCGACGAGAAGCCGCCGTCGACGGTGTTCCCGTTCACGCGGTTGTCGTTGTAGCTTTGGACCAGCGCGCCGCCGGCCGCGACGACGCCGGACGCAGGCTGAGTGAACGCGTTGCCGGTGACCGTCGTGTTGCCGACGCGCACCGTCACCCCGCCGCCGCTGCCGATGATGCCGTTGAGGGCATTATGAGCGACGAGGGAGTTGGCGATCATCACGTTGACGGCGGTGCCGGCCGAAACCGCGACGATGCCGTCGCCGGTCGGGTTGCCGGAGACGACGCTGTTGTCGACCGACACGTTGTTTCCGACGCCGGTGGTGGAGGCCATCTGGATGGAGATGCCGATCCGGCCGTTATCCTGCACCTCGGTGTTCCGGATGTCCACGCGGGCAACGCCGGTTCCGGTCGGCTGGATCAGGATCCCGCCGCCCGAGGAGGTCGTGCCGTTCTGCGTGATCCGGCTGTTCTTGATGAAGAGGCGCGCCGAAGCCGCGGGCGCGAAGCTCACCCCGAAGCTGTTGGCCGCGTTGAAGCGCCGGATCACGCTGTCTTCGATATGGAGCGCGGCGCCGGCGACGAAGCGGACTCCGTTCGTCGGCGGATTCACGCCGAAGATGTCGAGACCGCGAAGGACGACGACGATCGTGTTCGGGGTCCCGGTGGAGCCGTCGTTGACGGTGATTCCGTTGCCTCCGGCGAGCGCTCCGCCCTCGGTGTAATGGCAGTCGATGGTGATCGACTTGGTGATGGTCACGGCGCCGTATCCGCCCGGATCGAGGCAGTTGATCTCGCCGTTCGCCGCGGTCTTCGAGATGGCGCCCGCGAAGGTCTTGCACGGCGCGGTGCGGCTGCACGGATTGACGTCGTCGCCGACTCCCGAAACCCAGGTGCGGGTCGCCTGAGCGGCCGCCGGAGTGGCATAACCCATGGTCATGCCGGCGGTGGCCAGCGCCACCATCAGAACACGATTTCTCATTCCAATCATTGACTATCCCCCATTTGGACTAAATGAATGCCTTGTGAATAGCACAAAATGGCCCAGTCTACTCCTACAATTTATCTGAAAAATGGTTAACTTGGCCAAGAGCTTAGATCGCGCTCATGGCGTTTACTCAGATAATCGATTGGTCGGATTCGGACTGAATCGGGCACGGGCGAATCGCCAGGCGAGATCTCGGCGGTGAGCCCCGCTTTGCTCGCCATTTGCCTCGGGTTGTTTTCGGCGGTGACGCTGGCCGCCGCCAACATGTCGGTGAAGATGGGAAGCGACATCCTGGTCGGCCGGGCAGTGCTTTCGGCGAGCGCCGCGCTCATGGTCGCGCCGGCGGCCTTTTTCGTCCCGCTCCCCGACGCCCGGACCTGGGGCGCGCTCCTGCTCGCGGTCCCGGCCCATTACGCCTACCAGCTCTGCCTGGTGCGAGCCCTTCAACGCGGTGATCTTTCGCTCGTCTTTCCGGTCATGCGCGGAGCGGCTCCGCTACTGACGGCGGCGGCCGCTTTCCTGTTCCTGAGCGAAACTCTTCCGCCGCTCGCCCTCGCCGGGCTGGTGGTGGCGACCGCCGCAGTCTTCGTCTTCGCCGCGCCGCCGCGCGGCACGTTGCTGCGCGATCATCCGGACCGGGCGGTGCTCGCCTGGGCGCTGGCCACTGCCGTGGGGGTGGCGCTGTACAACGTCGCCGATGCCCGCGGCGTCCGCGGGGCGCCGGAGCCCTTCACGTACATCGTGTGGATATTCCTGCTCGATTCGATCTGCATCACCTGCACCGCCCTGCTTCGGAGGCGGCGGGAGCTCGGCCAGGCGATCGCGACGAAGTGGCGTTACGGAGTCGCGGCCGGCTTCCTCTCGATCCTCTCCTACGGCTCCGCTGTATACGCCTTCAGCCTGATGGAGACGGCGAAGGTTTCGGCTCTGCGGGAAACCTCCGTCGTCTTCGCGGCCTTGCTGGGAGCCCTGTTCCTGAAGGAAGGCTTCGGAATGAGGCGGATCGCAGCCGCGCTCGCTTTGGCGGCCGGGCTGGTCGCGATGCAGTTCGGCGGCTAAGAGGAGGATATGTCCGTCACCCACTCGCTGGATACCTCCACCAGCCGCGCCAATCCGGTGCCGAGCCCGATGAAGCGGCTGACGGTGCCAAAGCTCAAGGCGATGAAGGCCGGCGAGCCGATCGTAATGCTGACCGCCTACACGGCGCGCTGGGCGCAATTGCTCGATCCACATTGCGACATCCTCCTCGTCGGCGACAGCCTCGGCCAGGTCGTCTACGGGCTCCCCTCGACGGTTCCGGTGACTCTCGAGATGATGTGCGCGCACGGCGCCGCCGTGGTCCGCGGCTCGTGGCATTCCGTTGTCGCCGTCGACATGCCGTTCGGCGCCTACGAGTCGAGCCCACAGCAGGCCTTCGCCAGCGCCTCGCGGATCCTGAAGGAAACCGGCGCGGCGGCGGTTAAGCTGGAGGGCGGCGAGGCGATGGCGGAAACGGTCGCCTTCCTCGTCCAGCGCGGGATCCCGGTGATCGGCCATGTCGGACTGACGCCTCAGGCGGTCAACGCGCTCGGCGGCTACGGCACGCGCGGACGAAGCGAGGCGGAGGCGCGGAAGATCGTCGCCGATGCGAGGGCCATCGACGCGGCGGGCTGCTTCCTTCTGGTGCTGGAAGGGGTGATGGAGGAACTGGCGGCCGAGATCACCGGTCTCGTTTCCTGCCCGACGATCGGCATCGGTGCGTCGCCCAGCTGCGACGGGCAGGTGCTGGTGACGGAGGACATGCTCGGGCTGTTCGAGCGCACTCCCCGCTTCGTTAAGCGCTACGACGATCTCGCCGGCCGCATCGAAGCGGCCGTTTCGGCTTATGCGGGCGAGGTTCGAAGCCGCGCCTTCCCCGGCGAAGGGCAGATCCAGCGCTCGAAGAAGTAGCCGTCGCGGGGGAAGCGCTTGGGGACAATGAGGCTTCCGTTGCGCGGCGGCGGTGGGTAGAGAAGCGCCCGGGGCAAATGCCGGCGTTCCATTCTCCGTTCATCCTCGGTTTCGCTTGGCTGGGCGAAGAGGCATTGGGGAGCGGGAACGTCCGGCGAGGACTTGGAGGTTTTTCTTGGCGCTGAAGCCTGTCGACAACGAATCCTTCTACCGCGAGGTGGATGAGGAGCTTCGCCGCGACCAGATGAAGACGTACTGGGAGCGCTTCGGCAAGCTCGTGATCGCCGGCGTGGTCCTTCTGCTGGCGCTGATCGGCGGCTTCATCTGGTGGCAGAACCAGAAGGAGGTCAAGGCCGGGGAGCGCAGCGAGACCCTTGTCGCCGCTTTCGACGACATCGCCGCGGGCCGCAGGGCCGCCGCGCTTCCCAAGCTGGACGAGGTCGCGAAATCCGGGTCGGACGGTCACCGCGCCGCCGCCCTCATCACGAAGGCGGACGTCGCCATCGAAAGCGGTGACCTCAAGGGCGCGGCCGCGACCTTCAAGCAGGTCGCCGACGACGGCGGCCTCGCCCAGCCTTACCGGGACCTCGCCCTGGTCAGGATGACGGCGGTGGAGCTCGACACCTTGCCGCCCCAGGCGGTCATCGACCGGCTGAAGGGGCTCGCGGTCGCCGGCAATCCCTGGTTCGGAAGCGCCGGCGAGATGGTCGCGCTCTCCTATCTCAAGCTCAACAAGCCGCAACAGGCCGCCGGCGTCTTCGCCGCCATGGCCAAGGACAAGAAGCTCCCCGACACCCTGCGCTCCCGCGCCAGCCAGATGGCCGGCTCGCTCGGAGTCGACGCCGTCCAGGACCCGGCGGACGCAACACAGGAAGGCACCAGATGAAGCGTATCCTACTCGCCCTCGCGGCGGCCGGCCTGCTCGGCGGCTGCGGCAGCCTCGGGCTGGGCGGCAAAGACAAGAAGAACGTGACTCCGACGGTCGGCGAGCGCATCTCCGTTCTGTCCCGGGAGCGCGTCCTCGAGCTCGATCCCGCCCTCGGCGGCACCGCCATCACCCTCCCGCCGGCGCAGCCGAATGCGGATTGGGCCCAGTCCGGCGGCAATGCCGCCAAGTCGATGGGCCATGTCGCGCTCGGCGCCTCGCCCGCCATGGCGTGGCGGGTCGGCATCGGCGAGGGCAGCAGCAATCAGGCGCAGCTCGCATCCTCGCCCGTCCTGGCCGACGGCCGGATCTACACGATCGACATCAGGGCGGTGGTCCGCGCGATCAGCCCGCAGAACGGCGCGACCCTCTGGCAGACCCAGGTGCGCGGCGCCAATGCGCCGGAGGGCGCGCTGTTCGGCGGCGGAGTCGCGTTCGACAACGGCCGGATCTACGCCACCAACGGCGCCGGCGACGCCGCGGCGATGGACGCCGCGACCGGAAAGCTGATCTGGAGGGTGCGCCCCGGCGCCCCGCTCCGAGGCGCTCCGACGGTCGCCAACGACAATGTCTATGTCGTCACCCAGGACAATCAGCTGTTCGCGCTCAACCCCGCCAACGGCGCCGTCCGCTGGACCGGCTCGGGCGCGCTCGAGATCGCCGGAATCCTCGGCGCCTCCTCGCCCGCCGCCGCGCAGGGCACGGTCGTCGCCGGCTTCTCGTCCGGTGAGCTCAACGCCTATCGCTACGAAAACGGCCAGAACCTCTGGCAGGACGCCCTCGCCAGGACCAGCATCTCGACCAGCGTGACCCAGCTCTCCGACATCGACGCCGATCCGGTGATCGACGCGGGCCGGGTCTACGCGGTCGGCCAGGGTGGGCGAATGGTCGCCATCGAGCTCATCACCGGCCAGCGCGTCTGGGAGATCAACGTCGCCGGCATCTCCACCCCCTGGGTCGCGGGCGACTGGGTCTTCGTCGTCACCGACGACGCCCGGCTGCTCGCCCTGTCGCGGACCACCGGCGGAATCCGCTGGATGACCCAGCTTGCCCGCTACCGCGACGCCAAGGACAAGAAAGGCCGGATCGATTGGGTTGGACCGATCCTGGCGGGCGATCGGCTCGTCCTCGCCAACAACGCCGGGCAGATCGTCTACGTCTCGCCCGTAGACGGGCGGGTGCGGGCGACCCAGGACACGAGGATGTCGGTGTCGCTGTCGCCGATCGTCGCCAACAACACCCTCTACGTCCTTCACGACAACGGCCAGCTGAGCGCCTGGCGGTAACAGGATCGCAGATTGGGGACAGTCACTCGCCCCCGCCGGCATTGCCGGACCTCCGCCGATGGGGCGAGTGACTGTCCCCGCAGACCAGGTTGACCCTCCAGCGCATAAGCTGCACGGCAACCCCATGGCGAAGCTTCCAACCGTCGCGATCGTCGGCCGGCCCAATGTCGGCAAGTCGACCCTGTTCAACCGACTCGTCGGTCGCAAGCTCGCGCTCGTCGACGATCGGCCCGGAGTGACTCGCGATCGGAGGGAAGGGGAGGCGACCCTGCTCGGCCTCGATTTCCGGGTGATCGACACCGCCGGCTACGAGGACGAGGATCCGGACACGCTTCCCGGCCGGATGCGCGCTCAGACGGTGGCCGCGGTCCGCGAGGCGGACGCCGCCTTGTTCCTGATCGACTCGCGCGCGGGCCTCACGCCCCTCGACGAGGAAATCGGCCGCTGGCTCAGGAGCGAGAGGACCCCGGTCATCCTCGCCGCCAACAAGGCCGAAGGCCGGGCCGGCGAGGGCGGCGTGATGGAAGCCTGGTCGCTGGGCTTCGGCGAGCCGATCCCGATGAGCGCCGAGCACGGCGAGGGCGTCGTCGATCTGTTCGAGCATCTTCGGCCGCATATCGAGCGCGAGGAGGAAGAGGACGAGGAGAGGCGGGGGGAAGGGCCGCTCAAGCTCGCCGTCGTCGGCCGGCCCAATGCGGGCAAGTCCACGCTCATCAACCGGATCATGGAGGAAGAGCGGCTGATCACCGGTCCGGAAGCGGGGATCACGCGCGATTCGATCGCGATCGACTGGATGTGGCGCTCGCCCGGCGGCGAGGAGCGGCCGGTGCGGCTGATCGACACGGCGGGAATGCGCAAGAAGGCCAAGGTCCAGGACAAGCTCGAGAAGCTCGCGGTCGCGGACGGACTTCGGGCGGTCGACTTCGCCGAAGTGGTCGTGCTCCTCCTCGACGGCACTCTGGGTCTCGAAGCCCAGGACCTCAAGATCGCCGACCGGGTGCTCCAGGAGGGCCGGGCGCTCATTATCGCGATCAACAAATGGGACGTCGCGCACGACCAGAGCAGCCTCTTCAACGGCATCAAGGCGGCGCTGGGCGAAGGCCTCGCGCAGGCGCCCAACGTGCCCTTGCTCACCGTTTCGGCGAAGACAGGCAAGGGTCTCGACGCCCTCCTCGGCGCCGCCTTCGAGGTGCGCGAGATCTGGTCGAAGCGGGTCTCGACCGGCCAGCTCAACCGCTGGTTCGAGGACGCCGTCGAGAAGAACCCGCCCCCCGCGCCGAGCGGCCGCCGGATAAAGCTGCGCTACATCACGCAGGTCGGGAGCCGGCCGCCGAGCTTCGTCGTCTTCGGAAGCCGGCTCGACGCGCTTCCGGAAAGCTACCGCCGCTACCTGATCAACGGCCTTAGGCGCGAGCTCGGCTTCGGCGCCGTCCCGATCCGCGTTGCCCTTCGCGGCGGAAAGAATCCGTACGACACCAAAGGTTAGGCTCGATCGTCGAAGGCCGGCCCGTCCCGTCGTCCCGGCGAAGGCCGGGATCCATGAACACGGCGGGTCCAGCTGGAGCGCAGACCGTGCTCATGGATTTCCGGATCAAGTCCGGAATGACTGGAAAAGCACGGCTTCCCCTTCAGTCATTGCCGGGCGAGAAGCGCCGTTCGTCGACTTTCCTTACACTCGCGTCAACGCCTCCTTTACTCCCGGCGGCCTAGGCTTGCCGCGTGGACGAGGTAACCGGGAATCAGGAAGAGATCATCGACTGGATGGTCTTCTGTGCGGCGCGAAGCGAGCTGGGCGCCGGCTTCGCGCGCATCCTTAGCTATTTTCGGGAGGACGGCGAAAAAGCGGTCCAGCGGATCGAGGAGGCGATGCAGGGGCGGGATACCGCCGGCCTCGTGCTTCCGGCCCATACGATGAAGTCGGAGGCCCGTCAGTTCGGCGCGGAGCCGCTCGGGGCATTGGCCGAGGAGATCGAATTCACGGCCCGCCGCGCGATCGAGCTGCGGCTATTCCCCGACGAGCTCATCCCCGCCGTCGCGCGATTGAGGCCGCTTTACCTCGAGACGATGGCCCAGCTTGAAGCGGAGGCCAATCCGCTGGTGCAGAGGCGGGCGGCGAACTGATCGCACCTAAATCCTCCCCCGGATTTCCGGCGGAGGGGGACCATGCGCAGCATGGTGGAGGGGCCCTTCCTGACTCCGAAGACCCCCTCCACCGCGCTTCGCGCGGTCCCGCTCCCCGGCAAATGCCGGGGAGGACTTAGAGTCTGTTCTGTTGAGCTGGAATCGTCACCCCGGACTTGATCCGGGGTCCACCTTCTTCACGTCGCTGCCGCGGAAAGAAAAAGGTGGATGCCGGATCAAGTCCGGCATGACGAGGTGGGCCGCTTCCGTGCGAACAGGA
>DASVTN010000071.1:0-44057 GCA_036387555.1 Allosphingosinicella sp. | reverse complement strand
GTCGAACGAGGTCGCGACCCAGGCGCAGTTGAAGCGCATCCTGCAGACCCGCAACCAGTCGAAGATGGACGGGCTCGCCCAGCGCCTGATCCCCAAGCCCGCTCTGCTTCGCCAGCGCCTGCAGCAGACCGGGCGGACCTGGACCCTGGCCCAGTACGGGCTGGCGTCCCTCGGAATCATCGTCGTCATCTCGGCGCTTCTGATCCTGAAGGGGCTGCCCTTTCCGCTGGCCATCTTCGTCGGCCTGTTCGCCGGAATCGGAGTGCCGCATTTCATCGTCGGCAAGCTGATCAAGCGGCGGGTCGCCAAGTTCACCTCCCGCTTTCCGGACGCGATCGACCTGATGGTCCGCGGCCTGCGCTCGGGCCTTCCCATCTCCGAAACGCTCGGAATCGTCGCCGACGAGATCCAGGGGCCGATCGGCGACGAGTTCCGCACCGTCTCCGACAAAATGAAGATCGGCCGGACGATGGAGGCGGCGCTTCAGGAGGTGGCGGACCGGCTCGGAACGCCCGAATTCCAGTTCTTCGTCATCACCCTCGCCATCCAGCGCGAAACCGGCGGCAACCTCGCCGAGACTCTCGCCAACCTTTCGGACGTGCTGAGGAAGCGGGCACAGATGAAGCTCAAGATCAAGGCGATGTCCTCCGAATCCAAGGCCTCGGCCTGGATCGTGGGGTCCCTCCCCTTCATCGTCTTCATCCTGATCTGGTTCATCAACGGCACCTACATGCAGGGCTTCTTCGTCGACGAGCGGCTGATGATCGCCGGCGCCGGCGGGCTGGTCTGGATGGGGATCGGCGTGTTCATCATGGCCAAGATGGTCGACTTCGAGATCTAGGGACGGCTTGAGCATGACAGTACCTCCGACCGGACCCACGGTGATGGGCATCGACGTCGTGATGGTGGCCACCTTCATGGCCGCCGTCGCCACCTTCGCCGTGCTCGTCGCCATCTACGCCGCCACGACCGTCAAGGATCCGATGGCCAAAAGGGTGAAGGCGCTCAACGAGCGGAGGGAGCAGCTCAAGGCGGGCATCGTCGCCTCGACCTCGAAGCGCCGGCGCAACATCACCAACAAGAACGAAGTGGCCGACAAGGTCCGAAGCGTCCTCGGCTCCCTGAAGATGCTCCAGCACGAGCAGCTCGAAAAGGCCCAGAAGAAGCTGATGCAGGCCGGCGTCCGTTCGAAGGACCTCGCCGTCGTCGTCATCTTCGCCCGCCTGGTGCTCCCGATCCTCATCGGCACCACCGTGATCGTTGGGGTCTACTTCCTCGAATGGTTCCCCGAATGGGGCCCGATCAAGCGCTACGGCCTCGTCGCCGGCTCCCTGATCGGAAGCTACAAGGCGCCGGACCTCTGGCTCAAGAACAAGATCAACAAGCGCTCCAGCGCCGTCCGCAAGGGCCTTCCGGACGCGCTCGACCTGCTCGTCATCTGCGCGGAGGCGGGCCTCACCGTCGATGCCGCGTTCAACCGGGTCGCCCGCGAGCTGGGCAAGGCCTATCCCGAGCTGGGCGACGAATTCGCCCTCACCTCAATCGAGCTGGGCTTCCTCACCGACCGCCGCTCCGCGTTCGAGAACCTCGCCAACCGAATCGACCTGGAAGCGGTGCGCGGAGTCGTCACCACGATGATCCAGACCGAGAAATACGGAACTCCGCTGGCCAGCGCGCTGCGCGTGCTCGCCGCCGAGTTCCGCAACGAGCGCATGATGCGCGCGGAGGAGAAAGCCGCCCGGCTTCCCGCGATCATGACGGTGCCGCTCATCCTGTTCATCCTGCCGGTGCTGTTCATCGTCATCCTCGGGCCGGCGGCCTGCTCGATCTCCGACAATCTGTTCAAATAGGTGGAGTGGGGCGAAGGCCGCAGCACCCATTCGTCATCCCGGCGCAAGCCGGGACCTCGGGGAGACCCGCCGAGACTTCTCGTCCAGAGGTCCCGGCTTTCGCCGGGATGACGAATGGCGGTCTACGGAACATTCACCCCGGCCCGGCCATTGATCCGAAACAAGCGACGGAGACCGCCTCGTGACCCTCTTTGCCCCAGACCAATGGCTCGTCGTCGCACTCGTGTTCGTTCTCGGCCTGGTGCTCGGAATGGCGCTGATGGCCGGCGGCAAATGGAAGCGCCGCTACAAGGAGGAGCACGCCCGGGCCGACGGCCTCGAGGCGGAGAACCGCCGCCTCCAGAAGGAAACCGGCGAGATGGACACCCTCCGCCACGCCGCCGCCCGCGATGAGGCCCGGCGGCGCCCGGACGGTCCGGGGCCGCTCTAGAAGGGCGATCCGGCTCCCCGTCGTTCAGCCCGGCGTCAGGCGCGATGCGCTTGTTCAGCGGCCGTAACGATAGCGGGAGAGGACCATGAGGACCATTTCGGTGGCGATCGCGGCGGCCGCGCTGGCCGCGCCCGCGGCGGCTCAGGCGCAGCTCGTAAAGCAGGATTTCTGCCATGGGCTGGAGCGGGTGGTCGAGGCTGCCCGCGACAACGGCGGCTTCCTCTTCCTCGAACGCGCCAGGGCCGCGCCGCCCCACCTCGACTTCCGCCACGGCTGCCGGGCGACCGGGGACGAGCGAAGGCAATATTGGCTCTGCACCCAGAGTCTCGCCCCGGAGCATATGAGCCGCGAGGCGCTGGCCGCCCGGGTCGCGGCCTGCCTCCCGGAAGCGGTGCGATCGACCGGCGACTACGGCCACGAGTCCGTCTTCACCCTGCCCCAGGCCCAAATCCGGATCAGCGAGCGCGGCGGCCCCGGGGCGAAGGTTGGCCGCATCGTGACTTTGGTGGTGGAAGCGACCCGCGTCGGTGGCCCAGGCTAGGGCCGGCGGGCCCGTGCCACTTCCTGGCCGTTGTCCACCGTGAGGCTCCGCCCCCCGGCTTTGCCGTCGCCATCGAAGCGGACGGAGATGGTTCGTTTGCTGAATGGCCGATAGCTGAGGAAGCCGCCGTCCGCTTGCGGCGCCAGGAAAATCCGGCGGTCGAAATATTGGGGCATCCAGTCGATATAGATTCGGCCATCCGGATCGTGGACGAAGCCGAAGACGATCGTGCCCCGCTCGAACCGGGCCAACCCCAGGCTGCGCAGCCTGTCCTCGGGCCTGCCGGTTCCCGCAGGCAGGGAAACGGTGCCAGCCAGCTCGATTCCGAGATAGCGCCCCTTCTCCGCCACCCATTCCGGCCACCGTTTCCGCCACCATTCGATCTCCTCGTCTGTGGCGGTGCCCGACCGCAGCCGTGCGAGCAGCGGTGCGTAGTCGCGGCGGGCAATCCCGTTCATCACCGTCGACATCAGAGCCTGGCGGTCGCCGAGGCCGGCGATTTCCGCGCCGCTCAGGAGCGGCCATGGGCTGAAGAGACGAAGCGCATCCGCACCGGCCGTGTCGATGAAGAGGCGATTGCCTTCGAGCCGGACCGGCAGGGCGCCGCCAACCTCCAGCCGGTAGTCGCCGGTGAGGTGCGCCAGATCCGCGGCGCTCTTCTTCACGAAGGTCGGAAGGCTGGAAGAAGCACCGAACAGTGCCGGCCAAGCGCGGTCGGCATAATGGTTCCAGGGCGACCGCTCCTGGGTGTCGAACGCGACCACCAGCGCATTGCGCTCCGGAAGAAAGCTCATGAAGGCGTAATGGAGCCCTCCGCTGCCGTTATGCCCGATCCTGCAACTCCCGTCGCTCGCCGCGCCGATCGACCAGCCGTAGCCGTAATAGACGGGCCGCTCCCCATCCTCGCGCACGTGCGGCCAGAAGAGCTTACGCCGGGAAGCCTCGCTGAGGGCCCTGCCGGTGCGCAGCGCCTCGCCCCATTGCTCCAGATCCCGAAGGGTCGAGACGATGGAGCCGGCGCCCATTCCCCGCCACGAGGGCCGCCCGTTTCGGCCGGGCATTCGCGCGAGGCTCGCCGGCTGCGCGCCGTCGAAGAACCAGCTTTCGGCGGTCCTCGCCCGATCGAGGCCGCCAAGCGCCATTCCGGTCCGTCTGAGTCCGGCCGGCAGCCAGAGGCGCTCGCGCAGGAAAGCCTCATATTCCTCGCCGGAAGCCGTCTCGACGATCGCCGCCAGCAGGGCGTAACCGACGTTGCTGTACGAATATTTTTCGCCTGGAGGCCTTTCGAGCGGAAGCCCGAGAATCTCCCGCACCGCTTCCGCGCGGCCGATCATATCCCGATCATGGGCCGAGGCCATCGGAAGCCCCGACGAGTGGGTGAGCAGGTGGTGGATGGTGACGGCCCGCTTGTCGGGCGGAACGCCGGGAAGATGTTTCGCGATCGGATCTTGCGTGGAAAGTCGCCCCATCTCCTCGAGGCGCAATATGGCGGCGGCCGTGAACTGCTTGGCCACCGATCCGATGTCGAAGAGCGTGTCCCGAGTGATCGGGATCTCTCGCGCGCGATCGGCCATGCCATAGCCTTTGGAGAGGAGCGTGGCGCCGTTCCCGCTGAGCTGAAAGCCCCCGGTATAGCCGAACGCCTCGGCGCGCCTGAACAGATCGTCCGCCTTGTCCGGCGACAGAGGCTGCAGCCGGGCCGGCGCCGGAGGCCCGCCTTCCCTCTGCCTGAACTCGTAAAAAGCCGTGCAGGCCGCCATGAGCGGCGAAGCGCCGGAACTCGGCAGCGGCCTGGAGGCGGTGCTGCCGGCAGTCAGGGTGGCGGCCGCAAGGACGCCGGCAAGGAGGGCCAGGCTGGGTCTCGTCATCGGGCGCTGCTGGCATTCCGCCCGACCGGCCCAAAGCCGATTGTGACGAACGCGGCGGTTCGATGACGAACGTGCAGGCTGCGCAAGCCTAGGGAAGCAAATCCCTCACCCGGTTGCGGAAGGAGCGTCCGGTGGAGAGGGTCGCGCCGTTGCGAAGGCTCAGCCGGTAACGTCCTTTCGGCGCAGGCTCCACCTCGCGGATGGCTGCGACGGCGACGATGGCGGACCTGTGGACTCGGACGAAGGCGACAGGGTCCAGCCGCTCGCCGAGCGCCGTCATCGTCTCGCGAATCAGGTGGCGCCGGTCGCCGGCATGGATCAGCGCGTAATTGCCCTGAGCCTCGATCCAGTCGATCTCCTCGACCGCGACGAGGGGGAAACCCTTTTTCCCGATGGCCAGGAGCCGGTCGCCGCCGTCCCCCCTGTGGGCGTGGGCTGACTGGGCGGTCAGTCCGATCGCTTGCCGGGCCTGGCTCTGCCCGCGCCGGTAGAAGAAGATGGCGTGGAGGATGCCGATCGCCGCCCAGAAGAACATCAGCTTGCCCAGGAAGTCCGCGGAGATGGCGTCGAGCACGCCGGCGTCATAGCCTGGATCGATCACCGTCCTCAGCGGCACGTACAGCACATATTTCAGAACCGAGGCGCATGCGCTGGCGGCGAGATGAACGGCGACCGGAAGCCGCCATCCGGGCTGCTCGATCGGCCAGCGGCAAGTCACCCAGTAAAGCGGCGGGATGAGGACCGCACAGGTATACCAATCGGCCAGGCGGCCGCCCGCGAGCGTGACGAGAGCGATCTCGTCGCCGCGGCTGGCGCGGTACAGCACGCCTTCCGCAGTGGTCAGCGCCGTCATCAGCGTGGCGACGGCGACGAGCCCGATCAGCGCGGTCCCTGCCTGGAAGCCGGATCCGTCCGGGACGGTCGCGGCTTGCGGTCTACGCATTTCAAATCTCCTGAGCGGGAAGCCGGCATAGTCGCCCGACCGGCCGTCGAAGGCAACGGCGCCCGGAGCTTCGCCCGGTCTCAGTCGACCTTGCGGATGGTCGAGTTGAGGGTGGCGGCCTTGAAGCCGAACTTCCTGAAGACCATCCGGTTGGACGCGGTCCGGCCGCCGGGGTGGAGGGTGATCCACTGCTCGACCTGGGCGGAGGCCTCGCGCGCCTGGTATTTGAGGTGGAGGACGTTGCCCCGGATGTCCCCGGTGACCGGGCCGATCGCGTCGGAGATGGTGCCGGTGATCCGGTTCGGCCCCGAGCGGGCCAGCCGCCAGGAACGGCGCCGAGCCGGCTTCCCTTCCTCGTAGACCATCTGCTCGAGAATCAGCGCCCCCGACCGGTCGAGCCTTCCCTGGCTGACGTCGCGGACCTTGTGCGAGCCGCCGATGGTCATCTGAACGGTGCCGGCGCCTTCGCTGCGGCCGACGAAGAAATGCTCGGGAGCGGCGGCGGGCTGCGGCGCGGCGGCGAGGAGGAGGAGCGCGGAGAGGATCATGCCCGCGGACTAGCGGATCGGCGGCGGCGGCGATAGGTCTCCGGCGCCGCCTCGCCCGTCATCCCGGCGAAAGCCGGGACCCCGGGGAGACCCGCCGAGACTTCTCGTGATGAGATCCCGGCTTTCGCCGGGATGACGATGCGGGGACCGGGATGACGATGCGGGGACCGGCATGACGATGCGGGGCCCTGCGCTTGTCCCTACCAGACCCGCACCCTTTGCTCGGGCGGAAGGTACATCCTGTCGCCCGGCTTGACGTTGAACGCCTTGTAGAAGGGGTCGAAGTTCCTCAGCACGGCATTGACCCGGGCGAAGCTGGGCGAGTGCGGATCCGTCTCCAGGAGCTGGCGGAGGAAGGGGTCGCGGTAGATCGTCCGGTAATGCTGGGCGTAGGAGAGGAAGAAGCGCTGGTCCCCGGTGAAGCCGTCGATGACCGGCGCCTCCTTGCCCTTCAGCGACAGGCGATAGGCCTTGTAGGCCATCGAGATCCCGCCGAGATCGCCCAGGTTCTCGCCGAGCGTGAGCTTGCCGTTGATGCAGGCCTTGCCGCCGTCGAGCGGGCAGATCGCGTTATACTGGGCCTCCAGCCGCTCGCCGAGCTTCTTGAAGGTGGCGGCGTCCTGCGGAGTCCACCAGTTCCTCAGCGCTCCGGTGCCGTCGTAGCGGGAGCCTTCGTCGTCGAACCCGTGGCCGATCTCGTGGCCGATCGTCGCGCCGATGGCTCCGTAATTGACCGCCGGATCGGCCTTCGGGTTGAAGTTGGGCGGCTGCAAATAGGCGGCCGGATAGGCCATGTCGTTGGCCGTCGCCATGTAATAAGCGTTCACCGTCTGCGGGGTCAGCAGCCACTTGCTCCGGTCGACTGGCTTCCTCAGATCGGAAAGGTCCTTCGCCCATTGCCACCGGGCGGCGGCGAGCCGGTTGCCGATGGGATCGTTCGGCGTGACGACGAGGCCGTCATAGGTTTCGAACTTGTCGGGATAGCCGATCTTGACGCTGAGCGCGTCGAGCTTCGCCTTGGCGGCGGTCCGCGTGGCCGGAGTCATCCATTCCAGGGTCTTCAGGTTCTCGGTCATGGCGAGACGCAGGTTGGCGACCAGCGCTTCCATCGCCGCCTTGCTGGACGGCGGGAAGTGGCGCTCGACATAAACCTTGCCGATCGCCTCGCCGAGGCGTGCCTCGACCTCGCCGACGGCGCGCTGCCAGCGGTCGCGCTGGCGCTCGCGGCCCTGGAGGTACTTGCCGTAAAAGGCAAAATTCGCATCGTCTATGTCGCTGGGCAGGAGCGAGGAGTTGCCCGACAGGAGCCGGACCGTCATCCACGCCTTCCAGGTGTCGAGCGGGGTGGCCATGACCAGGCTCATCATCGACGGCAGCCCGGTTCCGAGCTTGGCCAGCTGCGCCGGCGTCAGGCCCTGGGCGGCGATTACCTGCGGGGTGGGCGGGATCTCGGCGACGTTGAACCGGTCGGTGGGAAGAAGGCCCCGGCCGGCGAGGTAGCGGTCCATCGGGAACGGGCGGGCGATCGCGACGAAGTCGGCGTGGCTCATCCGGTGGGTGGTGAGCTCCGGATTGCGGGAAAGCGCCCGGTCCCAAATCGCCGCGGCCATCTTCTTCTCGAGCGCGTAGATGGCCTCGGCGGCCGGCCGCGGCTGGGCGTGGCCGGCCCTGCCGAGCAGGAAGGTCAGGTAATCGAGATATTTGGAGCGCATTTCCTGGTTGCGCGCATTGTCGACCAGGTAATTGTCGCGGTCGGGAAGGCCCAGGCCGCCCATCCCGAAGAAGACTATGTTGCGCATGGGATCGCCCGGATCGATGCTCACCCCCTCCCCGATCGGCGCCGGATAACCGGGCAGCGCCCACAGGTCGGCCAGTTCCTGGTGGCTCTTCACCGCCGCGATCCGCGCCAGATAGGGCTTGGCGGGGGCCAGGCCGGCGCGGTTGATGGATTCCAGGTCGAGGAAGGCGCGGTACATGTCGGCGACCCTCTGCTCGACCGTGCCCGGCGCGTTCTGCTTCGCGGAGAGATCCTCGATGATCGAGCGCACGGCGCGCTCGGATCCGATGCGCAGGTTGGGCGTCACTCCGTAATAGGGATATTTGGCGGGGATCTTCGTCGCCGCCTTCCACTTGCCGTTGACGAAGGCATCGAAATCGTCGCCCGGCTTGACCGAGCGGTCGAGCCCGGCGGTGTCGACCCCCCAGCCGGGGAAGGTCATCTGCTCGGGATCCTCCTCGGCCGCGGCGGGCGCCGCGGTCTGCGACCAGGCGGAGCCGGAAACGGTGAACGCCAGCGATGCCGCCGACGCCAGCAGAAGCGTAAACCCGCGAGCCATATGGATCTTCCCCACGAAAACATTTGTAGTCGTGGCCTTGTAGCGCGACGGACGGCGGGGTCGCTTACCCGGTTTTGCGCAAATCGAGACGGATGAGCCGGAGGCCCGAACCACTGTCCGAACCCGGCCAGAGGCCAGGAAAGTGCGTGGGCTTCGCGCCGGGCCTCAGTCGAAAGCGTCTTCGTCCGGACCCGGCGTCGGCTGGGCGTCGGCGACCGCGGCGGCGAGGAGGACGAGAAGGACGACCGCGCCGGCCACGACCAGGATCGTGCCCTTGGAGCCGCCGAGATTGAGGCGCCGGTCGAGTTCCGCGGTGGAGCGGCCGCCGATGTAGAGCGTGGGCTTCCCGGCCTGGGCGAGGCCGAGCTCGAGGCCGGGAGCGGCGCCGGCGCGGGCGAAGGTGCCGCCCGCGGGCCGGGCGGCGGTGAACTGGAGCCGGGCGGAAGGGCTCGCCTTGGCGGGGCCGCCGAGGGGGAGGCTGAGGCCCACGCCCGCGAACGGCGCGGTCCGTCTCTGGGCGGCGGAGGTGTCGCGCAGATCGTCGGCGGCGGCGCAGGGCTGGGCGGCGAGCAACAGGACGGCAAGGGCCGCGGCGGCGTGGCTTGGTTTCGGCATCGATTTCCCCCCGATCGCCGCCCGTTCGGCGGCGGGGCGAGGAGGCGCTCTCCGAGCGATCGAGTCAAGCGCGGCTGCGCGCCCTCGCGGGCTGGCGGCCGGAAGGCGCGAAGCGGGCGAACGGCTGAACCTCATCCACGGACCACACCCGGGTGGGCGGCCGGATCAGACCAGCCGGCTCTGCTTTACCGCGGCTTCGATGAAGCTCGCGAACAAGGGGTGCGGGTCGAAGGGCTTCGACTTCAGCTCCGGGTGGAACTGCACCCCGACGAACCAGGGATGGTCAGGCCGCTCCACGATCTCGGGCAGCGCGCCGTCCGGGCTCATGCCGCTGAAGAGGAGGCCCCCCGCCTCCAGCGCGGGCTTGTAGTGGATGTTGACCTCGTAGCGGTGGCGGTGGCGTTCGGAGATTCGCTCGGCGCCGTAGATGCTCCTCACATGGCTGTTGCCGGCCAGGACCGCTTCGTAGGCGCCCAGGCGCATGGTGCCGCCCATGTCGCCGTTCGCCTCCCGGCGCTCCTGCAGGCCCTCCTTGCTCATCCATTCGGTGATCAACCCCACCACCGGCTCTTCGGCTTCGCCGAATTCGGTGCTCGTCGCCCCCTCTATGCCGGCCTGGTGCCGGGCGGCCTCGATGCAGGCCATCTGCATCCCGAGGCATATCCCGAAGAAAGGCACCTTGCGTTCCCGCGCGAAATTCACCGACGCGATCTTGCCTTCGCTTCCGCGCTCGCCAAAGCCGCCCGGGACCAGGATTCCGTGAAGCGGCTCGAGCTGGGCCGGGATGTCGGCTTCCGGATGCTCGAAGAGCTCGGCGTCGAGCCAGGAGATCCTGACCTTGACCCGGTTGGCCATGCCGCCGTGGACGAGGGCCTCGGTGAGCGACTTGTAGGCATCCTGGAGGCCGACATATTTGCCGACGACTCCGATCGTCACTTCGCTTTCCCAGTTGAACAGGCGGTCGACGACGTCCTCCCAGCGCGCCATTCGCGGCTCCGGCGCGTCGGTTATGCCGAAGGCGCGCAGGACCTCGGCGTCGAGGCCGGCCTCGTGATACTGGGCTGGGACGGCGTAGATGCTCTTGGCGTCGAGGGCGGGGATGACCGCTTCCTTCCTGACGTTGCAGAACAAGGCGATCTTGACCCGGTCGCTGTCGGGAAGGGGGTGCTCGGTCCGGCAGACGAGGATCTCGGGCTGGATGCCCAGCGAAGTGAGCTCGCGCACCGAATGCTGTGTCGGCTTGGTCTTCAGCTCGCCGGCGGCGGCGATGTAGGGGACGAGCGTGGTGTGGACGCTCAGCGTATTCTCCCGCCCATGCTCGTTGCGGAACTGGCGGATCGCCTCGATGAAGGGGAGCGATTCGATGTCGCCGACCGTGCCGCCGATCTCGCAGATGAGGAAGTCGAGATCGGGCTCCAGATCGGCGGCGATGAACTCCTTGATCGCGTTGGTGACGTGCGGGACGACCTGGACTGTGGCGCCGAGATAATCGCCCCGGCGCTCCCTGGCGATGATGCCCTGGTAGATCCGGCCCGACGTCACGTTGTCCGACTGGCGGGCCGGGACCCCGGTGAAGCGTTCGTAATGGCCGAGGTCGAGGTCGGTCTCGGCGCCGTCGTCGGTGACGTAGACCTCGCCATGCTGGTAGGGCGACATCGTCCCCGGATCGACGTTGAGATACGGGTCGAGCTTGCGGATCCGGACCTTGTAGCCGCGCGCCTGGAGGAGGGCGGCGAGCGCCGCCGCCATCAGGCCCTTGCCAAGCGATGAGACCACGCCGCCGGTGATGAAAATGAACCGCGCCATGGGAGCCGAGGATTAGCGACCGGGGGCGCTTGAGGGCAAGGGCGCGAATCGGAAATATTCGTCGGCGGTGCGGAAGAAGCCGTCATCCCGGCGGAAGCCGGGACCTCGGGGAGACCCGCGGTGTCTCTCCTCGCCGGGGTCCCGGCTTTCGCCGGGATGACGGGTGGCGGGGATGCCGATCCGACCACGGCTTGCGCGGGAGTGACGGGGGGCGGCCCGGCGGCTAAGGGCTCGGCATGCGGGTCGCGATCGTCGGGGCGGGATATTCAGGGACGATCGCGGCGGTGGAGATCGCCCGCGCCGCCCCCGGCGCCGCGATCTTCCTCGTGGAGAAGAGCGGAGCGTTCGCTCAGGGGGCGGCCTACGGCACCCGCTCGCCGGGCCACCTGCTCAACGTGCGCGCCCGCAACATGAGCGCGCTCGACGGCGAGCCCGGACATTTCGCCGCCTGGGCCGCCCGCGAAGGCCATGGAGCGGACGATTACGTGCCGCGCCGGGACTATCGGCGCTACCTCGCGGACCTGCTCGACTCCGCGGCGGGCGTGACCCGGGTGAAGGGCGAAGCGGTGTCGGTCGAGGACGGCGCGGTCATGCTCCGATCCGGAGAGCGCATCGCCTGCGATTGCACGGTGCTCGCCGGTGGCAACTTCCCCTCGCGGCTGCCGTCGGCGTTCGGCCCCGGCGCGGTCCACGATCCCTGGAGCCCACAAGGGGCCGAGGCCGTGGCGCGGGCGGCGGCGCGCGGCGGAGAGCTGCTTCTCGTCGGCACCGGCCTCACCATGGTCGATATTGCGGTGAGCCTCGAGGAAGCGGGCTTTTCCGGCCGTGTCACCGCCACCTCGCGCCGCGGGCTGGTGCCGCGCGGGCATGTCTCGCCGCCGGTGGCGCCGCTGGAATGGGATCCCCCCGCCCGGCTGCGCGATCTGGTCCGCTCGGTTCGGGGGCAAAATCCCTGGCGCGCCGCGGTGGACGGGCTGAGGCCGCACAGCGTCGGCTTGTGGCGGGCCTTCAGCGAAGCCGAGCAAAGGCGCTTCCTTCGCCACCTGCGCCCGTGGTGGGACGTCCACCGGCACCGGATCGCGCCGCGGGTGGCGGCGCGGATCGACGCGATGCGCGAAAGCGGCCGGCTGGAGATAGCGGCGGGGCGGATCGCCCGGGTCGAGGGCGACGAAGTGACGATCGCCCGGCGGGGCGGAGGCGAGCTTCGGCGGCGCTTCGGCGCGGTGATCAACTGCACCGGGCCGGAGGGCAGCATAGGCCGTATACAGGATCCGCTGATCGCGAGCCTGCTTGCAAGCGGGCGGGCGCGGGCGGACCGGCTGGGCCTGGGGCTCGCGGTGGACATGGACTCGCGCGTGGCGGGAAGCGGCCCCTCCCCTGCCCTCTATGCCATCGGTCCGCTCAGCAAGGGCGCCTTCTGGGAGATCGTCGCGGTGCCGGACATCCGCGGCCAGGCGGCGGCGGTGGCGAGGACGATCCTTCGGGACGCCGGTTCGACGGAGCCCACCGGCTCCTCAGGATGAGCGGGAGTGCGGACTTCCCGCCGCTCATCCTGAGTAGGGACTGAGCGCAGGCGAAGCATGTCCTGAGCGACGCCGCAGGCGGCGTCGAAGGGGCCCCTATCGAAGGACCCGTAAAGGCCTATTGAGCCAGAGGAACCGCGCCGTTCGACGTGGCCGGAGCCTTGGTTGCCGGCGCCGCCGGCGGGATGGCGAGCGGATCGGTGCCCGGATTGATCGGCGCGTTGCGCGGCGCCGTCTTCGACAGCGTCGGATCGATCTTCATCGGCGCCCGCTCCATCGTCGCCAGGCCGGCCAGCGCGATCGAGAGAATGACGAACAGGGTCGCGAGGATGGCGGTGGCGCGGGTGAGGAAATCCGCCGCGCCGCGCGCCGACATGAGGCCCGAAGGGCTCCCGCCGACGCCCAGCCCGCCGCCTTCCGAACGCTGCATGAGGATCACCGTGACCATGGCGGCCGCGACCAGCGACTGGAGAATCAGGAGGAAGGTGAACATGGCGAGGCCTCGGATATGGTCGGATATGGATCGTCATCCCGGCGAAAGCCGGGACCTCAGGGCGGGTTCTCGCTGGGATCCCGGCTTCCGCCGGGGCGACGAGTGTGGCGCGGACTTAAGCGATCAACGCGCCCGCTTCAACTCCCGGCCGCCGCTTCGACGATTGGGACGAACTGGGCGGCGGTGAGGCTCGCGCCGCCGACCAGCGCCCCGTCGACATTGTCCACCGCGAATAATTCCGCCGCGTTCCCGGCATTGACCGAGCCGCCGTAGAGGATCCGGATCCGCCCGCCGGCGTCGCCGAACCGGGCGGTAAGCGATTGGCGGATCGCGGAGTGGACCTCGGCGACGTCGGCCGGAGTGGCCGTGCGGCCGGTGCCGATCGCCCAGATGGGCTCATAGGCGACGACCAGCTCGGCTTCGCCGGAAAGCTCCGGGATCGAGCCGGCCAGCTGCGTCCTTACCCGATCGAGGGCGCTTCCCGCTTCGCGCTCGGACTCGCTTTCGCCGACGCAGACGACCGCCAGGAGTCCGTGACGGAGCGCCGCCTCGGCCTTGGCCCGGACCAGCGCGTCGCTTTCCGCCTGGTCGGCCCGGCGCTCAGAATGGCCGACGATGGCGAGCCGGGCCCCCGCTTCCTTGAGCATCGGGGCCGAAACGTTGCCGGTGTGGGCGCCGCTGTCGCTGGAATGGCAGTCCTGGGCTCCGATGAGGAGGCCTCCGGCCCGCGGCACGGCGAGCGGGAGAAGGGTGAAGGGTGGGCAGATGGCGACGTCCACGCCCGAAGCCTCGCGCGCCGCGGCGGCGATGGCGGTGAGCTCGCCGAGGGCGGCCCGGCTGCCGTTCATCTTCCAGTTGCCGGCGACGAGCTTGCGGCGGACGTGCATATCGAAAGCTTCCCCAATTAACTCTCGTCATCCCCGCGAAAGCCGGGACCTCGGCGCGTGAAAGGCTCCGTGTCCGATCTCGCCGAGGTCCCGGCTTTCGCCGGGATGACGATGAGGGCGCCGCCTAGCAACCGGGGCGGGCCCTGCCAAGCTTGCCCGAGCCGGGCGCCGCTTCTATGACCCGCGCAAACCATCGCAGGACCCAAGACAAGATGCTCTCCCTTTTCCGCCGCGGCTTCATGGCGAAGATCATGCTGGTCGTCCTCGTCATCGGCCTGTTCGCGATCGTCATCACCGGCTTCGGGACGGGCGGCGGCGGCGGCCTCGGCGGCCTCGGCGGAGTCAGCGCCACCACGGTGGCGGACGTGGGCGGCGAGGAGCTCACCTCCATCAGGCTTCGCGAAGAGGTGCAGCGCCAGCTGGACCGGCTGCGCCGCGAGCAGCCGGAGCTCGATATGGCGTCCTTCCTCCGCCAGGGCGCGCTCGAGGAAGTGATGGAGCAGCTGATCGACCTCACCGCGAGCGCGGTCTTCGCCCGGGAGCAGGGCCTGGGCGCCTCGCGCCGGATGATCGACGGCGAGATCGCCTCCATTCCCGAATTTCACGATCTCACCGGCCGGTTCGACGATTCCACCTTCAGAAGCGTCCTTGCCCAGCAGAATTTGACCGAGGCGCAGGTGCGCGAGGATTTTGCGACCCGGATCCTCCAGCGCCAGCTGCTCGGCCCTGCCAGCCGCGCCGCCCACGTTCCGGCGGCGATCGCCAATCAATATGCCTCGCTGCTCCTGGAGACTCGAAGCGGGATCGTGGGCGCCGTCCCCTCGACCGCCATGGGTCCCGGCGCGGAGCCGAGCGAGGCCGAGCTCACCGCCTTCTACCGGACCAACCGGGCCCGCTACACCATCCCCGAGCGCCGAGTGATTCGCTACGCCGCCTTCGGCCCCGAGAATGTCGCTGCCCAGGCGCAGGCCGGCGAAGCGGAGATCCAGGCCGCCTATCGCTCGGATCCCGCTTATGCGGCGCGTGAGACCCGGACGCTCTCTCAGGTCGTTCTCCAGGACCAGGCGGCCGCCCGGGCGCTGGCGCAGAAGGTCGCCGGCGGAACGAGCTTCGCGGCCGCCGCCGCCCAGGCCGGCTTCAGCGCGAGGGACATCGCGCTCGGAGCCAATAGCCGCGAGGCGCTCGCCGCCAAGAGCTCGCCGGCCGTGGCCGCGGCGGTGTTCGGCGCCGCCAAGGGCGCGACGGTGGGGCCGGTCCGCTCCCCGTTCGGGTGGCATGTGGTCAAGGTCGACGACGTCACCGTCTCCGCGTCCAAGCCGCTTGCCGCCGTGCGCGGCGAGCTCGCGGCGCAGATCCAGCAGCGCAAGGCGCAGAACGCCGTCAACGATCTCGCGACCCGCATCGAGAATGCGATCGGCGACGGCTCGAGCTTCGACGAGATCGTCGCTTCCCAGAAGCTTGCGGTGAAGGAAACGGCGCCCGTCACGTCGGCGGGAGCCGCGCCGGGGACGGCCGGATGGCAGGCGCCGCCGGAGCTCCAGCCGCTTCTGGAAGGCGCCTTCGCGCTCGAGCCGGGCGAGGAGCCGGGGGTCGAGACGATCCAGGAGAACCAGCGCTACGCCCTCGTCGCCGTAACCCGCGCCATTCCCGCCGCGGCGCCGCCGCTGGCCGCGATCCGCGACCGGGTAAAGGCCGATCTGACCGTTCGCCGGGCTTCGGAAGGGGCCCGGGCGGTCGCGAGCGCGATCGTCGCGAGGATCAACGGCGGGATGGCCCCGGCCCAGGCCTTCGCGCAAGCGCAGCTGAAGCTCCCGGCGGTCCAGGCCCTGACCGCCACCCGCCGCGACATCGCGCGCGCGAACGACCAGGTTCCGCCGCCCCTGGCGATGATGTTCAGCCTTCCCCGGGGCAAGGCCCGGATCCTCGCCGCTCCGGACGGCCGGGGCTGGTTCGTCGTCTATCTGGATCGGATCGTCCCGGGCGACGCGAGCAAGGAGCCGGGCCTCGTCCAGGCGGTGCGAAGCCAGTTCGGAGCGATCATCGGCGACGAATATGCCCGTCAGTTCACCGCCGCCATACGCGGCGCCCTGAAGATCGAGCGCAACGACAAGGCCGTCCGCCAGCTCAAGAACGAGCTGCTCGGACCCGGAGCGACGCCCTGACCGGGACGGGGCGGATGACGTTCCGATGATCCTGGTCCTCGACAATTACGACAGCTTCACCTGGAACATCGTCCATTATCTCCTCGAGCTTGGAGCGCGGGTGCGGGTGGAGCGGAACGACGCCCTCACCGCCGCCGAGGCGCTCGCGACGGGTGCGTCGGCCTTTTTGATCTCGCCCGGGCCAGGCCGGCCTGAAGCCGCCGGAGCGACGCTCGATCTGGTCCGCGCCTGTGCCGGGGAACGCAAGCCGCTGCTCGGCATCTGCCTCGGCCACCAGGCCATCGCACTCCATTTCGGCGGCCGGGTGGTCCGGGCGGAGAAAGCCATGCACGGCAAGACCAGCGCCGTCGGCCATGACGGCACCGGCCTGTTCCAAAGCCTCGCCTCGCCCGTCATCGCGGCCCGCTACCATTCGCTTACCGTCGCTCCGGAGAGCGTTCCGCCCTGCCTTTCCGTCAATGCCCTGGCCGAGGACGGCACCATCCAGGGCCTGCGCCACACCGGCCTGCCGATCCACTCGGTCCAGTTCCACCCGGAAAGTATCGCGAGCCGGGACGGCCACCGGATCCTGGCGAATTTCATCAAAATCGCGGAATGCTCGGCGGTCGCTTGACAGCCCCCGTAACGTTCCCTACACGTTCCTTGTTCGTTTCCCAGGGGACCCGATATGCTGACGCGAAAGCAAAGTGAGCTTCTGACCTACATCCAGACGCGCCTCGCCGAAAGCGGCGTCTCGCCCTCGTTCGAGGAGATGAAGGAGGCGCTGGAGCTCAAGTCCAAGTCGGGGGTCCACCGGCTCATCTCGGCGCTCGAGGAGCGCGGCTTCATCCGCCGTCTGCCGAACCGCGCCCGGGCGCTGGAGATCCTGCGCGTGCCGGAGGCCCAGGCCGGAGCCGGAGCCCAGGCCAAGGCTTCCACCGCCGCTCCGAGGGCCGACAACGACGTCATCGACCTGCCCCTCCACGGCCGGATCGCCGCGGGCATGCCGATCGAGGCCCTGGAAGGGCAGACCACCCTCCCCGTCCCCGCCGCTCTGCTCGGGCCGGGCGAGCATTATGCGCTCGAGGTAGCCGGGGATTCGATGGTCGATGAGGGAATTCTCGACGGCGACTATGCGCTCATCCGAAAGACGGACACCGCCCGTGACGGAGAAATCGTGGTCGCGCTGATCGACGACAATGAAGCGACCTTGAAGACCTACCGCAAGGAAGGCCAGATGGTGCGGCTGGACCCGGCCAATCGCCGCTACGACCCGCAGCGCTACCGGCCCGAGCAGGTGCGGATCCAGGGGCGGCTTTCGGGGCTGCTTCGCCGCTATTGACGGACGGCCGCCGGCGACGGCCGAACGTCGTCCCGGCGAAGACCGGGATCCCTGGGTGAAGGGCGCCCGGATCCTCAACCGCTGAGGCCCCGGGTTCCGCCGGGGCGACGAATGCAGGAGCATGGCGATGGCGCGCTTCAACTATGTCGAGCTTCCGACCGGGGACATCGGCGCCTCGAGAAGCTTCTTCGAGGCCGCCTTCGGCTGGAGCCTGACGCAATTCGGCCCGACCTATGCGGCGACGATGACCGGCGACACCGATGTCGGGCTCCAGGCCGACGCGGCCGAGGCCAGCCGTGCGCCGCTGCCGGTCATCGACGTCCCCGACCTGGAGGCGGCGCTCGCGGCCGTGGAGGCGGCGGGCGGGCGCATCGTGCGGCCGATCTTCGCCTTTCCCGGCGGCCGGCGCTTCCACTTTCTCGATCCTTCCGGGAACGAGCTGGCCGTCGTGAAAGCGGATCACTAGCCGCCACCTGGCCAAGGCCGCAGTCCAGGCGGCGGGATGCACGGCGGCCTCGAAACGGGTTCCAACGACCCTTCCCCGGCTTTTGCGCGCTGCGACCCCGGCCTTTGCCGGCCGGCGGCCGGCGAGGCCACCTGGCGGTTGCAATCCGCCGCATCCGCCCCTATCTGGCCGCTTCGCCCACAGGCGCGGACGCATAGCTCAGTTGGTAGAGCAGCTGACTCTTAATCAGCGGGTCCTAGGTTCGAGCCCTAGTGCGTCCACCACCTTCCACCGCCTCAGGATCACTCGTTTCTCTTGCCGAAGGGGTTGGCCCTGGCTGCCGCGGGCGGCTGGTCAGCCGCGCAGGATTCGCCGAAGTCTTTTCCGAAGATCGGCTTCGCGGGCCAGGACATAGCCGTGACCGCCCCGCTCTCCATGCCGATAATGAAAGACGCGCGGCCCGGTCCGTCCGGGGTCGGACGACCGCTGAAGCCGAATAAAACGCTCCTCGCCGAGGCAAACCTCCTCCCCTTCGGCGGCGGCCAGGATTGTCCTGGCCTGCTCCCGCGTGACGAGCATCCCGGTCAAGTTGCCGACCTCCGCGTCATCGAAGGCGACATTGTGGAGTTCCTCGCTCATGCGCTCCCCGAACCTTCCCCGCTGAGCCGGCTCATCTCGCCGCCGCTGGCGCTTGCCGGCGTGACCCTCGGCGCCCGCCCGGCCGTCAGTCCAGCTCCAGCCACTGCTCGAAGAAGCCGCCATAGCCCCGCTTCCGGTCGATGAAATGGATTTCGTAGATCCAGGTCCTCGGCCGCCCGCCGCCGTCGGGCTCGTCGAGGCGGGTGGCGTTGCCGGGGTGCAGATAATTGTCGGCCGACTCGCCCTGGACCAGCTCATGCGGGAAGTTGCCGATCAGATGGCCCGCATGCCAATTGCCATATTCGTAGCCGTTCGCGCGGGCGGCCCGGCACGCGAGCTCGTACATGTCGGCGCAGGTGACCCGGGCCCGGTCCGCCTTGAAATGGTCGCGGCCCGCGCACCACGCCGCTTCGATCGCGTCGCGCATCCGCAGTCTCTCGGGATCGTCCCCGATGACATAGGTCCGGCCGATGTCGGCTTCCCAGGCTCCGAAGAGCGGGCCCAGATCGACGAAGAGGATGTCGTCGGGCTGGACCAGGAGGTCGGGCGGATCTCCGCCATAGGTGAACAGCGTGTTTTCGCCCGCTCTGACGATCCGCTTGTGCCAGTGCTTGAACGTTCCGAACATCTCGCGGCCAAGCGCCTGGATTTCCTTGCCCAGCTGCGATTCCGTCACCCCCGCCCGGAACAGCCCGGACCGTTCCGCCGCGCCCAGAAGCTCCATGGCCATGCGATGCGCATCCGCCAGCCGCGCTTGGCGGTCGGGAGTGTCGTCGAAGCTATAGGTCATCCGGTCGGGTCCCATTGGAACAGGATCAATCCTGCCGAAGCTCAGCTCAGGCGGCGGCCGGCCCAGATGACCCGGCCGATGATGGCCAGGGTCGAAAGCTCGCAATCGCGCCATTCGGGATAAGCGGGATTGTCGCTCGAGATCGTCGCCCGCGCCGCCATCGGGTTGATCGCCAGACGCTTGACCATCAGCGTGTCCTCCCGGCGAAGAACGTAGATGCCGTCGCGGAGCCGCTCCGCACCGTCCGCTCCGTCGACCAAAATGTCGTCGCCGTCGGCAAGCGTCGGGCTCATCGAATCCCCTTGCACCCGGATGAAGGAGAGATGGTTGGTGCCACCCTTGCAGAGCTGGCGCAGCCATTTGGGGTCGAAGGCGATGTGAGCGACCGGAAGTTCCGATTCGTTGATCGCGCCGTGGCCGGCGGAGGCCCCCACGTCGAGGCGCGGCACCCTCACCATGTCGCCCGCTGAACCTTCTCCCTGAGGCGCGGCCGGGCCGCCGAGCAAAGCCTCGCTGACGCCGAGGTAGCGGGCGATCGTTCGGCGATCCTCCTCGTCCAGCTTGCGGGGGGTTCCACGCTTGATGAACTGCTGGATGTAGGCGGGGTTCTTGCCGATCAGGCGCGACAGGCCGGCATAATCCTCGCCCCGCTCCCGGAGCAGGCGTTCGAGCGCGAGGCGCGGATCGATCGGTTCCATCGACTTTCTTTAGCTGCAGGATTTATCCTAGACAAGTAGGAATTTCCATGGGAGCGTAGGAATTAGACGATTCGGAGCCCTCCCAATGATCCTTGACCGTATTGATCGCTATCTTCGCCATACCAAGACGACTCCGTCGCGGCTCGGCAGGGACGCCGTCGGCGATCCCAATTTCGTGATGAACCTTCGCGACGGCCGGCAGCCCCGCCAGGCGACCCTCGATCGCGTGATCGCGTTCATCGACCGCCAGGAGGCGCGGCTGCGATGACCTTGCCGGGGTTCCTGGCCGCGTGGGCGGACTATCTGGTCATCGCCGCAGCCCTGGCCGCCGGGATCGCCGCCTCCTATGGGCGGGAGCTCGAGGCGACCCGGAAGCCGGAACGCGACTGGTGGATCCGGCGGCTGCTCATCACGCCTCTGCTGGTCATCGCCGCGACCGCCGCCGCCGAGCTCTTCAGCCTGTCCAGGACCGGCGCGGCCTTCACGGCGGCGATGCTCTCGATCGGCGGCTACGACGTGCTCAAGCTCATCGAGAGGCGGTGGCTTCGGCGGATGGGGCTGGAAGGCGAGGAAGCGCGACGGCCGCGGCGGCCGCCGAGGAAGCCGCCCACTCCATGACGGCCGGGCCGTTTCGCCACTGCCCGGCCGGCGGGCTTCGCCGCGAGGGCCGGTACCGGACCTGACTTGCCCTAGGCGCCGCGGCCGTAGATCCGGTCGAGCACCTCGGCGACTTCCACCAGCCTGTCGGCCGCCGGGTCGAACCGCTCTCCGGCGGCGAGCCGCCTCGCCCAGTCGGCGGCCGCTCTGCCGCCCCACTCGTCGGGCGGGCTCGCCAGCGTCTCGGCCGAAGTGCCGCGATAGAGCTCCGCTTCGAAATCGTAGAAGGAGCCGCCGACGTTGCGCAGGGCGGCGCCGCCGCCGGTGCCGTAGAGGGCCGCGCAGATGATGGCGTCGCGCCCGGCGGGAAGGCGCCACGAGCAGGCGAGCCGAACCGATGCGCCGCCCTCCAGCTCCAGACTGGCGACCGCATAATCCTCGACTCCGCCGGCGCGAAGCGGCTCGCCTCCCGACAGCAGCTGGGAGGAAACGGCCGCGACCTTCGGGAAGTCGAGGGTCCAGAGGGCGAGATCGACGAGATGGACTCCCAGGTCGATGACGCAGCCTCCGCCCGACAGGGCCGCGTCGTAAAACCAGGGTTTGTCGGGCCCGTAGGCGTTGTGGAAGACGAGATCGACCGCATAGACCCGGCCCAGCGCCCCCTGCCGGACCCGCTCCTTGATCCGGGCCGCGCCCTCCGTGAAGCGGTAGGAGAGATCGACGGCAAGCAGCCGGTCCGCCGCTCGAGCCGAATCGACCACCGCCCTCGCCTCGGCGCGATCGCGGCCCAGCGGCTTCTGGCAGAAGACGGCCGCGCCCGCCTCGAGCGCCCGGATCGCCTGCGCCGCGTGAAGCGCGCTCGGAGTGGCGACGACGATGCCGTCGACGCCCGCGCCGAGCAGCCCGTCGAGGCCGTCGACCACCCGGGCCGCGGGCGCCAGCGCCAGTGCCTGCTCCGCGCATTCGGAGGAGGGATCGGCAATCGCCGCCGCGTCGACGGCCCCGGTCGCGAGCATCGCCTCCATCCGGTGACGCCCGATCCAGCCGACGCCGAGGAAGCCTAGCCGGGGGCGGCTCACCCGCGATCCACCATGACGAGCGCCTTGAGAAAGCCGTCGGGCCGGTCGCGGGTGGCGTCGAGCGCCTCGCCCAGCCGCTCCAGCGGATAGGAATGGGTGTAGAGCGGCGCCGGATCCAGCCGCCCGGACGCAACCGCTTCCACGGCCTCCCTGATGCCGCGCATCTGCACCTCCGGGTCCCGCTCGTGAGCGTTGACCACGTCGATGCCCTTCCAGTTCCACATCTGCATGTTGACCTGCCTCGGCCCGTCCTGATGATAACCGGCGACGATCAGCCGGCCGCCCTCGCGGACCAGCTCGCCGGCCAGATCGAGCGGCCATTGCTTGCCCACCGCCTCGATCACGCGGTCGCACAGGCGGCCGTCGGTGAGCGCCTTGACGCGTTCGATGATCGCCCAGTGATCGTCCATGGGGATCGTCTCGGCGGCGCCGAAGCGGCGGGCGACGTCGAGCGAATAGGCGCGGCGCGAGACGGCGATGACCCGGGCTCCGGCCTCGCTCGCCAGCCGAGTGAGGATCGCTCCAAGGAAGCCGATGCCGACGATCGCGACCGTCTGGCCGGCCTCGATGCCGCTGCGACGGAAGATGTTCATCGCGCAGCCCAAAGGCTCGCCCGGGAAGGGCGCTCCGGCGAGCGCCTCCGGCAGCTTCACCACCGACTCCCGATCGGCAAGATCATATTCGCCATAGCTTCTGAACGAGAGGGCCGCGACCCGGTCCCCGGGCGCCAGATCCTCCACGCCCTGGCCGACGCAATCCACGACGCCCCAGCCTTCATGGCCAAGAGCGCCCGGCTCGGTCGGAAAGCGCATCCAGTCGGGACCCGCCCACGGCTCCAGGTTGGAGGCGCACACGCCGCAGCCTTCGAGCCGGACGCGGACCTGCCCCGGGCCCGGCGCGGGCCGCTCGACTTCCTTCACGCTCGCCCGCCCCGGCCCCTCGAGAACCGCGGCCCGCATCGTCATGCTCAATGGAATCTCCCCTCAGGACCTCCCGGACGGGAGGCAATCGCGGAACGCCTCCTGCCAGCGAAGGTTGCGGCTGCGCAACCTGTCGCGCAAGGCGCCTGAATGGACCCGCTCAAGCACTCCTTCGCACCGGTCGTCGTTTCCGCCACCCGCGTCCTGGTGCTCGGCAGCCTGCCGGGCGAGGAGTCGCTCGCCGCGAACCGATATTACGCCAATCCGCGCAACCATTTCTGGAGGCTGATTGGGCAGGTGACCGGGCTCGACCTCGCCGTGCTTCCCTACGAGACCCGGCTGGAGGCGCTGCTCGCGGCGGGTGTGGGGCTTTGGGACACGGTCGGCTCGGCGACCCGCCGGGGAAGCCTCGACGGTGCGATCCGCCTGGACAAGGCCAATGACCTCCCGGCGCTCGCGGCGCGGCTGCCGAAGCTTCGCGCGGTCGGCTTCAACGGAGGCAAATCGGCCGCGATCGGCATGCCGCAGCTGGCGGCGCGTCCCGATCTGGCGCTCATCCCCCTCCCCTCGAGCAGCCCGGCCTACACCCGCCCGTTCGAGGAGAAGCTGGCGCATTGGATGAAGCTCGCGCCCTATCTGCCACCCCCATCGCCACGCCGGACGCACCGCCCGTCACCCTGAACTTGTCTCAGCCTCCAGTTTCGAGCATCGCGGCGGTCGCGAGACTGGATTGCTGAAACAAGGTCAGCGTGACGGCCATGACGGAGCGAGACATGACGGAAGCCTTCATCTGCGACGCGGTTCGAACCCCGATCGGCCGCTACGGCGGCGCCCTCGCCCACGTCCGGGCCGACGATCTCGCCGCGATCCCGATCCGGGCGCTGATCGAGCGCAACCCCGGCCTCGACTGGGACGAGCTTGACGACGTAATCCTCGGCTGCGCCAACCAGGCGGGGGAGGACAATCGCAACCTCGCGCGCATGGCCGGCCTGCTCGCCGGACTTCCCGACAAATCGGGCGGAGTGACCCTGAACCGGCTGTGCGGCTCCGGCATGGACGCCGTCACGATGGCGGCGCGGGTCATCCGCGGAAGCGACGCGGACATGGTGATCGCCGGCGGCTCCGAAAGCATGAGCCGTGCGCCCTTCGTCATGGCCAAGGCCCAGAGCGCCTTCGACCGCAATGCCGAGATGTACGACACCACCATCGGCTGGCGCTTCGTCAACCCGAAGATGAAGCACGCTTATGGCGACGACACGATGCCGTCGACAGCCGAGAACGTGGCTCAGGAATGGCAGGTAAGCCGCGAGGATCAGGACGCTTTTGCCGTCCGCAGCCAGGACAAGGCGGCCTCCGCTCAGGAAAACGGCCGCTTCGCCGCCGAGATCGTCCCGGTCAGCATCGCCCAACGCAAGGGCGATCCCCTCGTCGTCGACCGCGACGAGCATCCCCGCAAGACCAGTGTCGAGGCGCTGGCGAAGCTGAAGCCGATCGTCCGCTCCGACGGCACCGTCACCGCCGGCAATGCGTCCGGGGTCAATGACGGCGCCGCCGCCATGATCGTCGCCTCCGAGGAGGCGGCGAAGCGCAACGGCCTCACGCCCCGCGCCCGCATCCTCGGCGGCGCGGTGGCGGGCGTTCCGCCGCGCATCATGGGCATCGGCCCCGCTCCGGCTTCTCAGAAACTGTTGAAGCGCCTCGGCCTAAGCATCGGCGATATGGACGTTATCGAAATCAACGAAGCCTTCGCTGCCCAGGCCCTGCCGGTCCTTCGCGAGCTCGGCCTGGCGGACGACGCGGAGCACGTCAACCCGAACGGCGGCGCCATCGCCCTCGGCCACCCGCTCGGCATGTCGGGGGCGCGGCTGGCGCTGACGGCGACGGAGGAGCTCCACCGCCGCGGCGGCCGCTATGCGCTTTGCGCCATGTGCATCGGGGTCGGGCAAGGCATCGCGCTGGTGATCGAGCGGGTTTGAGATTGACGTCATCCCGGCGAAAGCCGGGACCTCGGGGAGACCCGCGTGCCTTCGCGGCCTGAGGTCCCGGCTTTCGCCGGGATGACGGTTGCCGCCACCGTGCCACCTCCCGCGCCCTCGAGCGTTCATTGCCGCAAAAGGCGCGTCCTGCTAGGGGCCTCGCCAGGAGATCAGCAATGTACACGACCGAGCTTGGCAAGTCGAAGAACGTCGCTTCCACCGAGGACTCGGAGAAGCTCGCCGCCTTCGAGGCGCGCGTCGCCGCGGACGAGTTCATCGAGCCGAAGGACTGGATGCCCGAAGCCTATCGCCGCACCCTCACCCGCCAGATCTCGCAGCACGCCCACAGCGAGATCGTGGGAATGCTCCCCGAAGGGAACTGGATCAGCCGCGCCCCCTCGCTCCGGCGCAAGGCGATCCTCCTTGCAAAGGTGCAGGACGAGGCCGGCCACGGCCTCTACCTCTATTCGGCCGCCGAGACGCTCGGCACCAGCCGAAAGGAGATGATCGAGGCCCTCCACTCCGGCAAGGCCAAGTACAGCACCATCTTCAACTATCCCACTCTCACCTGGGCCGACATCGGCGCGATCGGCTGGCTGGTCGACGGAGCCGCGATCATGAACCAGGTACCGCTCCAGCGCACCTCCTACGGCCCCTACGCCCGGGCGATGGTCCGCGTGTGCAAGGAGGAGAGCTTCCACCAGCGCCAGGGCTATGAGATCTGCATGGCGATGATGGCCGGCACGGCTGAGCAGCAGCGGATGATGCAGGACGCATTGAACCGCTGGTGGTGGCCGTCGCTGATGATGTTCGGCCCGCCCGACGCCGACAGCCCCAACACCGCCCAGTCGATGCGCTGGCGGATCAAGCGCGACACCAATGACGAGCTCCGCCAGAAGTTCGTCGACATCACCGTGCCGCAGGCGGAAGCGATCGGGCTGAAGGTGCCCGATCCCGCGCTGAAGTGGAACGAGGAAGCCGGCCGTTACGATTTCGGCGAGGTCGACTGGGAGGAATTCTACGCGGTGGTCCGCGGCGAAGGGCCGGTTGCGAAGGAGCGCATGACGGCGCGCCGCCAAGCCTGGGAGGACGGCGCCTGGGTCCGCGAGGCGGCGGCGGCTCATGCGGAGAAGCATTCCCGCAAAGCGGAGGCTGCATGACGAGTTCCTCCCCGGGGCGAAGAGGGGGACCGCGCGCAGCGCGGTGGAGGGGGCCTCGTGCCACGCTCCGCCTCCCCTCCCCCAGGCTTCGCAGGGTCCCCCTCCCCGTCCCGGGGAGGAACCGATGAACGACTGGCCCCTCTGGGAAGTGTTCGTCCGCTCCAAAGGCGGAATGGCGCACCGCCATGTCGGCTCCGTCCACGCCCCGGACCCGGAGATCGCGCTTCGCCACGCCCGCGACACCTACACCCGGCGGATGGAGGGGATCAGCCTCTGGGTCGTCCCCTCCGCCTCGATCGTCGCGTCCGACCCGGGCCAGGACGAAGCCATGTTCGATCCCGCCGCCGACAAGATCTACCGCCACCCGACCTTCTACGACATCCCCGAAGGCATCACGCACATATGAGGGGACAGCTCAAAAATCCTCCCCAGGTTTTCCTGGGGAGGCGGACCGCGCGAAGCGCGGTGGAGGGGATCTCCGGCTCGGCGTGGCCCCTCCACCAGGCTTCGCCTGGTCCCCCTCCCCTGCAAATGCAGGGGAGGATTTAGGTGCCGTCCCTCCCCCCCATCCGCCCCGAGGACGAGCGCTGCGCCGCCAGGGATAAGCCGAGCGGCGCCTTCGATCCGCGTGGAGAAGCCGAGGGCGGCGCACTCTTCGAATATCTCCTCCGCCTCGGCGACGACAGCCTGATCCTTGGGCAGCGGCTTTCGGAATGGTGCGGACACGCCCCGTCGGTCGAAGTGGACCTCAGCCTGGCCAACATGGCGCTCGACCTGATCGGCCAGGCGACCCACTTCCTGGGCCATGCCGGCGAGGTCGAGGGCAAGGGCCGCGACGGCGACGCCCTTGCCTTCCGCCGCGACGTGCTGGATTTCCGCAACTGCTGGCTGGTCGAGCAGCCGAACGGCGACTTCGCCCGGACGATGGCCCGGCAGTTCCTCTTCTCCACCTGGCAGAAGTTGCTCTTCCAGAACCTTCTGGGTTCCGGCGAGCCGCTGATCGCCGCGGTCGCGGAAAAGGCGCTGAAGGAAGTCACCTACCATCAGGAGCTGGCGAGCGAATGGGTGGTCCGTCTCGGCGACGGCACCGAGGAGAGCCGCCGCCGGATGGAGGAGGGCCTGGCCTGGAACTGGCGTTTCGTCCCCGAGCTGTTCGAGATGGACGATCTCGCCGCCTTCATGGCGCAGCGCGGCATCGGCGCCGATCTCGCCGCCTTCCGGGCCGATTACGATGCCCAGGTCCGCTCCGTCCTCGCCGAAGCGGCCCTCCAGCCGCCGGCCGACCAGCGCCCGATCCTCGGCGGCCGCCGGGGCCATCACTCCGAGCATCTCGGCCATCTGCTGGCGGTCATGCAGCACCTCCCGCGCACCTATCCGGACGCGAAATGGTGAGCGTGGTGCTCCCGTCATCCCGGCGAAAGGGACCCCATCAAAGTGATACTTTGATGGGAGCCCATCCGGGACCTCAGGCCGGAAAGGCGCCTTATCCTCCACGAGGTCCCGGCTTTCGCCGGGATGACGAGGTGGAGGCGATCCGGGCGGTGCTGAGCCAGGTTGCCGACCCCGAAATCCCCGTCATCTCCGTCGTCGAGCTTGGAATCGTCCGTTCCGTCGAAACCGACCGGGTCGTCATCACGCCGACCTATACCGGCTGTCCCGCCGCCCAGGTCATCGAGCGGGACGTTCGCGATGCCCTCGACTCGGCCGGCTACCGCAAGGTCCGAATAGAGACGGTCCTCTCCCCCGCCTGGACGACCGACTGGATCACCCCCGAAGGCCGGGCCAAGCTCCGAGCCTACGGAATCGCCCCCCCGACCCGCTCGGCGGTCGAATGTCCGCAATGCGGCTCGTCCGAGACGGAGGAGATCAGCCGCTTCGGCTCGACCCCCTGCAAGGCGCTGTGGCGCTGCCGGGCCTGCGCCGAGCCGTTCGACCTGTTCAAATGCCATTGAAGCGCAAACCGGTCATGCCGCACTTGATCCGGCATCCATCTTCTTTGCGGCTCAGGTGCAGGAGAAGGTGGACCCCGGATCAAGTCCGGGGTGACGGGAAGGAGCGCGGATGAGCGTCAATTTCCACAGCCTCGCCATCGCGCAGATCGTGGACGAGACCGCCGAAGCGAGATCCCTCCGCTTCGAGGTTCCGCCGGAGCTTCGCGAGGCCTTCAGCTTCAAGCCGGGGCAGCATCTCACGCTCAGGGCCCAGATCGGCGGCGAGGAAGTCCGGCGCAACTATTCCCTGTGCGTCGCTCCGCGGGACGGCGCCCTCATGGTGACCGTCAAGCGGATCGCCGGCGGCCTCTTCTCCAACTGGGCGAACGACAATCTGAAGCCCGGCGACCGGATCGACGTGATGGAGCCGCACGGCAGCTTCACCTGGGACTTCTCGGCGGGCGCCGTCCGCCACTATGCCGCATTCGCCGGAGGATCGGGGATCACGCCGGTCATGTCGCTGCTCCGGGCCGCCATGATCGAGGAGCCGGGCAGCCGCTTCACCCTCTTCTACGGCAATCGCGACAGCCAGTCGGTGATCTTCCTCGAGGCGCTCGCGCGCCTCAAGAACCGGTTCATGGATCGCCTCCAGGTCCACCATTTCCTGGCCGAGGAGGCCGAGGATATCGACCTGTTCAACGGGATGCTCGACCGCTCCAAATGCGCCGAGGTGCTCGAGCATCTGCTCGATCCCGCGACGATCGACGCCTTCTTCATCTGCGGCCCCGGTCCGATGATGGACTCGGCCGAGGAAGTGCTGCTCGGTCACGGCGTCCCCCCAACCAGGATCCACCTCGAGCGCTTCACCGCCGGCCGCCCCGCGGAGGCGCTCCAGGCGCAGCTCGACGCGCTTTCCAGGGAGGCGCAGGGCCTCACCATGCTGGTCACCCTGGACGGCCGCAAGCGCAGGGTGCCGTTCAGCGCCGAGGCCGGCAACATCCTCGACAGCGCCCGGCTCGCCGGTCACCCCGCCCCCTTCGCGTGCAAAGCGGGCGTGTGCGCCACCTGCCGCGCCCGGGTCGTCGCGGGACAGGTCGAGATGGCCGCCCGCTACGGCCTCACCGACGAGGAGGTGGCGGCGGGGTACATCCTCACCTGCCAGTCGGTGCCAAAGGGCGAGGGCCTGGAAGTCGATTACGACGCCTGAAGAAAAATCCTCCCCGAGATTTCTCGGGGAGGGGGACCGCGCGAAGCGCGGTGGAGGGGTTCTTCGGACTCAGTAAGGCCCCTCCACCATGCTTCGCATGGTCCCCCTCCCCCTGCGAAACACGGGAGGACTTAGGCGCTACCGGCTCCCCGGCTCGCTCAGACCATACCGGGCCATTCCATAGCCGCTCCTGTTCTGGTCGAAGCTGATCACCGCGCGCACCGTGTTCTGCATCGCCGCCATACGGTGGCCGAGCGGGGCGGAGGTGCGGCGGATCATCACCGCCACCGCATAGGAGCGGCCGTCCGGGCCGGTGACGATCCCGATGTCGTTATAGCCGGCCTGGACTCCGCCCAGCACCTGGCCCGTCCCGGTCTTGTGGGCCAGGCGCCAGCCGGGCGTGAGCCCGCCCTTGAGGCGCTGCGGACCGGTCTTGGTGTTCGACATGATCGACAGCAGCTTCTGGGTGGAGGATGGGGAAAGCAGCTCCCCCCGCTTGAGCCGAGCCAGGGCGTCGACGATCCCGACCGGAGTGGCGCCGTCCATGGGATCCTTGATGTAGCGCTCGAAGGCCGCCCGGCGCACGGTCGCCGGAACCGCGTTCCGCGCCGCGTAGAAGCCGCCGCCGTAGGCGTAGGATTGCCTCCATTGCATCCCCGCGATCTCGCTCTGGAGAAGCCGCTCGCCGGGGCCGAAGCGGACTCCGCCGATCCGCTTGTCGCGAAGGAAGGCGCGGACCGCCTCCGGACCGCCGGCGCGCCACAGCACCGCGTCGTTGCAGGTATTGTCGCTCTGCTGGAGAGCACGGGTCATCAGGCTCTCGACGGTGGTCGTGTAGCCGTTGGCGCCGATCTGGGTGGCGACCGGCTGGTGGAAGAGGGTCATGTCCGCGCGGGTCAGGGTCACCGGACGCGAAAGGCTCAGATCGCCCCGGTCGGCCTTGTCTAGAGCGGTGAGGGCGACCCAGAATTTGCTGACGCTCTGCTGCGGGAAGAAGGTGTTGCCGTCATAGCTGGCCGTCCAGCCGCTCTGAACGTCGCGGACCGCGATTCCGATGTCGCCGCTGAACGCCTGGCCGAGCGCCTGCACCTGGCCTTCGAGGATCCGCCTGGCGGCGGCTTCCTGGGCGGTCGCCGCCGGCATGGCCTGATCGGCCTGGCTGCGCACCATCCCCGGGAAGGAGGAGGAATGCGCATTGCCGCCGCCGGGCTGGGCGTGGGCGAGCGCCGCGGTGGCGAGGCCGATACAAGCGATGCCGACGAACGCGCTGCCGCGCCCAAGACCGGTCGATACCCTCATAAGCCCCTCCTAAGCCCTTATCCCTCAATGGAATCATCCTACGGGAGCGAGGCTTTCCGCCAGCTTAAAAACCGGCCGTTTCGGCAGGACGTTCTGCTGGTGCGACGACTGCCTCGAGTCCTCCCCTGCATTTTGCAGGGGAGGGGGACCAGGCGAAGCCTGGTGGAGGGGCCTTGCTGAGTCAGAAAAGCCCCTCCACCACCCTTCGGGTGGTCCCCCTCCCCGCGAAATCGCGGGGAGGATCTAAGGATCTCAGAAGTTCAGCCGCGCCGTCAGCCGGATGTCGCGGCCGGCGAGCGGAGCCACGTCCTTGAGGAAGCTCGCATGCCGCCTCGCATCGACGTCGAAGATATTGTTGGCGGCAAGCGTAATGCTCGTGTTCGGGTTTCCCTTCAGCGGCTTGAACTGCACCGACGCATTGACCAGCGTGAAGCCTCGGGTCGGAGTTTCGAACTCGGACAGCCGATCCTGCTCCGCCGTCCACTCGACTTCGATCCGGCCCTGGACCCGCTCGCTCTGCGCCTCGAGCCCGCCCATCAGCCGGAGCGGCGGGATTCGCGGCGCCGGCCCGGCGCCGTCGATGGTCGCTCGGACGTAATCGCCCACCGCGTCGGCGTTGATAGTCACTCCGCCGATCCGGGCCAGCCGCACCGAGGCTTCCACCTCGATGCCGGAATAGCGGGCGTCGGCCTGGCTGATCTGGAAAACGGGCAGGTCGTCCTCGATCTCGCCCGTGCGCCGCTCGAAGATGTAGTCGTCGAACCAGCTCCGGAACACCGATGCCGACAGGCTGAAGCCGTCGCCCTCGGCGCTCAGCGTCGCCTCGAGGCCCCAGCTCTTCTCCTTGTCGAGATCCGGATCGCCGATCTCGAACGATTGGGTGCCCGCATGGGGGCCGTTGGCGAACAGCTCCTCGGCCGAAGGCGCGCGCTGGGTGTGGGAGCCGTTGAGGCCGAAGCGAACCCCTTCGGCGAGCTTGTAGCTGGCGCCCAGCGAACCCGAGAAGGCGTCGAAGCTTCGCTTCAGCGCCGGATTGCCCAGATCCGCGTCCGCCTCCGCGCTCACCGTCTGGCGCTCGTAACGGGCGCCGGCCTCGGCGCGGAACGGACCCGACTCGTAATTCTGGAGCGTGAACAGGCCGAATTGCGACGTCCGGCTTTCGGGAAGGAATTTCTCCTCGCCGATCACGTCGAGGTGCCGGCGGAAATATTGGGCGCCGAAGCCGCCGCCCCAGCCGCCGCGCTTCGACTGGACGACCTCGATCCGGCCTTCGAGGCCCTTGGTGAGGAAGGTGGTGCCGATCTCGCCGGATTCCTCCAGCTCGTCGTGGCGATAGTCGGAATAGCCGGCGCGGAACCGGACGGAATCGACGAAGCCGGCGCCGGCGTCGATCTCGGCCCGGACGTCGGCGCGGTTCTGGCGGACGTCGATCCTCGGCGCCTCCGCCTCCGCGCCGGGCTCCAGCGAGAAGCGCACCGGAACGCCGTACAGGCTGTCGTAGCGGTTGACGGAAAAGCCGAAATTGGTGTCGCCGTCCACATAGGCGAGGCCGAGGGCGACGTCGGAGGTCTCCGCCGCCGTGTTGGGCAGGCGCCCCCTGAGGCCGGCGAGCGAGCGAACCTCCGGATCGTCGCTCGCGGCCGCCTCAGCCCGCAACTCGCGCGACAGGACGAAGCCGCCGATCCTGAGGTCGTCGGTCTTGCTGTAATTGCCGTCGGCGTGGATCACGAACTTGCCGGAGATCGGCACGTCGATCGTCGCGTTGGCGGAGCGCTCGTTCGAGGCCGAACCGTAGGTGAGGATGCCCGCCGCATGCACCCCCTCCTTCGGGACCCGGCGAGGAATTCTTGAATCGACGACGTTAACGACCCCCCCGATCGCCGCCGACCCGAACAACAGGGCGGAAGGGCCGCGGAGCACCTCGATCCGGTCGGCCGTGAGCGGATTGATGGCGACGGCATGGTCAACGCTGGTGTTGGAGGCGTCGAGGCTTCCGATCCCGTCGGTCAGCACCCGCACCCGCTCCCCCTGGAAACCGCGAAGAACCGGCCTCGAGGCATTGGGCCCGAACGAGGTCGCCGAAACGCCGGGCTGGCGGGCAAGGGTTTCGCCGATCGTCGGCCGAAGCTCCCGGGCGAGCTCGCCCCCGGAGACGACTGAGGTGCCCGAAAGCACGTCGTCCCGATTGCGGGCGAAGCCGGTGATGATGATGTCCTGCGTGTGGTCCGCGTGAGGCCCGTCGTCGGCGGCCGGAGCCCGGGCGTCGGCGGCGGCGGCATCCTCCGCGCCGGGCTCGGCCGGGACATCCTGGGCGAAAGCGTTCGTGGGGAGCAGGGCCAACGCGGCTCCCGCGAGAAGAGCTGATCGAAGCATGTGGAATTCCATTTTTCGGCTGCCGTCACGGCAGCGTTTTGCGCCCGGCGGGCGCGTCTGACTGAACGGATCGGCCGCTCCCGGACGCGGGAACGCGGCGGGACATGCCGTCGCGGCATGCCGCGCTCAGGCGGAAGGGGGTTCCAGCAGGGGCCGGAGCGAGGCGCCCACGAGCGCCGGAGCATCGGCGCGGCCGCGCTCTACCGGTTCGCTGAGCGCGAGCGGAAGCGGCAGTCCGGGTGTCGGAAGCATGTCGGCCGGCCACGAAACGGATCCGCTGTCCGAGGGCGCGCCCCTCTTGGCCGCCACTTTGCCGGCGGCGTCTTCGCTGTGAGCGACCGTCCGAATGTCCTTGTCGTGGCTCTGCAGCGCCGCTTCATGCTCGGTTCCGCTGGCATGGCGGCAGATCGCCGCCGATACCGACGAGCCGTGCGCGATCAGCAGAACGACGATCATCAAGAGCGTCAGGAAACGGTTCATAGCGTTGAAATCAGACCCAAACCCGACAAGATCGAAGAACCCCCTGGCAGCCAGTGCCACATAGCCACTCGTAACAATATAACAAACCCACCTTAACGCAGGATTGCCACAACTCCCCGCGCGCGTTCGGTGGGGCAACGCTCGCGCGTCATCCCGGCGGAAGCCGGGACCTCAGGGAGACCCGCCGAGACTTCCCGACCTGAGGTCCCGGCTTCCGCCGGGATGACGTGGGGCCTCTTCCGCCACCGCCCAGCGGTAGCTAAAGCCAAACCCCATGACCTACCGCACCATCGACTTCTCGAAGGAAGGCGGCATCGCGCGCCTGACGCTCAACCGTCCCGACCGGCTCAACAGCTTCACCGTCGAGATGCATGAGGAGGTGGCCGAGGCGCTCTCGAAGCTCGAGGGCGCTCGGGTGCTGGTCCTGACCGGCGCCGGCCGCGGCTTCTGCGCGGGGCAGGACCTCAATGACCGGGCCGTCGCGCCGGGCCAGGCGGTCGACCTCGGCGAGTCGGTCGAGCAGCGCTACAACCCCCTCATCCGCACCCTGACCGGCCTGCCCTTCCCCGTCATCGCCCGGGTCAACGGAGTCGCGGCCGGCGCGGGCGCCAATATCGCGCTCGCCTGCGATGTCGTCGTCGCGGGAAGGTCGGCGAAGTTCATCCAGTCTTTCGCCTCGATCGGCCTCATCCCCGACAGCGGCGGCACCTGGGTGCTTCCCAGGCTCGTCGGCCAGGCGCGGGCGCTCGGCCTCGCCCTCACCGCCGAGCCGCTGCCCGCCGAGAAAGCGGCCGAGTGGGGGCTGATCTGGAAGGCGGTCGACGACGAGCGGCTGGACGAGGAGGTCGACGCCCTCGCCCAACGCTTCGCCCAGGCTCCGACGAAGGGCCTCGGGCGCATCAAGAAGATGATCCGCGAAAGCTGGGGCCACAGCCTGGATGAAGAGCTCGACCTCCAGCGCGATGCGATGCGGGAGCTCGGCTTCGGTGACGACTATCGCGAAGGCGTCGCGGCGTTCATGGAGAAAAGGAAGCCGAACTTTACCGGCAAGTGACTCACGCCGTTGCGGGGAGCGAAGCGACGCGGCAATCCAGCACGGCGCCTGCGACGAGCCGAGGACCGGATTGCTTCGCTCCGCCCGCAACGAGCGGCTAAAGGATCAGAGATGAAGACTCTCAAGCTTCTGAATTACGCACAGGACCGCTGGTACGGCGCCGAAGGAGGCCTCGCGCCGGTGGAGAGCGCGGTCACAGGCGAGGTGGTCGCCGAAACGGGGAGCGGCGGCCTCGATTTCGCCGCCATGCTCGACCATGCCCGCCGGGTCGGCGGACCGGCGCTTCGGCGGCTCACCTTCCACGAGCGGGCGCACATGCTCAAGGCGCTCGCGAACGCGATCATGGCGCGCAAGGAGGAGCTTTACGAGCTCAGCTACGAGACCGGAGCCACCCGAACCGACGGCTGGATCGACATCGAAGGCGGGGCCGGGACCCTCTTCTCCTTCTCGTCCAAGGGCCGGCGCGAGCTTCCCAATTCGCGGATCCTGATCGACGGCGCCGTCGAGCCCCTGTCCAAGGGCGGGACTTTCGTCGGCCAGCACGTCTACACCTCGCTCCAGGGCGTCGCAGTCCACATCAACGCCTTCAACTTCCCGATCTGGGGAATGCTCGAGAAGCTCGGCCCCACCCTGCTCGCCGGGGTGCCGGCCGTCGTCAAGCCGGCGTCGGCGACCGGCTATCTCGCCGAGGCCGCGTTCCGGATCATGATCGAGGCGGACGTGCTCCCGCCCGGCGCGCTGCAGCTCGTCATGGGCGGCGTCGGCGACCTGTTCGACCATCTTACCCTCCAGGACGTCGTCAGCTTCACCGGCTCGGCACAGACCGCGATGAAGCTCCAGACCCATCCGGTGATCGCCCGCGAGAGCGTCCGCTTCATCGCGGAGCGCGACAGCTTGAATGCCTCCGTTCTCGGCCCCGACGCCGCTCCGGGCACTCCCGAGTTCGACCTCTTCATCAAGGAGATCGCGCGCGAGATGACGGTCAAGGCGGGGCAGAAATGCACCGCGATCCGCCGCGCCATGGCGCCGGCCGAGCATCTCGACGCGGTGCAGGCGGCGCTCATCGAGCGGCTCGGCAAGGCCCGGATCGGCGATCCGCGCGAGGAAGGGACGACGATGGGCGCTCTCGCCAGCCGCTCGCAGCTGCGCTCCGTCCGCGAAGCCGTCGCCGAGCTTGCGAAGTCGGCGCGGATCGTCTCCGGCGATCCGGAGCTGTCGCCGGTGGCCGGGAACGGCTCGTTCATCTCGCCCATCCTCCTGCGCTCGGACGACCCCTGGGGATCGTCCGCCGTCCACGACATCGAGGCCTTCGGGCCCGTCTCCACGATCATGCCCTATCGCGATCTGGGCGACGCCGTAGCGCTCGCCAATCGGGGAATGGGGAGCCTCGCCTTGTCGCTGTTCACCTTCGACCCACGGGTCGCGGAGGAGTTCGTCCTGGGGGCGGGCGCCTATCACGGCCGGATGGTCATCCTCGACCGGACGAGCGCGAAGGAATCGACCGGCCACGGCTCCCCCCTCCCAGTCCTCGTCCATGGCGGCCCCGGCCGCGCCGGCGGCGGGGAGGAGATGGGCGGCATCCGCGGCGTGACCCATTACATGCAGCGCACCGCGCTTCAGGGCTCGCCGGCCGTCCTCTCCAACGTGGTCGGCCAATGGCTTCCAGGCGCGCCCAAGGCCGAGGGCGATCGCCACCCGTTCCGCAAGCGCATCTCGGAGCTGGAGGTCGGCTTCACCCTGAAGACCGCGAGCCGCACCGTCACTATCGAGGACATCGAGCATTTCGCCGCTTTTACCGGCGACAATTTCTACGCCCACATGAACGAGGAGGCGGCGAAGGCGAACCCGATCTTCGACGGCCGGGTCGCCCACGGCTACCTCATCCTGAGCTTCGCGGCCGGCCTGTTCGTCGATCCGGATCCGGGCCCTGTCCTCGCCAATTACGGGTTGGAGGGCCTTCGCTTCCAGACCCCGCTCTATCCCGGCGATTCGATGCGGGTCGAGCTGACCGTCAAATCCAAGAGCGTCCGCAACGAGGATATGGGCGAGGTGCGCTGGGCCGTCTATGTCCTCAACCAGAAGGACGAGGTGGTCGCCTCCTACGACCTCCTCACCATGAACACGCCATGACGAAACGCTCGCTGCCCCTCCTCCCCCTCTTCGCCCCCCTCCTGGGAGTCGCCGCCTGCGGGGCCTCCGCCACGGCCGAGCCGCCGGTCGACTCCTACAGGGTCGTCCGCGAATATCCGCACGATCCGGCCGCCTTCACCCAGGGGCTGATCTTCCTCGACGGCCGGCTCTACGAAAGCACCGGCCTCAACCGCCAGTCGACCGTCCGCGAGGTAAGGCTGGAGGACGGCAAGGTGCTCCGCTCGGTCGACATCCCGGCCCAATATTTCGGCGAAGGCCTCGTCAACTGGGGCCCCGACCTCCTCAGCCTGACCTGGCAGGACGGCGTGGGCTTCCGCTGGAACCGCGCCGATCTCAAGCCCAAGGGGCAGTTCCGCTACACCGGCGAAGGCTGGGGCCTGACCCAGGACGGCAAGAACATCATCCTCAGCGACGGCACCAGCACGCTCCGCTTCTTCGATCCGGCGACGATGCGGGAGCGGAAACGGGTCGCCGTCACCTACAAGGGCGAGCCGGTGGAGCGGCTGAACGAGCTCGAATGGGTCAAGGGCGAGATCTTCGCGAACGTCTGGATGGGCCGGAGGATCGCCCGCATCGATCCCAAGAGCGGCGCCGTGAAGGGCTGGATCGACCTCACCCAGCTCGCGGCGGAGAATTCGAACGGCGATCCCGATGCCGTCCTCAACGGCATCGCCTACGACGCCAGGCGCGACCGGTTGTTCGTGACCGGCAAGAATTGGGCGAAGCTGTTCGAGATCGACATCGTCCCGCAGGGCAAGTGATCGCCAGAGCGTGACCGGGTCGCGCCGGGACGCGGGCCCGGTTCCGCGGCCCGGGGGTTCTTGGAGCGAAACCCCGCCAGGAGACCGATCGATGAAAGTAGCCGAGTTCATGACCCAGGAGGTCGAGACCGTCACCGCGGACCAGCCGATCCGCGAAGCCGCACAGTTCATGCTCCGGGCCGACGCGGGCGCGATGCCCGTCAGCGACGGCGACAAGCTCATCGGAATGGTCACCGATCGCGACATCGCTGTCCGCGGAGTGGCCGAAGGCCTTGGTCCCGACACGCCCGTGCGCGACGTGATGACCGAGGACCTCGTCTATTGCTTCGACGACGAGGAGGTCGAAGCGGTGGCCCTCAAGATGAGCGACGCGCAGGTCCGCCGGATGCCGGTGCTCAGCCGCGAAGGCGAGACCCTCGTCGGAATCGTCTCGCTGGGCGACATCAGCCGCTCCGACCAGAGCGAAGCCGCCTCCGTCGCCCTCGACGGAATCACCGATCCCGGCGGCGAGCACAGCCAGACCAGCGAGGACTGAAGCACAAAGCTACGGTTCGAGTCGTCGACAGGCGTCACCCCGGACTTGATCCGGGGTCCACCTGCCTTGCGGCGGACGGGCAGCGAAGGTGGATGCCGGATCAAGTCCGGCATGACGGATATGCGGAGTTCGTATGTCGGCGGCCCCGCCCACCCCCGTTCCCCGGACCTGATGACCTTTCGCGGAGCCCCCGCGCGCTGCCCCCGGAAGATAGATTCACACGAAGACACGAAGGCACGAAGGGGCTGTGCGGCGAAGCCGCTTCAACCTTTCCTCCGAATGCGGATGAAAGGCGCTGCGCGCGGATTCTCGCCGGACCCTTTGTGCCTTTGTGTCTTCGTGTGAGCCAAAAGCGGCTTGCCGCCCTCACCCGCGCCGGCGGCTAAGCTCCCGGAAGCCGAGCCAGGTCCGGCTCCACCCATCCCAGTCGAGCCTCGCGGCCGAACAGGGTCCTCGGGTCGTAGAAGCACAGCGGCCAGTCGCGCTTCCCCTCCTCGGAAGCCAGCAGCCCGTTGACCTTCCCGACCAGCGGCAGCTCCGGATCGACCCGCGACAGATACACCCGCACCGCCCGGATGAAGCACTGGGTGATGGTCTCGTGATAGCCTTCGGAGTCGCTGTTCACCCCTCCGACGCTCTCGTTGAAGCGGCGGATGAGGTCGGGGAGGTCGCGCTCGGGGATCAGGTCCGGGCGCTCCACCAGGAGCCAGCAGCAGGCGGCGAGGTGGGCTTCGTGGGTCCATTCCTCGCGGCGCAGCGTGCGGGCGAGCAGGCCCTCGCCGATGTGGCGGACCGCGGCGTCGTCCGCGAAGAGGCGGGGTTCGGGCTTGTCGGTCATTGTCGTTCCTTCAACCCGTCATCCCAGACTTGATCCAGGATCCATGAACACGGTCCCCACCAGGATGAGCACGGCGGTGTTCATGGATGCCGGCCTGCGCCGGCAGGACGAAACAGAAAAAGGGCGCGCCGGCCGCCGCCGACGCGCCCCTTCCGAGCGTGGGGACAGTCACTAGTGACTGTCGCCTTTTTCGAATGGAGCGTCAGGCGGCGGTGGCGGTGGGCTCCGCCTCGGCTTGCCGCGCCTGCGCGCGCGGCGCGGCGTCGCGGACTCCGGCGTCAACATGGGCTTCGAACTTGGCGAAATTGTCGATGAAGAGCTTCACCAGCTTCGCCGCCGTCGAATCATAATCCGCCTTGTCGGTCCAGGTGTCGCGCGGGTTCAGGATGCCCGTGTCGACGCCCGGCACCGAGACCGGAACCTCGAAGCCGAAATTCTCGTCCGTGCGGAACTCGACGTCGTTCAGGCTGCCGTCCAGCGCGGCGTTGAGAAGCGCTCGGGTCGCCTTGATCGGCATCCGCTCGCCGACGCCGTACTTGCCGCCGGTCCAGCCGGTATTGACCAGCCAGCAGGACACTCCGCCCCGGGCGATCCGCTCCTTCAGTAGATTGCCGTAGACGCTTGGGTGGCGCGGCATGAAGGGGGCTCCGAAGCAGGTCGAGAAGGTCGCTTCCGGCTCCGTCACCCCAATCTCGGTTCCGGCCACCTTCGCGGTATAGCCGGACAGGAAATGATACATGGCCTGGTCGGGCGTCAGCCGGGCGACCGGAGGAAGCACTCCGAAGGCGTCGGCGGTGAGGAATACGATGTTCCGGGGCACCGGGCCCATGTTCGCCTTGCTGCAGTTCGAGACGAACTCGATCGGATAGGCGCCGCGCGTATTCTCCGCATAGGTGGCGTCGTCGAGGTCCAGCTCCCGGGTCTCGGGATCGATCATGACGTTCTCGAGGACGGTTCCGAAGCGCTTGGTCATGCCATGGATCTGGGGCTCGGCCTCGGCCGACAGGCGGATCATCTTGGCGTAGCAGCCGCCCTCGAAGTTGAAGACGGCGGTGTCGGACCAGCCATGCTCGTCGTCGCCGATGAGGGTCCGGCCGGCGTCGGCGGAAAGGGTCGTCTTGCCGGTGCCGGACAGGCCGAAGAAGACGGCGGTGTCGCCGTCCGGGCCGATATTGGCCGAGCAGTGCATCGGCATCACGCCTTCCGCCGGAAGCAGATAGTTGAGGATTCCGAAGACGGACTTCTTCATCTCGCCGGCATAAGCGGTGCCGCCGATCAGGATCGTCCGATCGGTGAGGTTGACGGCGATCACCGTCTCGGAGCGGGTGCCGTGGCGGGCCGGATCGGCGCGGAAGCTGGGCAGGTCGATGATCGTAAATTCGGGCTCGAAGCCGGCGAGCTCGGCAGGCTCCGGACGAACGAGGAGCGTGCGGATGAAGAGGTTGTGCCAGGCGAGCTCGTTGATGACCCGGACCCGCACCCGGTGCTCGGGCTGCGAGCCGCCGAACAGGTCGGCGACGAAGAGAGTCTCCTTCTGCGCCAAAGCGGCGAGGAAATCCTCCTTGAGGGCCGCGAAATGGTCGGAGGTCATCGACTTGTTGTTGTCCCACCAGATGGTGGATTCGGTCTCCGCGTCCCGGACGATGAACTTGTCCTGAGCGGAGCGGCCGGTGTGCTTGCCGGTGCGGACGACCAGCGGGCCGTCCTTGGCCAGCACGCCTTCGCCGCGGCGGACCGCCTCCTCGACAAGCTGCGGAGTCATGAGGTTCCAGTGAAGCTCGGCTTCGGTGCTTAACCCCAGCCCTCTTGCCGGCACGCGGTTGGCCACGACATTCTCCTTGAAATTGTATGACAAACGGGCGGCAAGGCGCCGCCCTTCGGATCGGGCCGCGCATATCGAAGCGGGTTCGTTTCGTCAAAGGGTGAGGGCTGAGACGCGTCATTGCGAGGAGCGCAGCGACGAAGCAATCCAGCAACGGCGCCCGTCGCACAGGCCGTTGCTGGATTGCTTCGCTTCGCTCGCAATGACGGGGCTCAGCCGCTATTGAGGGTTCTTCAACCGCGGGGCGAAGGGAAAGAATGCCGGTCACCATCGCGCTCGTCGACGACGACCGCAACATCCTCACGTCGGTGTCGATCGCGCTCCAGGCGGAGGGCTTCGCGACGCGCGTCTATTCCGACGGCGAGGCGGCGCTCAAGGCGCTCGTCGACAACCCGCCCGAGCTGGCGGTGCTCGACGTCAAGATGCCGAAGATGGACGGGATGGAGCTCCTGCGCCGCCTTCGCGAGAAGACCGAGCTTCCGGTCATCTTCCTCACCTCCAAGGACGAGGAGATAGATGAAGCGCTGGGCCTCGCGCTCGGTGCCGACGATTACGTTACCAAGCCGTTTAGTCAGAGGCTCTTGATCGCTCGAATCCGAGCAGTCCTGAGGCGCGCGGAAGCTCGGGCGGCACTCGCCGACGATAGCCAGGCCGAGGCCGAGGTCCCACAGATCGTGCGCGGGCGGCTGCAGATGGATCCGGCCCGCCACCGGGTGGCCTGGGACGGCCGCGACGTCACCTTGACGGTCACCGAGTTCATGATCCTCGAAGCGCTCGCGCAGCGGCCGGGGGTGGTCAAATCGCGCAACCAGCTGATGGACGTCGCCTATCAGGACGACATCTACGTCGACGACCGCACCATAGACAGCCACATCAAGCGCCTGAGGCGGAAGTTCCGGGCGACCGACGGCGAGTTCAAGGCGATCGAGACGCTCTACGGCGTGGGCTACCGTTTTGCCGAGGAGTGAGGAGAAGGATCTCGACCTCAAATGGTCGGGACGCTGGATGCTTCTCCACCGCATCCTCGCGGTCAACATATTCGCCCTCGCGGTCCTCGCCGGAAGCATCTTCTACCTGGACAGCTTCCGCGGGCGGCTGACCACCGGAGCGGTCACCAGCGCCGAGACCCAGGTGGGGATCATGGCAGATTCGCTCGCGCTGGCGGAGCCGGGGGAGAAGACGGCCCTGCTCCACCGGCTCGGCGCGCGTTCCCGCACTCGCCTGCGCGTTTTCGGGGCCGGCGGCGAATTGCGCATGGACAGCTGGCACGGCGGGCCGCCGACTTATGAGCTTCGCGATCCCGCGAGCGAGCCGTGGCGGAAGAATGTCGCGCGGCTGCTCGACAATCTGTTCGACGCCGTCGCGGGCAAGCCGCCGGCCCTGCCGCTGCAGCTTCCGGAGGCCGAGCGCATCGAGGGCTGGAGCGAAGCGGTGGCGGCCGTCCGCGCGCCGCGCCCGACGACCATGCTCCGCAGGGCGCCGGAGGGAACCTTGTTCATCTCCGCGGCCTCGCGGATCCCGGCATCGGGGGACGTCCTGCTTCTCACCCGCAATGCGCGCGACATCAGGGGCATCGTGCGCGCCGAGCGCGGCACGCTGCTGATCGTCGTCTTCGTCACCTTGATCATGTCGGTCCTGCTCTCGCTGTTCCTGGCCCGGACCATCGCCTTGCCGCTTCGGCGGCTGGCCCGGGCGGCCCATCAGGTCCGGCTCGGGCGCGCCCGCGAAGTGGCGGTCCCCACCCTCCCCGCCCGCCGCGACGAGATCGGCCTCCTCGCGCGGGCGCTGAGCGACATGACCCAGTCGTTGCGCTACCGGATCGACGCCACTGAAGCCTTCGCCGCCGACGTCACCCATGAGCTCAAGAACCCGCTCGCCTCGCTTCGCTCCGCCGTCGACAGCCTCGACAGGATCGAGGATCCCGCGCTTCGCCGGCAGCTTCTCGAGATCGTCCGAAGCGACGTCGTCCGGCTCGACCGGCTGATCGTCGATATCGCCGAAGCCTCGCGCCTCGACGCTGAATTGAGCCGCACCCGGTTCGAACCGGTCGACCTGGGGGGGCTGCTCGAAAGCCTGCTCGACCTGTGGCGGCCGCGGGCGGCGGAGCGGCGGGTGCGGCTCGCCTTCGCCCGGCCGCGGGTCGGAAGCGCCGTAATCCTCGGCGACGAATCGCGGCTGGCGCGGGCCATCGACAATATCGTCGACAACGCCATCTCCTTCTCGCCGCCCGAAGGCCTGGTCGAGATCGGCGCCGCCCGATTCGGCGGTGAGGTGGTGATCGCGGTCGAGGACGAAGGGCCCGGAGTACCCGGGGAAGCGCGGCAGTCGATCTTCCGCCGCTTCCACAGCGTCCGGCCCGAGGCGGACGGCTTCGGCCGCCATTCCGGGCTCGGCCTCGCCATCGCCAAGGCGACCGTCGACGGACATGATGGCCGGATCGAGGTGGAGAGCCGCCACGACGGCCGCAGCGGAGCCCGCTTCGTGCTCCACTTCCCCGAGGCGCCGCCGGAATGAGGCCGCCAGCGGAGGAGATCGTCCACGCGTCCTGCGTCGCGATGGGCGGCCGCGCCGTGCTGCTCGCGGGTCGCTCGGGCGCCGGCAAGTCGGACCTCGCCTTGCGCCTCATCGATCGCGGAGCGCTGCTGGTCAGCGACGATTATACGCGGTTGCGGCGCGTGAGCGGCTCCGTGCTCGCCTACGCGCCCGATTCGATAGCCGGAAAGATCGAGGTTCGCGGGATCGGCCTCGTCGAGCTTCCGGCGACGCCCGGATTGCCTGTCTGCCTCCACGCCGATCTTGACAGGGCGCCGGAGCGGCTGCCGGAGAGCCGTGTGATAAGGCTCGCCGGCCTCGACATTCCACAGGTGGCGCTCGCGGCGCTTGAGCCTTCGGCGCCGCTCAAGCTAGAACATGCCCTCGTGCGTTTCGGACTTCCCCTTTGACCGCCGGCCCGGCCCCGCAGCGGATCCTGCTCGTCACCGGCCTGTCCGGCGCGGGCAAGTCGACCGCGCTCCGGACGCTCGAGGATCTCGGCTGGGAGGTGGTCGACAATCTGCCCTTGTCGCTGCTCGAGGATCTGCTCGAGACCCCGCTCGGCAAGGGCAACTCGCGCAGGCGGCGTCCCCTCGCGCTCGGGGTCGACAGCCGTACCCGCGATTTCGACGCCAACCGGATCGTCCAGCAGATCAAGGCGCTTGCGAGCGAGCAGCGGGTCCCGGTCGAAACCCTCTATTTCGATTGCGCCGGTTCCGAGCTCATCCGCCGCTATTCGGAGACCCGCCGCCGCCATCCGCTCGCTCCGGACCGGCCGGCGACGGACGGCATCGCCGCCGAGCGGGAGCTGATGGAGCCGCTCCGGCGCTGGGCCGATCATGTCGTCGACACAACCGACACGGCGCCGAACGCGCTTCAGCAGCAGATCCGCCAGCGTTTCGGAGCGGACCGGCTGACTCCGACCCTGACGATCATGTCGTTCGGCTTTGCCCGCGGCGTTCCGCGCAACGCCGACAACGTCTTCGACCTGCGGTTCCTGAGGAACCCCTATTGGGTCGATTCGCTTCGCGATCTCACCGGCCTCGACCCCGCCGTGGGCCAGTATGTCGCCGGCGATGAAGCCTATGCCGAGGCGCTCTCCAGGATCGAGGATCTGCTTCTCTTCCTCCTTCCCCGCTACGGGGCGGAGGGGAAATCCTATGTGACAGTCGCGTTCGGCTGTACCGGGGGACGGCATCGCTCCGTCCACGCCGTGGAACGGGTCGCTGCCCGGTTGCGCGAGGCGGGATTTTCGCCCACGGTCGAGCATCGCGACCTCACCTCGCCGCCGCGCGAGGGGGTCGAAGGCGGCGGCGGGGGCAAGCCGCAGGATTGGGAAGTCTGATGATTGGTCTGGTTTTGGTGACCCACGGCCGGCTTGCGGCTGAGTTCGTTCGGGCGATGGAGCATGTGGTCGGCCCGCAGGAGCGGATCGAGGCGATCTGCA